>JAKQKT010000367.1 GCA_029560515.1 Pseudomonadota bacterium
TGCGGGCAATGCGAAAGCCGAAATCACGCCACAGGGTGATCTTCTGATCGATGGCAAGGCCGTCACGGTGACGGCAGAACAACGCAAGTTGCTCATCAGGCATCGTGAATTGCTTGGTAATGTCGCCATCAGTGGCATGGAACTTGGCATGCAAGGCGTGGATCTGGCCAAGAAAGCGGTAGGCGAATCCATCAAGGGGCTATTTACCGGCGAGTCGGGCCAGGTCGAGCAGAAGGTCGAAGCCGAGGCGAAGAAAATTGAAGCTTCCGCTAAATTATTGTGTGAACAATTGCCTTTGCTGCTGGAGTCACAACAAAAACTTGCCGAATCGCTGCCTGAATTCAAGCCTTACGCCACCATGACTGAAGACGATTTTGACGATTGCAATCGTCGCGACAAAGTAGTCGAACGGAAGTAGTCATTCCCGATACACCACGAAGCCGGTTCGCTGAAATGGGCCGGCTTTTGTTTGCCCAAAATTCATATGGAAAGTGTTCAGGATGAAAGCATTCGCTAAACGGGCGTTTAAATATTTTGGAATATTGCTACTGACTGGCGTGTCAGTCATCGCGTTACTCGCATTGATCCCGATAACTGCTACCGTGAAGCCAATCCAGCCCACCGCCGATACGCATTATTGGTCGATGCCCGGAAATTACCGGATCGCCTATCAAAAAGTTGCTTCAAACAATCAGCAAAAAAAAGCACCCATCATTTTTCTGCATGGCGGTCCGGGTGGCTACATCCACAGTTCGATCGTAAAAACACTGGCGCCGATTTCAAACAGCGGACGGGACTTATATTTTTATGACCAATCCGGAACCGGCCTCTCCGACCGCCGTGAACATCCCAAGGACACCACCTTGCATGGCCATGTAGAAGATCTGTATGAAATCATCACCCGGCAAATCAAAGCCGAAAAAGTCGTGATCATCGGTCAGTCCTACGGTGCGCAAATAGCGACCGGCATGGCGGTACTTCATCCGGAATTGGTAGAGAAATTGATCCTCTCTTCCCCTGGGGATATCGACCCCGTGGAATTCGACGAAAACGGTCGGCCAAGAAATGAAATTCGCTATCCCGTACCGGCAAACCTGACGTTCAGGAATATCGATCCGAACGGCGAGGCACGGGCAAAGCAGGACATCGATTCCATGCCGGTACGCGCCATAGTATCTCTGGCTATCGCAACTATGTTCGACAGGAAATTTGCTTCAGACCAGGAAGTGGACAATACGTTAAACACGATGGCATCGCGCTTTACCGAAGACATGGTGTGCGACCGGAAAAACGTAAAACCGGAAGAAGGTGGCGGCGGCATGTATAGCCGTGCCGGCAGCAATTTTTACCAGGACTCCGACAACCCCCGCGCATTGATGCCAAAAATGAAAGCGCCGGTCATGGTGCTTCAAGGCGGTTGCGATTTTATTTCCTATTCAGATGCCTATGAATATGTCGCCTTGTACCCCAATGCACGTTATCAGTTCATTCCGGATGCCGGGCACATCATCTGGTGGGATAAGCCTGAGGCCTACCGAGCCAACATCGAGAAATTTCTATCGGAACCATTGCCGGTTAAATGAGAAACTTCGGATCCAGCAATTTACGTAGCTGCACTGCCCCCAGATCGGTCATTTCGATGGCCACATCCAGTACCGGCCGTTTTTCCTTGTAGGCACGCTTCGCAATTGCGGCGGCTTTTTCATAACCGATAATCGGGTTCAATGCGGTCACCAGAATCGGGTTGCGATCAAGCGCCTGTGCAATCCGGTCTTCTCGAACGACAAAGCCGGCAATCGCATTATCGGCAAGTGCCAAGGAAGCAGAAGACAACAAGCGCAGACTTTCCAGAATATTGTGGGCAATCAACGGGAGCATCACGTTCAGCTGGAAATTGCCGCTTTGGCCGGCCACGGTAATCGTGGTGTGGTTGCCCATCACCTGCGCACACACCATCGCCACCGCTTCCGGAATCACCGGATTGACCTTGCCTGGCATGATGGAAGAGCCAGGCTGTAATGCTTTCAGCTCAATCTCGCCCAGGCCCGCGAGCGGTCCGGAATTCATCCAGCGCAAATCATTGCTGATTTTCATCAGGCAAGCCGCCAGCACATTGCACTGCCCGGATAGTTCGACGATGTGGTCCTGCGCCGCGATGCTTTCAAATTTGTTTTTCGCCTCGCTGAATTTGACGCCGGTCTGTTTTTTCAAATATTGGCAAGCAAGACGCGGCATTTTCGGATCGGCATTGATTCCGGTGCCGATTGCGGTGCCGCCGAGCGGCAAATTTTGCAAACGCTTGCTAGTGTCTTCGAAACGTTCGATGCACGAAGAAACCTGCGCCGACCAGCCCGACAACTCCTGTCCGAAGCTCAACGGCATGGCGTCCATCAAATGCGTACGTCCGGTTTTAATGACCTTCGCCAATTCCCTGGCGCGTTTATCGATCGTTTTTTGCAGATGTTTCAATGCAGGCAGCAAATCCCGGTGCAAGACAAGATTCGCCGAGACCTGGATCGCGGTGGGAATGACGTCATTCGAGCTTTGTCCAGCATTGACGTGATCATTCGGATGGATTTTCAGCTTCGCGGCATTCGATGCCAGCGTGGCAATGACTTCATTCGCATTCATGTTGCTGGAGGTGCCCGAACCGGTCTGGAATACCTCCACCGGAAAATGTTCGCGCCATTGTCCTTTTGCCACTTGTTCCGCAGCCTTCACAATCGCCGATGACTGTGTTTTGGTCAGATGCCCCAGTTCACCGTTCGCGTTGGCGACAGCCGCTTTAATTAATGCCAGCGCCGTGATGAATTCAAAAGGCATTGGGTAGGCGGAAATATGAAAATTATCGACTGCACGCTGGGTTTGGGCGCCATATAGAGCCTCATCCGGTACTCGCAATTCGCCCATGCTGTCGTGCTCTACACGCGTTTTCTGGCTCATAGTTGGCTCGTTGCAAGGAGAATGTGGCGATGATAACCCCGTTCAGCGGTACAATTGGAGACTTCGCAGACTGCCTGAACTACCCATCATGTCCGAATTTACCCTACTCGCCCTTTCTCCACTCGACGGCCGATACGCCGGCAAATGTGATGCGCTCAGACCGATATTTTCCGAATTCGGGCTGATCAAGGCCCGGGTAAAAGTGGAAATAGAATGGCTGATCGCTCTTTCAAACGAGCCGGGAATCGAAGAACTGAAACCCTTCTCCGCCGCTGCCACCAAAAAATTACGGGATTTGGCGGCTAATTTTTCGGTGGATGACGCGGCCCGCGTCAAGGAAATCGAACGCACCACCAATCACGACGTAAAAGCGGTCGAATATTGCATCAAGGAAAAACTCAAGGACGACGCCGAACTCGGCCCTGCTTTAGAGTTCGTGCATTTCGCCTGCACATCGGAAGACATCAATAACCTGAGTTATTCGCTGATGCTCAACGAAGCGCGTGCCATGGTGATGCAACCGGCCCTGCAGCAACTCGGAACGAAGCTGCGCAGCATGGCGCGCGAACATGCGGGACTGTCCATCTTGTCCCGCACGCATGGACAAACTGCATCGCCAAGTACCGTCGGCAAGGAAATCGCCAACGTACTTTCCCGCCTCGAACGCCAATTGAAACAACTCGGTCACGTTGAATTGCTCGGAAAGATCAATGGTGCGGTCGGCAATTACAATGCCCATATCGTGGCGTATCCCGATGTCGACTGGCCGGTTTTCGCGAAGAACTTCGTCGAATCGCTGGGTCTGGTTTTGAATCCCTACACCACCCAGATCGAGCCGCATGATTGCATCGCCGAAATCGCTGATGTGCAGCGCCGCATCAACACGATCGGCATCGATCTGTGTCGCGATATCTGGGGTTATATTTCGCTCGGCTATTTCAAGCAGGCGGTAAAAGCCGGTGAAGTCGGTTCTTCGACCATGCCGCACAAAGTAAACCCGATCGATTTCGAAAATGCCGAAGGAAACTTCGGTTTGGCGAACGGATTGCTTTCACATTTTTCGGAGAAACTCCCGATCAGCCGCTGGCAACGCGACTTGACCGACTCAACTGTGTTGCGTGCATTGGGCACTGCTTTCGGTCACAGCCTGATCGCAATCGATTCGTTGCAGCGCGGACTGAACAAGCTATCAGTCAACCCGGAAAAACTCGCAGCCGATCTCGATGCCGCCTGGGAGGTATTGGCCGAGCCGGTACAAACCGTGATGCGACGTTACGGATTGCCGAACCCTTACGAACAACTAAAGGCGCTCACACGCGGCCACGGTATCAATGAAACCGCTATGCGCGAGTTCATCCAATCACTTGATTTGCCTGCCGATGCGAAAGCACGCTTGATCGCGATGACACCTGCAAGTTACGTCGGTCTGGCGGAAAAACTGGCGAAAGAGATTTGAAAATGATCGAAGTCACCGCTAGCAAAAAACACTTTCTCGGCATGCCGGTGACGGAATTCCTGCGCGACTATTGGCAGAAAAAGCCGCTACTGATCCGCCAGGCATTTTCCGACTATCAGGCGCCTTTGGCACCGGAAGACCTTGCCGGTATTGCCTGCGAAGAAGGTGTACTGGCACGCTTGGTCAAGCATGACCGTAAAAAAGATCATTATTCGGTTGAAACCGGGCCATTCAAGGAATCGATTTTCCCGAAGCTCGGAAAAAAAGACTGGACCTTGCTGGTGCAGGATATGGACAAGTGGGATGGCGATGTCCGCCAACTGATCTCGGCATTCGATTTTTTGCCGCGCTGGCGCGTGGATGACGTGATGATCAGCTTTGCCTCGTCCGGTGGTTCCGTCGGGCCCCATATTGACCAATACGATGTTTTTCTATTGCAGGCATATGGCCAGCGACGCTGGGAAATTGATGAAAATCCGGATGCCGACAAGGCTTTCCGAAAAAATACCGAACTGAAATTGCTGCAACATTTCAGTCCTTCGCAGCAATGGATCTTGCAGCCCGGCGACATTCTCTATTTGCCACCCGGCGTTCCGCATCATGGCGAAGCGGTGGATGCCTGCATGACATTTTCGCTGGGAATGCGTGCCCCCTCGCATGCAGAGCTTCTGAATGATTGGGCAGACGGTTTATTCGAGCGTGTCAGCGAAGAAATTCGCTACAACGACGGCGATTTGAAAGTGGCCAAAGACAATACCGAAATCGATGCCGATACCTGCGGACGCGTATTGGATATTTTCAAGCAGCATGTCCCCGACTCCCCGGCAGCCGCCGCAATTTTCTTTGGCCGGTTTGTGACGACTTATCGAAATTCGATGGAAATTGCAGCGCCGCCGAAAACTCCAAAACCGGAAAAAATAATCCTGCAACTGGCCAAGGGCGCCGTGCTTGAACCACATCCATTTGCGCGTTGGGCCTGGTGCAAGGATGGTCGCGATGCGGTCCTGTTCGTTCAAGGTGAAAGCTTTGCGACTCTTCCGGCAGTTGCATCCCGACTGGCGCATGCGCAAGCTCTGGATGCAAAGGCATTCAACGATATTCCAGAATCGGAACATGGTCTGGTTTTTGAGCTCGTCGAACGTGGATACTTGGTTCTGCAAAAATAGTTCCTGATCATATTTGGAGTGGCTTATGACAATACCGATGTCCGATTTTCGCGTTGAGCCCGCCGACTACCAGGTCGATTTCAGGGATTTGCGTGCCATCCGGGAACCGGTATTCGTCGTTGAACAAAAGGTGCCGATAGAAGAAGAATGGGATGCCATGGATCCCGTTTGCTATCACGTGATTGCCCGAGACAACGACAATCAGCCAATCGGCACCGGACGCCTGACACCGGAGCACAAAATCGGAAGAATGGCCGTGCTCAAGGAATGGCGTGGCAAGGAGGTCGGAGCTGCCCTGCTGCAAGCGCTCATCGACAAGGCCAGGGAAATTGGCCTACATGAAGTCAGCTTGAACTCGCAAGTATCGGCGATTGGCTTTTATGAAAAATTCGGATTCGTCTGTTTTGGTGAGGAATTCGAAGAAGCGGGCATCATGCATCGCAAAATGAAACTCACCATCGAACCCTTCGAACAGGTGCAACGCGATTCCGAGAAAAGCATGATCGCGAGAATGCAGACCTTCGAGACCTCATCTCAATTGCATGAGGCAACTCTGCAGGTGATTTCGACGGCGAAGAGAGGCTTGGCGATCTACAGTCGGGATCTGGAACATAGCCTTTACGCGCATCCGGCCATTGTCGAGGCGCTGAAGCAATTCGGCATCCAGAGCCGCGGGGGCGTGGCCCGCATTCTTGTGCAGGATGTCGGCGCGGTTCGCAGCAAACCCCATCCGCTTCTCAGTTTGTCACACAGGCTTTCGAGCGTATTCCAATTTCGTACCCCGGTTGATCCAGAAGACCTGCAGTACCCGTCAGCCTTCATTACCAATGATCGCAACGCCTATTGCTTCCGTCTGTTGGACGGCCGCTACGAGGGTGATTGGAGCCCGGCATTACCGGCACGCAACAAGCAATTGATGGAGCATTTCAATCGTGTATGGGAGCGCAGCCGGGTTTGCACGGAGTTCAGGGCGCTTGAAATGTAGGCGGTTTTGCCGCCCTTGTGATGGCCGTCCTGATTCCGGTCCAGAGGCGGCTCCTACAAAAGCCAACGGGCTCAGGCTATAATTGTCGTTCTTGTGCGAGGCATTAGCCTTGGACACAACCCCAATCACAACAATCACTTAGCCGCACAAGCTGCGGGTCGGGCCAAGAACGTGGATAGTCTGTTAAAACAGTTTAGTCAAAGCTCCCAACTATCTGGCGGTAATGCCGCCTTTATCGAAGACCTCTACGAGCAGTATTTGCTCGATGCCGACAGCGTTGGCCCCAAGTGGAAGACCTATTTCGACGCATTCAAGGGCCGCGAAGCCGGCGACGTTCCGCATTCGGCAGTGATGGCGCAAGTTCAACGCGCGGCGGCCCAGGCAAAACACCAAACCGGTGGTGGTGCCGTTGATGAGGAAGGCGCCCGCAAGCAAACCGCCGTCGGCAAACTGGTAACCGCCTATCGTTCGCGCGGCCACTTGAGCGCCAAACTCGATCCACTTGCAATGATGCCGCAACAAAACGCTCCCGACCTCGGCTTGGCGTTTCACGGTTTGAGCGACAGCGATCTGGATTCGGAATTTGCGGTTGCCAGTTATTTCGGTGCCGAAAAATACAAATTGCGTGATTTGGTCACTCAACTCAATGCCACCTACTCCAGTTCGATCGGTGCGGAGTTCATGCATATTTCCGATGCCGCCCAACGGCATTGGATGCAACAAAAACTCGAGCGTGCTGCCGGCAAGTTCGCGTTCGGCAAGGACGAGAAAAAACGCATTCTCGAACGCCTCACCGCCGCCGAAGGTCTTGAACGTTATCTGCACACCAAATACGTCGGCCAAAAGCGCTTTTCGCTTGAAGGCGGCGACTCGCTGATTCCGATGATGGATGCGGTCATTCGCGATGCCGGCAGTGCCGGTGCAAAGGATGTCGTGATCGGCATGGCGCATCGCGGTCGCTTGAACGTGCTTGTGAATACGCTTGGCAAACCCGCGCAAAAACTGTTTGCCGAATTCGAAGGCAAGTTCGACCATGTGGATGATCCGGCCCATTCGGGTGACGTGAAATACCACATGGGCTTCTCGGCCGATGTCGCTACGCCGGGTGGCGCAGTTCACCTGGCCCTCGCCTTCAACCCTTCGCATCTCGAAATCGTGAACCCGGTGGTTGCCGGTTCGGTACGCGCACGTCAGATGCGTCGCGAAGACACCAAGGGCGAAAAAGTATTGCCTATTCTGATTCACGGCGATGCGGCGTTTGCCGGTCAGGGCGTGATCATGGAATTGTTCCAGATGTCGCAGGCTCGTGGGTTCCGCGTTGGCGGTACCGTACACATCGTGATCAACAATCAGGTTGGTTTCACCACCAGCCGTACCGACGATTCCCGTTCGACGCTTTACTGCACCGATCCGGCAAAAATCATTGGCGCGCCGGTGCTGCATGTGAACGGTGATGATCCCGAAGCGGTTGTCTTCTGTGCAAAACTTGCACTGGAATTCCGCAACACTTTCAACCGCGACATCGTGATCGATCTGGTGTGCTATCGCCGCCACGGCCATAACGAAGCCGATGAACCATCGGCAACGCAGCCTTTGATGTACCAAAACATCCGTGCCCGCAAAACGACACGCGAACTTTATTCCGATGCCTTGATCACACAAGCGGTATTGACGGGCGACGAAAGCAAGACATTGGTCGACAGCTACCGCGACAAGCTCGACAAGGGCGATGTCACTACCGAATTGGCGCAGGCCGACAAGGACAATGCGAACGTCGACTGGAGCCCGTGGCTGAAAGGCAAATTGTCGGATGTCGTGAAAACAGGCACGCCGCGCTTTGTACTCGACGCACTGGCAAAGAAAATCAACACGATTCCCGATACGCTGAAACTGCATCCGCGCGTCGCGAAAATCTACGAAGACCGCAACAAAATGGCGACTGGCGAGCTGGCCATGGATTGGGGCTTTGCTGAAAACCTCGCCTATGCAAGTCTGCTGCAGGAAGGCTACAAGCTGCGTCTTGTCGGTCAGGATTCCGGCCGTGGCACCTTCTTCCATCGTCATGCCGTGCTGCACGACCAAGTGACCGGTCAAACCACGATGCCGCTGCGCGAACTGGTTCAAAACCCGGAGCACGCGGTCATCATTGATTCGCTGCTGTCCGAAGAAGCCGTAATGGGCTTCGAGTTTGGCTACTCGACCGCAGAACCAATGACATTGAATATCTGGGAAGGCCAGTTCGGCGATTTCGCCAACGGCGCCCAGGTCGTTATTGACCAGTTTATTTGCTCGGGCGAATCGAAATGGGGTCGTCTGTGCGGTTTGGCTCTGTTCCTGCCGCACGGCTACGAAGGCCAGGGCCCGGAACACAGCTCGGCTCGTCTGGAACGCTTCCTGCAATTGTGCGCACTGAACAATATCCAGGTTTGCACTCCTACATCACCGGCACAAATGTTCCATATGCTGCGCCGTCAAATGTTGCGCCCTACCCGCAAGCCATTGGTCGTGATGACGCCGAAATCCATGCTGCGCCACAAGTTGTCGGTCTCGACACTCGACGATCTGGCCAACGGCGAATTCCAAAAT
>JAKQKT010000105.1 GCA_029560515.1 Pseudomonadota bacterium
GATGGCCTGTATCAGTCGCGGTTATGAAATTACCCGCAGGCAATTTGCCAATGTCTTTCTTGTGGGGCTTGTCTATTTTGCCCTTGTGATGGGTTTATCTTTCATCATCGGCATCGTGCAGCAAGTGGTACTGGTCGTTTCATCCCGCGATGGTGGGGCGCCGAATGATTTCGGTACGCTAGCGTTACTGGTGCAGGGAGGGGGGCAGGTTTTCCAGCAGGTATTGTCGATCTTCATGCAACTCGGGATGGTGCGGGTTGGCCTGAATTTCGTTTCGGGAAGGGAAGTATCGATCGGTATGTTGTTCGGCGGAGGTTCCAAATTATTGCCGGCCATCGGCGCTTCGATCCTGTTTGGAATCGCGATGATAATCGGCTTGCTGTTGCTGATTGTTCCCGGCATCTACATTGCCATGCGCTACGGCTATTTCCTTACCGCCATGGTTGATCGCGATCTGGGTATCTTCGAAGCCTTCGAATACAGCTCTTCGGTTACCACGAATAATCGTCTCAACCTGTTTTTGCTGGCGTTGCTTAATTTTCTGATCATCCTGGCAGGCGTATTATTGTGCGGCGTGGGCTTGATCCTTGCGGCCCCGATAGTATGGCTCGGTTCATTGGTCGCGTATCGCTGGCTGCAGTACGGGCCGAACGCGGCGGCTGATCATCCCGGGACACAGATTCCGATGCTCAACAGTCTGTAATTGCAAAATACCTGGTTCCGGAAGCCGCGTTGATTCGCGGCTTTCTAGCTTATGTGTCCGGGATTTTCGCTTGTAGAATGGGCCATGCGCAAAGAAGTGCTCATCTATGGAATGCTCGGCGGCATCTTGATCGCCGGACTCAAGCTCATCGAATATCGTTGGCTTGTGGTGGAACATTCGATCGAAATCTACGGTGGTTTGGTGGCCGCTGTGTTTGCCGGTCTCGGTATCTGGCTGGGCCTCAGGTTGACGCGGAATAAAAGCACAATCGTGGTACAGAAGATCGAGGTGCCGGCGCCGGTCATTTTCGAGCGAGACCAGATCAAGCTCGAGTCCCTGGCGATTACGCCGCGCGAGCTTGAGATTTTACAGCTGATGGCAGAAGGCATGAGCAACAAGGAAATCGCCGCCCATGTCTTCGTCAGCGAGAACACCGTCAAAACACATTCGAGCCATGTGTTCGACAAGCTGGGCGTGAAACGGCGGACACAGGCAGTGCAACTGGCAAGACAACTCCGCTTGATCCCATGAACCGGGCTTTTTTCCGTCATCGCCTCATGCTTTTGCATGATTTGGCGATAGAGTATTCAAAATCACCCATTTGGGTGATGCGCCGGACCAGTCCGGCAGGTTGAATGGAACCTCGTGATCAATCAGGAGTTTTTATGCGAAAAATAGTATTGAGCTTTGGCCTCATCGGCGGCGCCATTTTATCGGTGATGATGCTCGGCACCCTGCCGTTTCAGGATCAAATCGGTTTCGACAAGGGCGCCATCATCGGCTACACCACCATGGTGCTCGCCTTCCTGATGGTGTTTTTTGGCGTCAGGTCCTATCGGGACAATGTCGCCGGCGGCACTGTCGGTTTTGGACGCGCGTTTATAGTCGGCATCCTGATTACCGCGATCATTTGCGTTTGCTATGTCGCTACCTGGGAATTGATTTACTACAAGCTCGCACCGGATTTCGGCGAAAAATATGCCGCCTACGCCATGGAGCAGGCCAGGGCATCCGGAGCAAGCGAAATGCAGATCGCAGCGCAACAAAAGGAAATGAACGAGTTCATGCAGATGTACAAGAACCCGCTGTTCAATATTGCCATCACGTTTATCGAACCGCTGCCAGTCGGCATTATCTTTACCCTGGTGACCGCCGGACTGCTTGGCAGGAGACGTCGTCCGGAGGAACAGGAATAAACCTGGATTGATAGCGACATCAACATGATCAGACGATAAGGTTCTCAACAAAAAGGCGGCCGAAGCCGCCTTTCAACACACATGCCGAAAAAAATCTAGTTCGGCAGAAGTACTTTGTCGATGACCAGGATCACGCCGTTTTTCTGATACACATTGTTGATCGTGATATTGGCGACGTTGCCTTTCGCATCGGTAACTTTTAGTTTATTGCCGCTGCCGGAGACAGTGACTTGTTCGCCTTGCACGGTTGTCAGCGACGCCTTGCCGCCACCGGCCTTGATTTGTTTGTCGAGTGCCTTGCTGTCCAGCGTACCGGCCACCACGTGATAGGTCAGTATGCCGGTCAACGTTTCTTTGTTTTCCGGTTTGAGAAGCGTATCAACGGTGCCGGCAGGCAATGCGGCGAATGCTTCGTTGGTAGGTGCGAATACGGTGAAAGGACCCGCGCTTTTCAGAGTATCCACCAGGCCAGCTGCCTTGACGGCTGCCACCAGCGTCGTGTGGTCTTTTGAATTTACGGCATTGTCGATGATGTCCTTGCTCGGATACATGGCGGCGCCGCCGACCATCGGATCTTTTGTCTGCATCGAACCGGCAATTGCCGTGGTGGATAAAGCGAGGGTGATGGCAATAGCGGAAGCGATTGTACGAATCTTCATGCGATGACTCCATTGAATTGGGGGGGCGAATAGATCTGCGAGTTTGCAGGGATGCTTATTCACGTTCTCACAATAAATGTCGTGCAGTCGGCGCGCGGTGAAAAAATACGGCTGTTTTTCTACATCAAACGCAAAAAAATCACGCGCCATTCGCATCAATGTGAAGCGGATGCGAAAAAAGAATTTTTTGGATACATGATTTTCACCATCACGAAAATCAATACAATCGTGAGGGTGAAATCAATGCATTGTTAGCCGTGAATCGAATATCGATATGGCTATCGAAATGGATAGCCATTCAAACGCATCAGGCAACGCTGGACACTTCTTTCACGACTGAAGCCGTGGTGGACGCATTTTCATGACGTGCAACATCGGCAAGCGAGACGATCCCGACCACTTCATCATCGGCATTGACGACCGGTACCCGGCGAATCTTGTTGGCTTCCATCAAGGCACAGCAGCTCTGGATGCTGTCTTCCGGCTTGACCGTAATGCAGGGCGAGCTCATGCAGTCGGAGGCAAAAGCTTCGGAGGAGTTTTTCCCTTCCGCAACAATTCTAGTTGTGATGTCGCGATCGGTGATCACGCCGGCCAGTTTGCGCGTGGCCATGTTTTCAACCACGGGTATTTGTCCGCAATCATTGTCCACCATCATTTTTGCCACTTCGGTCAATGACGATTTCGGGGTGCAGCAAACGGGTGTATCGGTCATTACGCTGGCAACGGTCATGGATTTCTTCCTGAGGAATGAACGGGCAGCGGAAAGCTGCTCATATCGTGATTTCCATTCTGCATTCCGCGATGCAGGAGTTCCGTGCGAAAACACACAGATAAAGAAAAAGCCATGCACATTCGATATGCATGGCCTCTCTGGTCTTGCCAGTCTGTGTTAACTATTGTTCGGCAGGCACCATCACCATCCAGCCGATACCGAAACGGTCGGTCAACATGCCGTAGCAAGGAGACCAAAAAGTTTTTCCCAGCGGCATCTGCACCTGTCCGCCATCGGAAAGAAGATTGAATACGCGATGGGCTTCTTCCTCTGTCGGCATGCCAAGGGCAAGCGAGAAGCCGCGAAAACTGGATTTGTCATCGCAGCCATCCGATGCCAGCAATTCGGTTTCACCGATGCGGAAACTGCTGTGCATTACCTTGCTTTCGAATCCGGGCTGAAGCACGCCGGGCGGCATCGGTTTCGGGCTTTCGTCGAATCGCATCAGCATCTGTATTTCCGCTCCTACGGCCGAGCGATAAAATTCGAGTGCTTCCTCGCAGCGACCACCGAAGAAAAGATAGGGCTGTACCTGAGTCTTCATAGCGTCTCCTTGTATCAAAGCATGAATGTGACGAAACAGATGGTTTGATCTTACGAGAAAATTCCGTCTTTCGGTACTGAAAATCCACGCCTCTGGGCATTGTCTGTCGGCTGTTTTTGCAGGCTCGTCCTGTTTCTCGGCCCATTCACGGATATTCAGCCACTATGCACTACCGAAGTCGCAGGGTGGCAGCATGAACCGTACAGTCTTGATTGTTTCCGCACTTATTTTGTCTCTTTTGGGAGTGACATCCGCCATGGCAACCGAAGAAGCAAAATATACCCTCGTCAGGAAAGAGGGAGTCTTTGAAATTCGCGATTATGATGCGCACATCCTTGCCGAGACACGTGTCGAGGGAAGTCTCGAAGATGCTTCGGGCAAGGCATTCAACCGGCTCTTCAAATATATCTCAGGCAATAATCAATCGCGCAACAAAGTGGCGATGACGGCGCCGGTGTCGCAATCGCCGGCATCCGAAAAAATAAGTATGACCGCACCGGTAGGCCAGCAAGCCAGCGGTAATCCCGGCAGTAACCAATGGGTGGTAAGTTTCATGATGCCGGCTTCCTATACTCTGGCGACGTTGCCAAAACCGAGTGACGCCAATGTCACGCTGCGGCTTGTGCCGATGCAGCGCGTTGCCGCCATCCGGTATTCCGGGTTATGGAGCGAGCAGCGATATCAGGACCATAAATCGCAGCTGGAAGCATGGATTGCGAAGAACAAGCTTGCGATTGTTGGTGCAGCAAGCTGGGCCCGTTATGATCCGCCATTCAAACCCTGGTTCATGCGCCGCAATGAAATTCTGATACCGGTCACGGCTCGATAGCTTATCGCCGCAAGGCATTTTCATCGCAGCAAAGTGTGGACATCCATTCATATTTTCCGGGGATGTGATTGTCCGCATTCGCCACGAATCGGCGTTTGAAATGTGACTGCCGGAAATGCCGGTGACCATGGCGGCGTAGCGGATCGGAGAATGACTTTATGCGGAATGCCGGGCCTTGGCGCAATCGTGCCCTGTTCGTTTTTGCCAGTGGGATGATTGCCACACCCGTCGCTTTTCTTTTGCCCGAGTCATTTGTCGGCGATACCGCCAGGGCCCTGCTTTCATTCTACGGAATCACAGCCATTATTTTTGGCGGCTTGTTCGCCGTGATATGGCATCGGGATCAGCGCGCTACGGAAGCACTCGATCGTGGGGAGGGTGTTCTAGGACGCTGGCGCATTGACGCAGAGAGCTGGCAGAAATTCAAATTATTGAATGATGAAATCCATCGGCAACCGGGCGTGTTTTTGAATGAATTATCGCTCCGCGATGAAGTTCCAGCGGAAGGAATCGAGATCATCGTCGGAAAAACAGCTATCCAGATTGACGGCAGCATTCACCGAATTCCGACGCATGGAACGCCTGAGATAACCCATTCGGAATTGCATGATGGCGGAAGCGGTCCGTCGTATATCGAGTTGTCGCTTTATTATCCCGGCGGCGGGCAAGGTGCTTCGGGCGTGCCACATTCGCCCACGCGAACCGCATTGCGTTTCCCCGTGCCGGGGACGGCATGGCGGGAGGCGAGAAAAATTACCGCGCATTTCGGCGGCTTATTGCCCGGCGAGCCGGATTTTTTTCATGGCCGTGGCGATGGCAGTGATCCGGAAGATCTGAGTCGCTGCGGGTCTTGCGGCTTCGAGACGCATCAATTCAAATCGCGCTGCCCTCAATGCGGTGCCGGCTTGCAATCGCGACGCTGGTCGCGACGATTCGGTCTTGGTCTGCTCGTCTGTGGGATTTTTCTGAGCGGATTAATGGGCGCGGTTTGTTATTACACGGTGCCGATGTTGTTGCATCCTGGAGTCGAGGTCGACGGAACCCGATTTTCTGGCAGTCCGGGCCAGGCACTCATCGTGCTGGGTATTTTCATGCTGGTGATGGCATTTTCATTGACCACCTTGCTATACGGTGTGTGGCAGATGAAGACCGGAAAGAGCAGTCGCCGAGTGGCGTATTTCATGCTTGGCATCTTCGTTTTTTTGATGCTGGTGGCCAAAGTCATCCAGATGCGGGGTATTTGAATATCGAGCCATGCTCCGAATCCCGTGAAAAAATCTTTCGCTCTAAAGCGGTTGAACTGAAACCGGAATGGGCGCATCGTGAAATGACCGGCCAGGTCTTGCATCAGTCGACCTATGTTTGATCAGGAGTGAATATGGATTTGCCAAAAGCCGAGGATTCGTCTGAAGTCGCCCACTCTGCATCCGTATTTCCGCATATCAGAAATCCGCCACCGACCGGCATGCTCGATCGTTTCATTCGACGCTTTGGCGTGTTCTCCCATGCTGCGGCGATTCTGGTGCTGTATGCAGTGGCCAGTCTTGCGATCGGATTGGCTCTGGCACCTGCGCTCTGGTTTCTTGGCAGAAGCTGGTGGTGGTTGGACAATATCAATCCCTGGCTGAAATGGCCGGTATTCGGATTTGCCTGCGGGCTTGCGTTTTTCGTTGCGGGTTTTACTTTGTTGCTGGTGATACCGGTATTCAATTTTCTGTTGCCGACGCGCGTGAAACCCTTCAAGGGCAGTTATTACACCTATGCCGCCTTACCTTGGTATATCCACAACGGATTGTTTTATCTGGTGCGATACACCTTCCTGCCTTACGTGACATTGACTCCGTTCGGCGATGCGTTTCTGCGTGCGATGGGCATGAAGATTGGACGCCGGGCCTTCATCAATACCGAATTCATTTCAGACCCCTGCCTGCTTACCGTCGGCGATGATGCCGTGATTGGCGGCAGCGTGCATCTGTTCGCGCATTACGGCGGTGGCGGCCATTTGAATATTGCGCCAACAGTCATAGGCGCACGCGCCACTATCGGACAGAATGCCACCGTCATGGGCGATGTGATTATCGGAGAAGGGGCGACGTTATTGCCGCATTCGGTTTTACTGCCGGGCTCGCGAGTGGGCCCGCATGAAACATGGGGCGGGGTGCCGGCGCAATTGATCACGCACGAGGAAATGGAGCACTTGAAGGAAGGCATTCACGGTGTTGTGAATGCCCGGGTACGAAAATAGACAATGTCATTTTGATGACGTGCAGGTCTTGCCGGTATCAGTCAATGCGGTAGACACGCGCCTTCGGCAAGTCTTCATCCACCTGCAAAAACCAGCGTCCGGCAATACCGGGAACGACCAATACTTCCGGCGTCTGCATCGGCTTGCGAAGTTTCATGCTGCCCTTGAGCACTTTCCATTTCTGACCGTTTTCGAGTTCGAAGATGGTGTCGACATCCCAGCCGTCTATCGAACCGGTCAGGCGACTTTTAATCGGTTTGTCATCGAGCCCGATATAGGAATCGCGAACTGGCTGATCCCTGTGCTGGGCTTTTTCTATTTCCACTGCTTTCGCCGTGTCTTCCCGCAGCAATTGGTTCAGGCGTTCAAGCTGGGCGGGCGAGAGCGTATCCAGGCCGGTTTCGCGCAACTGTTCGCTGCTCAGCCTTTGCTCGATATTGATATAGGTCTGCCCCGCAAGCACGGCAAATGCGGAGAAAAAGAGTAGCAGCAATACCGCAATGCTTCGTGTCGTGGACATGGGTTTCCCGATCCTGGTTTTGTACTGCCACGGCGACATGGCGAATCCTGCCTGATCGCGCAGTTTATGCCAGCTTTATGACAGTTTTACTGCGATGCCGTCATGGATGATGGCAGTCACGAACCGATGATGTGGTGTCGGATTGGATTTCATGGCGACGACAATGGATGCGCAACGCGCACCCTAGGTTTTTCTGGCGGTCTGGATAGCTCGTATTCTTTCAATCGGCCATACAGGTAGGTCGCTGAATCTTGCGTGTGGCCATCGCTGAAACGGATGCGGTATTTGCGGTGGCTCAGCCAGGATGCCGTCGCACAATTGTCGATAAACTCCCGCGCGGTGTTGATTTTTTCGCCGGCATAATCCAGTTTTTGGCGTAAATGCTCGGCGGCTTTTTCGGCATTGTATTCGCTGCCGTTACGAATGAAGGTCGCGCCATTCAAATGGGCGATCGAGCTGATCAGATAGTCGATTTTTTCCTGCTCGTGCGAATCACGTGCATGGGCGGAATGCATGAAAAAAAGCATCAGTACCAAAAGAGCAAATCGGCATTTCATGCGGAGTCCGTTCGAAAAAAAATCATAGCAGTCCATCAACCGGCAATAATTTCATCAGACGCATTTTAAGCCTTTGGCCCGCAGTGGTGTCGGGTTCATCATCCATCAATGTTTCCACGCCCTTATTGGTGGTGGACCACAAAAGACGTTGCTTGCCCGGCTTTGCATCCGTACTGAGCAACAGCCGGTAGGAGTTGGCCGGAAGTACTGCCGTGTCGAAAAACGCCTTGACTGCTTTTGCCAATCCTTCATTGTCGACGACGAGTCCCATTTCGGTATTCAGCAGTTTGGATCTGGGGTCCAGATTCATCGAGCCCACATAGGTAAAGCGGCCATCTATCACGAACGCTTTTGCATGCAGGCTGACACCGGAGGATTGGCCGGGATGGCTTTGAGGAATGCCACTTCCCGGCGCCGGACGCAGTTCAAAAATATTGACGCCAGCCTCCAGCAAGGGTTTGCGGTGTGGTGCGTATTTTGCATAGACCGCCAATTCATCCGTCGCTGCCAGAGAGTTGGTCAGGATATTGACGGAAACACCTCGCTTCGAAAGCGCCGCAAGATGTTCAACATTACTGTCGCTGGGAATAAAGTAGGGCGACATCAGCAAGAGATCGCTTTTGGATGCACTGATCATGGAGTCCAGCGTGGGCACCAGAACCAGTGATTCCGATGGTTTTTCGCCTTCGACTTTCTCCGGTGCATCGGCGACTAGAATGGCTTTTCCCCAGAACCATTGACCGCGCCGGTCTGCCGTCGCGCCATCGGGCAGTTCGTTGAAGGCGGCTTCGGCATAATCGGATTCGGCAAATCTGCGTGCATCCTTTGCCAAGGACAGACGCTGCTGTTTCAGGTCTTCGTGTTTGTTATCCGAGCCGGGGTAGGCGCTTACCGGAAACGCGGCATCGCTGTTCCAGTAATCATCGAAACTTCGCGATGCATCGATGACGACCGGGCCGATGGCGACCAGATCGAGATCGCGGAAATTGGTATCGACGCTGGCATCGAAATAATCGTCGCCGATATTCCTGCCGCCAATGACGGCAATCTTGTTGTCGACGATGAAGGATTTATTATGCATGCGGCGATTCAGGCGCGAAGCTTCCAGCATCACTTGTACGATTTTGGAGGGTATCGAGGGTTCGCGGGTCTTGAACGGATTGAATAGCCGCACTTCAATATTAGGATGCGAATCGAATGCATCCAGCATCGAGCGCTGTTCTTCCAGATTCAAATCGTCGAGCAACAAACGGACACGTACACCACGATCCGCAGCGATCAGCAGATGTTGTGCGACCAGTCGGCCGGTAGCATCATTCTTGAAAATGTAATACTGCAGATCAATGGATTTCTCGGCATGGTCGGCCAGCGTGATTCGACTGAGCAGGGCATTGGTGCTCAAACTCAAGAGCCGGAATCCTGAAATATCCGACGGGTGTTTTTCGAGTTCTGATTGGATATAGCGTGCCGAGGGCGTGTCGGTGGCAGGGCTGAGTGCGGTGCTGGCCGGTTTGTCGACAGGGCCGCGCATCGACGCACACCCTGGCATCAACGCGACAAAAAATACTATTGATGCCAAAAATAGATGATTCCGTCCCATGGTGCCAGCCTCGAATTGACGTTGCTCCGGCGCAGAGTCAACTTTTCCGGAAAAAATCTACCCCGATTCAATGGCATGGTCGGTACGCCAACACACAGATGGGAAAACGCTATCAAGAGCGACATATCCAGTTGCGGGATTCCGGTTGCGACCCTTTGCCCTGTGAGTGCATCATCGAATTTGGCAGCATGACATGACCGGCATGTGGTCAATTCTTCACGACTGTTCAGTCGCAACCCGCTAAAATCCAATCCAATCCAACCCGTTTCAAGGATATTGAATGTCGTCACTTCCGCGCGTGCAATCCCCGGCCCGTCGTCGCTGGCTCTGGCCCGTCGTCATCGTCTGTGTTCTGGCCGCCGCCGCATATTGGTTTCTTGGTTCTCGTGCTGACAAGGCCGAGCAAGGGTATCGAACCGATGCCGTTACGCGCGGTGAAATTCGCACGGCGATTTCCGCAACGGGCACTTTAAGTGCAACCGCAACCGTGGATGTCGGCACACAAGTGTCGGGCATATTGCAATCCGTTGACGTTGACTACAACGATGCCGTGAAGAAAGATCAGGTGATAGCCCGAATCGATCCGAGTACTTACCAGGCTCGTCTGGATCAGGCCAATGCTTCGCTTGCCAGTGCCCGTGCCGGATTGAACGAAGCGCAAGCAAGTGCCCGCAACGCGGAAGCCGATTATTCGCGTAAAGCGGATCTGGCAAAGCGGCAACTGGTATCGCGCACCGACGCCGATCTCGCCTTGTCGGTACGAGATCAGGCACGTGCACGAATTGTTTCGGCCAATGCTCAGGTGAAGCAACAACAGGCGAATGTCGATAGTGCACGACTGGATCTGGAAAAAACCGTGATTCGTTCACCGGTGGATGGCGTGGTGCTCTCGCGTGCGGTTGAGCCCGGGCAAACCGTAGCCGCGAGTCTGCAAACGCCGGTGCTGTTCAAGATCGCCGGTGATTTGCGGCAAATGGAAATTGTGTTGGCGATCGATGAAGCCGATATAGGACAGGTGCGTAACGGCCAATCGGTAAAATTCAGCGTTGATGCTTTCCCTGACCGTAATTTTCGCGGCAAGGTAAAGCAGATTCGTCTTGCCGCTACGAATACTTCGAATGTCATTACCTATCCGGTCGTGGTCGAAGTTGAAAATGGCGATCAGACGTTATTGCCGGGCATGACCGCGAATGCCGAGATCGAAATCAGCAATCGCGACAACGTATTGAGTATTGCCAATGCCGCGTTGCGTTTCAAACCAACTGATGCGGCCAGCCAGACAGCGACCGCAGGTGCCGGCGCACAGGCGCGCAATGGCGTGATGATTTCCGAAAGTCTGGCCAAGGTCGCTGATGGCCTGAAGCTGGATGCCAACCAGCGTGCCGCATTCGATACCGCCGCCACGGCGATGCGCGAACGCGCCGACGCGATGCGCAAGGCGGCAGCGGCAAGAGCCGAAGGACAGGCCGCAGGTTCCCGTACTTTTGGTGGGCCGGCAGGTGGCGGTCAACGGCAAGGTGGAAACGGCAATGGTGGCGATGGCGCACGCCGCATGGCCGAACGCATGAAGCAATCGTTCGCGCCTTTTCGTTCGATGTTGTCACCCGCGCAGCAAAACACCTGGGATGCGGAATTGGCGGTTTTGGCGACCGCCAAACGTGCGCCGGTCTATAAATTGGTGGATGGCAAACCCGAACAGGTTACCGTTCGTCTGGGTTCATCCGATGGTACCCGTACCGAAATCATGGGTGAGGGATTGGCCGAAGGCGATTTGATCATCATCGGCAGCGCACGCCCGACCGACAGCAAATGAATAATAACTTCGTGATTGAAACGCAGGCCTTGAGCAAGGTATACCATCCCGGCACACAGGCCGAGGTGGTTGCATTGAATGCAGTCGATTTGAAAATTGCGGCAGGCGAGTTTGTTGCGATTATGGGTGCATCGGGATCCGGGAAATCGACCTTGATGAATCTGGTCGGCTGTCTCGACAAACCAAGCTCGGGCCGCTATCTGTGTGATGGCGTGGATGTCTCGACACTTGATCGGGAAGAACTTGCAAAGCTGCGTCTGAGCAAATTGGGCTTCATCTTCCAGGGCTTTAATCTGCTTACGCGAATGGATGCCCTGCACAACGTGATGATGCCGCTCGGGTATGCGAATACCCCGATTGCCGAGCGTATGTCGCTGGCGCAAAAGGCATTGGATGCCGTGGGCTTGAGTGGTCGTGCGACCCATCTTCCGGGCGAGCTCTCCGGTGGTCAGCAACAGCGGGTCGCGATTGCGCGCGCCATCATCAACAACCCGCCGATCATTCTTGCCGACGAACCCACCGGCGCGCTGGATTCAAAAACCGGCGAAGAAATTCTGGATTTGTTCAAGCGACTCAAGAACGAAGGCCATACGATGGTGTTGATTACCCATGACGCAAAAGTTGCCGAACACGCCGATCGGATCTGCGTAATGCGTGATGGCAAGTTATTCGAAGGGGAGAAAGCGGCATGACGCTGAACGATACCTTGCGAACTGCCGTCTTCGCATTGCGTGGCAACTGGGTTCGCAGTGCACTGACCTCGCTTGGCGTGATTATTGGTATTGCAGCGGTAATCATCATGGTGTCGGTCGGTCAGGGCACCCAGTCGGAAATCAATAAATTAGTCTCCGGTCTTGGTTCGAACCGTCTTGATATCAGTTCCGGTGCCGGCAATCAGGGTGGCATTCGCACCGGAGCCGGAAGCCAGTGGACATTGACCGATGATGATGCGGCCGCCATTCGTGCGCAGATTCCGGAAGTGCAATATGTTGCCGCCGGTATTCGCGGTGGCAGTCAATTGGTCTATGCGGAAAACAACTGGTCCACCAGTTGGCAAGGCGTGCAACCGGATTTTTTCGATATCAATAACTGGAAAATCGCGCAGGGCGAAAACCTGCAGGCACAGGATTACAGCAGTGCGGCAAAGTCGGTGGTGATTGGTGAAACCGTACGCCTGAATCTGTTCGGCGAAGAAGATGCCATCGGCCAAAGCATCCGCATCGGGAAAGTACCATTCAAGGTCGTTGGCGTTCTGGCGCCGAAAGGCCAGGGCGGGTTTGGCCAGGATCAGGATGATATTGTGATGATTCCGCTGGAAACCGCGCGTCGTCGCTTGTCCGGCTCGACCGCAAGACCGCCGGGCGCCGTGCAACAGATTGCGATCGGCGTAACGCGTGCTGAAGACCTCGCTTACGTGCAGGAAGAAGTGGAAGTGCTGATGCGCGAACGCCACAAGATTGCACCGGGTGCGGAAGACGATTTTTCGGTTCGCAATATTGCCGAAATCGTCGCAACGCGAACGGCCGCGACCAAAGTGATGTCGTATCTGCTCGGTGCCGTTGCCGGCATTTCATTGTTGGTTGGTGGTATCGGCATCATGAATATCATGCTGGTCTCGGTGACCGAACGCATTCGTGAAATCGGATTACGAATGGCGGTAGGCGCAGGGCCGGGTGATATTCAACGACAATTCCTGGCCGAAGCCATGCTGATTTCCTTCGGTGGCGGTGCCATCGGTACGGCGATTGGTGTGCTGGGTGCATTGGCGGTATCGAAATTCAGCCAGGACCTTCCGGTGCAGCTCGACTGGCAAGTTGTCGTGCTGGCCGTCGTGTGCTCGGTGAGTACCGGATTGTTTTTCGGTTTTTATCCGGCGCGGAAAGCATCGCAGCTGGATCCGATCGAAGCGTTGCGACATCAGGGATAAACCTGGAACATTGTTCATGCATGAAAAAGGGATGCCGCGGCATCCCTTTTTCTTGTCCGACCATTTGTCGATTTCAATGATGCCTGGCGCTTGTCCCGCTCAACATGGCGTAAAGCTGGTCTTTTAGATGCAGGCGCGTCTTCTTTTGTTCTTCAAGATATTCGTCGGTATTGGGTTCAATCCCGTTTTCAATGCGGACAATCGTCTTGTCGACTTCTTCGTAATTTTCGAAAAGATTCGAGAAATGCTTGTCGGCCATTTTCAATGCGTGGATTTTTTCCCGGAACTCCGGAAATTCCAGAATCAGAGGATGGTGATCTACCAGGTTCATGCTTGCTCCTTGAAGGTGTTTGTTTGCCAGAACAGTGTGAACCTTGCAGCAAAACTGTCCTTGATTTCAGTCAAACACATCACGGTCGCCTGGAATGGATGTTAATAATCGGCATACGCATGACTTCGATCAAATCATCGGCTTCCATTCCGGCATAGACTTGAATTATTCCCTTGACGGGCTGCAGAGAAATGCCTCAACAGGCTGGTGATCAACTTAAGGCCTATGCCTTGGCGCAACTACAGCGCGCCATGGTCTGCCTCGGCTGGCGTGGCTCCCGTGCTCACGAGGGAGTGCATCAGGCTCGCAAGTCCATGCGGCGCGTGCGTGCCTGCCTCGCTCTGGGTGAATCAGCCCTGGGTGCTGGCGCGAGCATGCTTGATGATGAACTGTCAAAAATCTGCGAAAGCCTGTCGAATCTGCGGGATGCACAGGCACGTGTGGAAAGCCTGGATCGCTTGCTGGAAAAACATCCGGATGTGGAGATTCATGCGTGCCTGAATGCGGCGAAGCGATTGGCTGTCGCTGCCAGAGCCGAAGCCATGCGTAATGAGCAAGTTGTCGACAAGGATTTTTTGACGAGGCGCGAACGCCTGCAAGTCGTGCTCGCAGCAATGCCGATTTTGCCTTGGCAACATATCAATAACGCGAGGCTGACACTTTCGATGCAGCAATCGATGCAAGTCTGCGAGCAAGCTGCCGAAATCGCCTTGAACAGCGGCAAGGAAAAGGATTGGCATCGGTTGCGTCGCCGGCGTCGTCGGCTTATCCAGCAACACACGGCACTGGAAAATTGCCATATCGAATTGCCGTCGATTGCAGCCCCAGACCGCAAGCTCGGTACTTTGCTGGGAGAAGCGCAGGATATTTCGATCCTGCGTGATTTTTTCAGACAACATACGGCCATGTCGGAAGAAAATCAAAAGCGGTTACGCAAATTGCTGAAACGCGAATTCGGACATTTGAGTGCCGAAGCCATGGCAGGCAGATAATTCAATTTCACGTGTTCCGGAAGATGTATTGCGAATGCATTCCGCCGACTTTCGTGCATTCTGCAATCAAGCTTGCGACGGTGCTATGGTCGTTGTTGAGTCTCCATCTATATATGGCCGTCATTCGGTTTAATATGCGTTGGGCACTGATGAAATAGCTCAAGATTCAGTTGAGCATTTTCTGTTTTTATCACCAACGAACAAGGATTGCCCCACGTGATCGAGACTGTGCAGCCAATCAAGAGTGCACCGCGATTGACTCGTAAACAGCTGCTTGTCGTTTTCTGTCTCGCCCTGGCCTTGCTATTCGCTGCAACGGTGATGGTTTGGCTGCAGAGCAGGCGCGAAGCTCAGGCCCGCAACATGGTCACGCATACCTTACTGGTCCTGAAACAGGCAATCGAGCTCGAGAATAGTGCACTTGGTATGGAAGCGGGTCAGCGCGGCTTTTTGATATCGGGTCAGCCAGCGCAACTGACCAGTCGTGATGCCGGCTATGTCGAAGCAAGTCGCCTGGCCAATGTCCTGATTGGTCTGGTCGGCGACAACAAAATCCAATATGAGCGCCTGAAGGCATGCGCGAAGGGTTTGGATAAACGCTATGCCATCATGCGCGCAAATTCGAGTTTTGCGGCTAACGGAAACCTTACGGAAGCTCGTGCCCGATTTCATGCCAGCGGCGAGGGCTCCATCGAGCCGGTACGGAAAATACTGGCTTCGGTAAGACTGGAAGAAAATCGGCAGCTGAGCGAACGACTTGAAGCCTATGAAGTGCGCCGGGATCAATTCCAGTGGATGCTGTTCGGCGGTATCGGGCTCGCTATCGTATTGCTGGGCGCTTGTGCCTTTGCATTGCTTCGGCAGCTTGCCTACAGCGACCATGTTGCGGCCGAGCTTGCGCAGTCGAGCGAGCAACTGAAATTTGCCTATGAAGTTTCGCGAATTGGTAACTGGGAATTGAACCTGGTGACCGGTAAAACAAAACGGTCATTGCTGCATGACCGGATATTCGGCAATAACGCCGCATTGCCCGAGTGGGGTTACGATTCGTTTACTCGATATGTGCACCCGGAAGATGCAGAACGTGTTGATGTGATATTCCAGAAAGCCACGCTCGGTGAGGAGCTGAATTTCGAATGCCGTATTCTATGGGATGACAAAAGCGAGCACTGGATTTCGGTAAATGGCCGTATCTATGAATCACCCGACGGCGATCGAAGCCGAATGCTGGGAACCATCGCCGACATCACAGCCAGAAAAGAAGCTGAGCAAGCAATTTCACAACTGAACCGCGAACTACTTGATCGGACCCAGGAGTTGCAAGCCTCGAACCATGAGCTCGAAAGTTTCAGCTATTCGGTATCGCACGATTTACGCGCTCCACTGCGTCATATTGATGGCTACTCGCGCATGCTGCAGGAAGACATGGCCGATCAGCTGCCACCCGAATCGCGGCGATATCTACAGACGATTATCAGCAGCGCGAGAAGAATGGGAATGCTGATCGATGATTTGCTGGCATTCTCGCGACTAGGCCGCAAGCCCTTGGACAAGCAAAGCGTCAATATGGAAGATCTGGTTTCCAGTGTTTTGATTGAGTTGTCATCCGGCAAAGGCGATGCCATGGATAAAATCAAAGTATCCGCGATGCCGGCAATCTCCGGTGATCCGGCCCTGCTCAGACAGGTGTGGACCAATCTGCTTTCCAATGCCATCAAATATAGTGCACCCCGCGGGAATGAAGCGCATATTGAAGTTGCCGGTGAACAGGATGGAGATCATGTTCATTATTCGGTTAAAGACAACGGGGTAGGCTTTGATATGCGATATGCAGACAAACTATTCGGCGTGTTCCAGCGAATGCACCCGCAAGACCAGTTTGAAGGTACCGGAGTCGGTTTGGCGATTGTGCAACGTATTGTCAATCGCCATGGTGGCAGGGTTTCTGCCATTGCCGAAAAAGACAAAGGCGCTTGTTTTTCGTTTGAATTACCGGTGAACGAGGTGGCAAATGAATAAATACCAGACGGTCGAAATTTTGCTCGTGGAAGATTCGGAGCATGATGCGGAAATGACGATGCGTGTTCTCAAGCGCCGCGGCATCGTAAATGAAATTGCCTGGGTAAAAGACGGTGTAGAGGCAGTTGAATACCTGTTCTGCGAAGGCGAATACGCCGATCGCGACAACGGCATGCCGAAGCTGGTATTGCTCGACATGAAAATGCCACGCATGGACGGACTGCAGGTACTCAGGAAGCTAAAGAGCGCCGAGAAAACCAGACATATCCCCGTCATCATGCTGACTTCGTCCCAAGAGGAAAGTGATTTGATGAACAGTTATTTGTCAGGCGTGAACAGCTATATCGTCAAGCCGGTCGACTTCGAACAATTCGATGAAACCATTGCCCAGGTCGGAATGTACTGGGCAGTCGTAAACCAGACGCCAGGCTGAAGGGAGGTTACCTATGATGGATTCGTCAGTCGCGCCCTTACGTATTTTGATAGTGGATGATTCAGCTGAGGATATTGCATTGAATATCCGCGCGTTGAACGATTTTGGCCGGCCTATTCTGGCTGAAGCTGTCAGCAGTGCTGTCGCATTGCGCGAAGCGATTGCAAGCTTTGAACCCGACGTGATCCTGAGCGATTTCTCGATGCCGGGTTTCAGTGGACAGGAAGCCCTGGAAATCGCCAATCAAATTGCGCCTGATATTCCTTTCATTTACGTGTCGGGAACGATAGGTGAGGAGTTGGCGATCGAGGCAATGCAGCGCGGCGCTTCCGATTATGTGCTGAAGGATAACTTGCGCCGATTGCAACCTGCGATTGAGCGGGCATTGCTTGAGGCGGAACAGAGAACAGAAAGGCAGCGCATGCAGGCCGCCTTGCGCGACAGCGAAGAGCGCTTCCGGGCAATCGTTGAAACTACCGAAGATTGGATCTGGGAAATGGATCTCGAAGGCCGGCATGTCTACAGTAATGACAGCGTCAGCGGAATACTGGGTTATTCGTCGGCGGAGCTGATGAAAAAAGCTTCGCTGGAATTGCTGGTAGAGGAAGATCGCAAACTGGTCGAGATGAAATTGCCCGGATTGATTGCGGCTAAACAGGGCTGGAACAATTGGGTGCTGCATTGGCGGCATCGCGACGGCAGTATTCGCCTGCTTGAAAGCAAGGCACAACCGCTGATCGATGCAAACGGAAAAATGGTCGGGTATCGCGGCATTGATCGCGATGTCACTTTGCGGATGCAGCAGGCGCGGAAGATTGAGCAACTGGCGCGGATTCAAGCGGTGCTCAGCGCGCACGGTAATTCGGTATTGCGCGCCAGCGATGCCAACGAATTGCTCGATCTCACCTGCCGGGTTGCAGTGGAGCAGGGACATTTCAAGGCGGCATTGATCAGCCAGCCGGTACCCGGCAATCTTTTGGTATCGACCAATTCCTATGGCGACGAAGCCGTGATTGGAATGCTTGCAGCATTGGGTCCGGCGCCGCTGGAAGCCTCTGCCGCGCAAGATCGACCCTCGGTGCGTGTTTTCCTGCAGGCAAAACGGATCAATATTCCGGATTTTGCCAAATCCGACTTGCCCGATTTTTTGCGCGACGGGGCAGCGCGTGCAGGCGTGTCGGCCCAGATTGTGTTGCCGATTGGTTCGCCGCCATGGGCCGTACTGAATCTTTTTTCGGAAACGACGCAGGAGTATGACGATGAGGAAATCGCCCTGCTCGAACGGCTGACTGCCGAAATCGATTATGGCCACGATTTCATCGTGAAGAGCGAACGACTGGAGTATCTCGCCTATCACAATGCCGTCACCGGCTTGCCGAGTCGCACATCGTTCACCGAGTTGATCGGACCACGGCTCGAGCGCAGCGCGCATGTCGTGGTGATGATGGATATCGACCGTTTCCGTTACTACAATAATTCGCGCAGCCGCGGCTTTGGCGATAGCCTGCTGCGTGCCGTGAGCTCACGATTGATGTCCTTGATGCCGGAGGACAACTTGTTTACCCATCCAGGTGATGACGCA
>JAKQKT010000384.1 GCA_029560515.1 Pseudomonadota bacterium
ACAACATGACAGGGTGTACCGATGGCCGACGACAACTCCAAGCAGTGGGCCGATGTCGCCGCCCTGTTTGATCGATTGCTTGAACTGACTCCGGAAGCGCGTGCCGATTATCTGAAACGTCGCGATGTCAGTCCCGACATATTGCAACAAGTGCAGAAGATGCTCGCCGCGCTTGAAAATGAACCCGGCTTTCTGGAGCCATCGGCACGCCAACCACTGGATTCAAACATCCCCGAATACAGTTCTCTGACTGCCGGCGCCAAAGTGGGTGCATTCACCGTCGAACGGCTGGTCGGACGCGGCGGGATGGGCGAGGTTTATCTTGCTCACCGCAGCGATGCCGATTTCGCACAGAAAGTCGCTTTGAAATTAATACGACCGGAAGCGGCCGGTCGTCTGAGCCATTTCGAAAACGAGCGCCGCATACTTGCCGGTCTTGAACATCCGGGCATTGCGCGCCTGATTGATGGCGGGTTGACGCTGGACGGTCGCCCTTACATGGCGATGGAGTTTGTCGAAGGCAAGGATTTGATTGCTTACGCAAAAGAGAATGCATTAAGTCTCGACAAGCGCCTGCAGCTGTTCCAGCAAATTTGCGAAGCCGTGGATTTCGCGCATCGCAATCTTGTCGTGCATCGTGATTTGAAACCGGCCAATATTCTGGTGGATTCCGATGGTCGCGCGCGCCTGCTGGATTTCGGCATTGCCAAGCTTGCCGATGATGGCGATGGTGCAATGACCCAGGCCATGTTGACTCCCGAATATGCCGCGCCGGAACAGCTGGAAGGTGGTGCGATAACCACGGCGACCGACGTGTTTGCGCTCGGTGTTGTGTTGTATGAGCTGCTGGTAGGAGCGCGTCCCTGGAGTTTGTCCGGCTCTGCCTTGCCGGCAAGTATCAAGCGTCGTTTTGATGCAGAGCCGGCCTTGCCGAGCAATGCCGTCAATGCATCCAGCGTGATCAAGTCGCGATCCCTGCAAGGCGATCTTGATGCCATCGTGATGAAGGCTCTGCGTCCGGAACCCGACAAACGCTACCAAAGCGCAGCCGAGCTGTGGAACGACATCAAACGTCATTTGAGGCGCGAGCCGGTACTCGCTCGCGGCGATACCCGTGGCTATCGTTTCCGCCGCTTTGTAAGCCGCCACAAGATCGGTGTTGCCGCGACAGCTGCGGTCGTCGTGACAATCTCAGCGGGCATCGGCGGCGTTTTGTGGCAGGCGCACAAGACGGCACTTGAGCGCGATCAGGTATTGGCAGAAATACGACGTACCGATGCGGTGAAAAATTATTTGTTATTCATGTTCCGTACCGCAGGTGAAAATC
>JAKQKT010000393.1 GCA_029560515.1 Pseudomonadota bacterium
CACTTGCTCCCTGGTCAATTCGACGAATGCTTCGGCCAAACCGGCGCGTTTTATTTCAAGTTGTTGCAAGGTCTTGTCTTCGGTCAGTAAACGAAGCGTTACCGATTCGACATCCATGGTTTGAATCGTGAGGTATTCACCGTCGTGACCAACGCTGTCGATTTGCGGCCATTGTTTTATGTCGGTGATATTCAAACTGCTGACACAACGAATCCGGCGCATCGCGACACGCGAACGAATCGATTCGACACTGCCTTCGGCGATGACCGAACCCTGTGCAATCACGATCACGCGATTGGCCAGTGCTTCGGCTTCTTCCAGGTAATGCGTGGTCAGCACGATCGAGCAGCCTTCGGCAACTAGCTTCCGCAAGCTAACCCACATGGCTTCGCGGGCTTCGATATCGAGGCCTACGGTGGGTTCGTCAAGAAACAGGATGTCGACTTTGGCGCAAATCGCCATGGCAAATTGCACGCGGCGTTGCTGGCCGCCGGATAATTTTCCGTAAGGGCGTTGCAATAAATCCGTGATGGCCGCCATCTCGGCGAGCTCTTTCAAGTCGCGTGGATACGGGTAATAGCTTTGGGTTAATTGAATCAGTTCCGATACACGCAGCGTTTCGGGAAGCTCGGCGCTCTGCAGCATGACGCCGATGCGTTGTCTCGCTGCCAGCGCTTGCGGATCCTGATTGAACAGGCTGACCTTGCCGGAATCGGCTTCGATCAAATTCAACAACAATGACACCGCCGTCGTCTTGCCGGCTCCGTTCGGGCCGAGCAGAGCCAATATCTCGCCGGCGTTAACCGACAGGTTGAGCCCGTTAAGGGCAGTCACATTGCCGTAACGCTTGCTGACGTTCTCGAGCCTCGCCAATGTCATCGTGGTGTTTTGTAAATCGCGCATGGGTTGTTTCCTCCGTGTGAGCAGTGTGCGGAAACGACCCGATACCGGTTAGTGGACTTCGTCAGTGATGTCATATGACATTTGTCAGCTGCCCTTGCTTTGGCCAAGGGCTCGGTCGACAATCGAAGCCTGTTCCAAAGTGGAATCGCCATGAAAAAGCCTTTCTTGATCATCGTTTTCAGTCTGCTGCTGATCAACGGCAATGCCAGTGCTACCGAAGCTCCCTCCAACCCGGTTCAACAGGTGACAAAAATGACCCATCACATCAGCGGACTATTCGATGTAAAAATGAGCCCGCAAGCGGCGGCAGAGAATGAAGAAGCCAGCATCGGTCGCATGTTGCTCGACAAGCAATTCCACGGCGATCTCGAGGCGAACAGCAAAGGCCAGATGCTGGCGCACATGACATCGGTCAAGGGCTCCGGCGGCTATGTGGCGATGGAAAAAGTCGTCGGCACTCTGCAAGGCCGTAAAGGCAGTTTCCTGTTGCAACATAGTGGCACCATGAATCGCGGCGAAGCCAGCCTGGTGCTGACGGTCGTGCCGGATTCTGGCACCGAGGAGCTGGAAGGCTTGAGCGGTTCAATGACCATCACCGTTACCGACGGCAAGCATTTTTACGGTTTTGATTATTCCTTGCCGGAAAAGTAGCGCCTCGACGATTTTGACCGGTTTATCCGCCAAATCGGGCTATTCATCACAAAGCCCCGCCGGTCGTTTCGTCTCCGGATAAGGTGCATACACCTGAACTGGAGACCTAGCATGAAATACTCAAAACATATTCTTGGTGTCGCGATCGCGCTGGCATCCGTGCAAGCTGCGGCAATGACCGACGGCGAACTGAAAAGCATCACCGAGCAGCGCTTATTGGGTGATCGGACGGGCGCCTGCTTCGCCGTTGCAGTCATCGAAGAAACCGTCTCGCGCGCCTATGTCTGCGCCGATCCGAATGACCTGAATCGTATTTCACCGAAGACCGCCTTTGAAATCGGTTCTGTCACCAAGACGATGACCTCGGCCCTGCTGGCGGATCTCATTCTGCAAGGAAAGGCTTCGCTGGAAGATCCGATCACGGCCTATCTGCCGAAAGGAACCGTCGTTCCAGACTTCGAAGGCAAGCCGATTCTGATCAAGCATCTCGTCACCCATACTTCCGGTTTGCCGGTCGTGCCGGATTTCGGCTCGGTGCCCAATATGGAAAATCCGTATGCCAAGGTCGATGAAGCCTCGCTGATGAAAACACTGGCCAGCGCAAAATTGCAGCGTGCCCCCGGCAGCCAGTTCGAGTATTCGAATTACGCGATGATGTTGCTGACCAGCATGATTGCAAAACGGGCCAATACCGATTTTGAAAGCCTGTTGCGTGCGAAATTGTTCTCACCGACCGGCATGGGCACGGCCTACATCAATCAGAAACCGGACGGCATCAAGGCAGCGCAAGGCCATACGCCGAACGGGAAGTCGACGCCGGCGTGGACCTTCCAGACCAATGCCGCAGGCGTTGGCGGTGTGCGAGCCACGCTGGATGACATGGTGAACTATGTGCAGGCCGAACTCGGGAAAACACAATCCGCGATCTCGCCCGCATTGAAGTTGACCCAAGAGCAAATAAAGACCGATGCCAATAACAAGATGGCCATGAACTGGATGCTGGCGCCGCTCGATGCGCATCAAGTGCATGTGCATGAAGGCGGTACCGGCGGTTTCTCTGCGTTTACCCTGTTTGATCTGGAAAAACAGCGCGGCGTCGTCATCCTCAGCGATACGGCACTGACATCGGTCGGTGGCTTGGGCAGTCTTGGCAATCATTTGCTGGATAAGCGCTTGCCGCTTGGAAAGGCCCGCAAAGCAAAACAGCCCGATGCCGAACTGCTCAAGGCCTTAGTCGGCGAATACGATTTTGTTCCGGGCATGAAAATGACGTTGACCAGCAAGGACGGTCGTCTTTACTCGCAGGCCACCGGCCAGGCCGTTTACGAAATGGCGTATGACAGCGCGGGCGATTTCTATCCGCTGGAATTCGACGCCACCATCAGAACCCAGAAGAAATCCGACGGCAGCTATGCCTTGTTGTTCCTCCAAAGCGGAGCGGCTTTCCCGCTCAAGAAAGTCGAGGCCGGTTCAACTGCGAAACCATCATTGCAAAAACCAAGCGCGGAACAATTGCAATCCTATGCCGGCGTGTACGGACTGGGACCCAATTTCGACCTCAAGGTATTCGTCGAAAAAGGCGGCCTGATGGCGCAAGCCACCGGGCAGGGCGCTTTTGAAATCGAACAGACGGCTAAAGATCAATTCGCCGCAGAAGCCTATGGTATCGAAATCCATTTCGAGCGCGATGGCGCCGGAAATGTTCAAAGCCTGAAATTGTTGCAAGCCGGCCACGTTACACCGGCGAAGAAAAAATAAGGAACTCACATGAATACAAAAGTACTGAATCAGCAGGAATGGCAAAACCCGAACAACTGGTCGCGCATGGGCCTGTTCGGTATTTACTTCAGCAAGAAGGATTCACGTGCCATCGTTCCAAAGGCCACGCCGGCATTTGGCTGGACCTTGAACTTCGGCCATCGCAATTCGGTATTGTCGCTGGTAGCCATTATCGTGTTGCCTGTATTGATGGTGCTTGTGGCGCTGCTATCGCAAAATCACCTTTGATCAGGGCGCTGAAATGAATTCCGACTCCCTGCAGTTAAACCAGGCCTTGCCGGACGATGTCGTGGTGGGCGGTAGCTCCAGTATTACTGCCTACCGCAACTATCCGGTATTCAGTCTGCCTTGGTTGAAAAAACGCAGCCTGCTGTTCGGCATCGTGATCGGTTTGTTTGCACTCCCGGTCGGCATCGGATTCGGCGTGATGACGCAGAAATTCGAATTGGGCCTGCTGACCGGCACACATTTTTTTCTGGCCTTCATGGTGATGGCGACTGCGGGCCCGGCTTTTGCTACCTGGGTTCGCCATCGTCGATTCACGATTGCCAAGGAGCGCCGTGCCGTCGTGTTTGCCGTCCTGTTGGGTCTGGTCGCCAGCTATTTTGCCGACCAGTGGTCATCTGCCTACATGAAGAAAACCACGGATCCCTTTCTCGGTAACCAAGTCGTCAACATCAATTCCAGGCAATCGGAAAACGCTCCCGGTAATATCAATATCACCAAAGTGACGGCTAAACAGGACGTCCGCAAAATCGCTCGAGCTCCCTGGGTTGTCGTCACCAATCTTGTTTTTCTCGTGCTGGCCTATGGCGCCCTGGGCGGTGGTTTGGCATTGCGGGCCTATTTCAGCGAACAAAGACGATTGTCGGAAAGCCGGCACAAGCGTGAATTGAATTCGATGCGTCTGCAGAAAGACGAAAGCGATTTGCGCCTTGGCGTATTGCAGGCGCAAATCGA
>JAKQKT010000108.1 GCA_029560515.1 Pseudomonadota bacterium
CGCGTCAGTTGATGCAGCGCTTCCACTACATGATTCTGGGCCTGGTGCCACACGGCTCGCTTTTCGGCCATCCACCATAAATCGACGATATCGCCAACTAGATACAAGCGCTTGCATTGCAGATTGGCGAGAAACTCGGCGAGTTCTTCAGCATGGCAATATTTCGAACCCAGATGCACGTCGGAAATGAAAACGGCTCGCCATATTTCCGGTGTCGGTAGGGCTTTCATCAGGCCGCTTCCGATGTCTTATCCAATGCGGGATCAGCAACCACGCCGAGATAGCGCTCGCGTTTTTTGGGTCTGATGCGATGCAGATCCACTTCGATCAGGCCATCAACCGAATTATTGAAGTCGGGATCGACGCCGAAACTCAGGAATCTCGCGCCGCCGGGTTCGCAAAGCTCGGTGTATTGTTTGTACAAGGTTGGCACGCGGGCACCAAGCGCATCAAGATTGGCTTTGAGGCATTTGAAACTTGCCTCGGCATCGAGATCAATAAATTGCGGTGCATTGGCCAGATAGCGGAATGGATGATTCGCGATGACATTACTTTTTCCATCACCATAAAATTGCTGGTAATACGCGACCATTTGCTCGCGCGCGGCAATCGGAATCGCGGCACTCATCGATACCGGTCCGAACAGATAGCGGATATCGGGATATTGCTTTAGATAGGCACCGATACCGATCCACAAATAATCCAGCGAACGCGAGCCCCAGTATTTCGGCGTGACGAAGCTTCGGCCCAGCTCCATGCCTTCGGCCAGACGTGCCATCACTTCGCAGGGATAGTTGAACAGACTGGCGCTGTAAAATCCTTCGCGGCCTTTTTCCATATAGACATCATTGCCGCGTGCGACCCGATAGGCACCGGCGATTTCGCATTCGTTCGCATCCCACAAGACGATATGCTCGTACCAGGTATCGAAGGCATCGACATCGAGCCGCTTTCCGGTGCCCTCGCCGACCGCGCGGAAACTCAACTCGCGCAAACGGCCGATTTCACGCAGCAATGGCGCATCGGAACGCAAACGTCCGCAATAGATTTTTTTACCGTCTGGCGTCTGCCCCAATAGCGACATGGATTTCAAATCCGACAGCAGGCGCGCACGTTCGACCGGATGCACCAATGGTTCAAGTGCTGGAGCGGCGTTTTCCCGGCGCGATCCGATCGCATACAGCGCCTGCCGGATTGAACGCAAGTCGAATGCCGTTTCGCTTTCCTGTTCGATGCTCATCGGCAGGCCAATACGCAAACCGATACGGCTGCCGCGACGGGTAAATACTTCGCGCGGCAACAAGGCTGTGCCGATCGGTTTATGCAGTATTGACGCGCCATAGAAAAAGGCCGAATTTCTTGCATGGATTTTCACCGGCAATACCGGCGTGGCAGTATTCTTCGCAAATCGCAAAAACCCGCGCCGCCATTCGGAATCGGAAATCCCTTTCCAGCTCAGGCGGGAAACTTCGCCGGCCGGAAACACGATCACGCACTCTTCGTTCTCCAATGCCTGTTCGATCGCCTTCAAACTGTTCGAATCCGGCTTTCCGCCCAGAATCCTGACCGGCAACAACAAATCCCGGATGCCCTCAAACTCGCAGAGCATGTCATTGGCCACGATTTTCACGTCACGGCGAATGCCGCCGATAAAATGCAGCAAGGCCAATGCATCCAAAGCACCGGAAGGATGGTTTGCCACAATCAAAACACGGCCAGAAACCGGAATGCGCTCACGTTCGACCTGATCCACCGTGTAGCGTGCATCGAGATGCGCCAGCGCCGCCTCGATAAAAGAAAACCCGGTTAAATGCGAATTAGCCTTCAAAAAGGCGTTGATTTCATCCAATTTGGCAAATTTTGCCAGAGTTTTTATCAGCGGACGGGAAATTTTCGCGCGATGACCGGCGAACCAGGCGGGATAGCGGGAACTCAGCGTTTTTTCGAGTGCGATCATGGGTTTCGGGCACGGTGGTTTGTGCAATCCTGAAGCCGCGATGTAACAGCCTTGTGGCGGCCAGATGAAGCTTGGGTGACAGCCGCGTCTTAACAAAACCGCAACGGTGAACAGGGCAAGATGCGTGCTGGGAAAAACCCGTGTATCATGCGCTACCCCAAATTCATCCTTCCATCCGCATTAAAGGATATAAGCCCATAATGAGCAGCCACCTCTTCACCTCCGAATCCGTTTCCGAAGGTCACCCGGACAAAATCGCCGATCAGATTTCCGACGCCGTTTTGGACGCCATCCTGGCGCAAGACAAGCGCGCCCGCGTTGCCTGCGAAACGATGGTGAAAACCGGTGCCGCCATCGTGGCCGGCGAAGTCACCACTTCGGCCTGGGTCGATATCGAATCGCTTGCTCGCAAAGTGATCAACGACATTGGCTACAACAATTCCGCCGTTGGTTTCGACGGCCATACTTGCGCGATCATCAATATGCTCGGCAAGCAGTCGCCCGACATCAACCAAGGCGTTGATCGCAAGAAACCGGAAGAACAAGGTGCTGGCGACCAGGGCCTGATGTTCGGCTACGCCTGCGACGAAGCACCGGAATTCATGCCGGCGCCTTTGTATTACTCGCACCGCCTGGTCGAGCAACAAGCCAAGGTTCGCAAGAGCGGCAAATTGAAATGGCTGCGCCCGGATGCAAAATCGCAAGTCACGCTGCGTTATGAAGGCAACAAGGTGTTGGGTCTTGATGCCGTCGTGCTCTCGACGCAACACGACGAAGGCATCAAGCAGAAAGCTTTGGTTGAAGCCGTGTACGAACACATTCTGAAACCCGTTCTGCCGAAAGAATGGTTGAAGTCTTTGCCGAAAAGCAAAATCCACATCAATCCAACCGGTAAATTCGTGATCGGTGGACCGGTCGGTGATTGCGGTTTGACCGGTCGCAAGATCATTGTCGACAGCTACGGCGGCATGGCCCGTCATGGCGGCGGCGCATTCTCGGGCAAGGATCCATCGAAAGTGGATCGTTCGGCCGCTTATGCCGCACGTTATGTCGCGAAAAACATCGTGGCTGCCGGCTTGGCGAGCCGTTGCGAAGTACAAGTTTCGTACGCGATTGGTGTGGCGGAACCGACATCGATTTCAGTCACCACTTTCGGTACCGGCAGAATCAGTGACGACAAGATCGAAAAACTGATCCGCGCGCATTTCGACCTGCGCCCGTACGGAATTACCAAAATGCTGGACTTGCTGCATCCGATTTATCAGGAAACGGCGAGCTACGGTCACTTTGGCCGCAAGCCACATGAAGTGACCTACACCGACGGCGCCGGCAAGAAACACAAAGCCACCGCGTTCTCGTGGGAAAAAACCGACCGCGCCGATGCATTGCGCAAAGACGCAGGTTTGAAGAAGTAAAGAAACAGAAATGCGGATGCCGTTCGGCATCCGCATTTTTTCCACCCCATCGAGGGGCGCTGCAAGCCCGGTGAAGATTTTTTCGCAAGGGAACAGGCTCGATGAAGGTACCACCGTTTCAACGGCGCCCGATATCCTTTCGTCCATCTGACGAAACACACATATCAGGAGCTTCACAATGAGCGCAGTAGTAAACATCAAACCCGATTACAAAGTAGCCGACATGAGCTTGGCCGATTGGGGACGCAAAGAACTCGATATCGCCGAACACGAAATGCCCGGACTGATGTCGATCCGCAAAAAATACGCCGCCGCCAAACCGCTGAAAGGCGTTCGCGTGACCGGCTCGCTGCACATGACCATTCAAACGGCCGTGCTGATCGAAACCCTGAAAGACATCGGCGCCGACGTGCGCTGGGCGTCCTGCAATATTTTCTCGACGCAGGATCACGCAGCCGCAGCGATCGCAAAAACCGGCACGCCGGTGTTCGCGTGGAAAGGCGAAACCCTGGAAGAATATTGGGATTGCACACTCGATGCCGTCACCTTCCCGGGTGGCAAGGGTCCTGAGCTGGTCGTCGATGACGGTGGCGACGTGACCTTGTTGCTGCACAAAGGTTATGAAATGGAACAGGGTTCGGATTGGGTTAATACCGCCTCCGGTTCGCACGAAGAACAAGTGATCAAGAATCTGCTGAAGCGCACGCAATCCGAGCGTCCGGGTTTCTGGACCAATGTGATGAAAGACTGGCGCGGTGTTTCCGAAGAAACCACCACCGGCGTGCATCGCCTCTATCAAATGATGGAAGC
>JAKQKT010000437.1 GCA_029560515.1 Pseudomonadota bacterium
CTGACATGCAATCCTCCCGCCCTACTGGCGCAGCCGCTATTGTCGCCTGCGAAGGGCATTGCCGCCAAGCTTTCTACTCCTTGCAGCTTTTTCGGGAGTTTTTGCGTGTCTCCAGGACAAAAAAACGCCCTCCTGCCATAAGCAGGAAGGCGTAACGCCGACACCCGGGGACAGATGTCGAGCGATAGGGGAAAGGTTCAGGGCGCCTTTGTATCAAGCAGATTGATTTTTTCCTTGTTGCCCAGTCGCACGCCGATACTGTCTTCGATGCGATCCATGTTCCTGACCCGGCTGCACATGGCCTGCGCCAGAGGCTCGAGTTTTTTCGCACGGGCTTCGACTTTCGTTTCGATTTCATCGCCCATGGCATCCATGCGTTTTTCAAAGGCCTTGGCTTTTTCCTCGTCTCTGCTGAATACAAGTGACAAAGCCTGCCTCAGCGCGGCAGAGGCGACATCAGGAACAAAATCAGCAATGATCGGCTCAATGATTTTTGCATCGATATCGTCATTGATAACGAGCTCGGGATTTTTATTGATCGAATTGCGCAGGTTGATTTGCGCATTCTGCAGTTTCCTGATCGTCGAATTATCCTGCTCACCGTTCAGGCCGCGCGAAACCTCGATCAATGCCAGAAAGGCAATATCAATCGCTTCGGTGGTTACCTGCTTGACCTGCGGAATAAGCAGACGCATTTCATCTTCGAATTCGCCGACGCGCTGCCTGTCTTCCGGGCTCAACTCCAAATCCTTGCCGTCAACGATCAGTCGACTGTCCTGGATCATGATGCGTTTGCCGGGCGACTTGTCCTTGCTGAAAATCAGGGTACGGCCCTGCTGCGAGAACTTGTAGTCACTTTCGAAATTGCATTGCACGGAACTACCCTGCGTATGCGCATGTGCCGCGGAAACTGCACCTAAACCCAATGCCGTGGCAAGAACAAGATGTTTCATGGTTACCTCACTTTCGAGACAGTGCCAGCATAGTTTTTTGACGAATGCTTCACATGTGCCTTTTGAGGCAATGACTTTCGTCATGGTTTATGAACCGGCAAAAATAGTTCACGTCTGCTTGACGTACAGCTCACCGAGAATTCATTTTTATTTTGTAACCATGTGTTGGCCGGTATGTTCCGGCATGAACAATAACGGAGTATTCCCCCATGCCCCGCATTTCCACTTTAGGTCTTGCTTTTGGTTTAGTTTTACTGGCATCCAATGCCCATGCAGAAAATGTCACCGCAACATTGGGTTTTCACAATGTGAATCCGAAGTCGGATAACGGCACGCTTGCCGGCGCAGAGGCCAGCGTTGACGACGACTGGGCTGTCACCGGCAGTGTTGCCTATCATTTCGCCGACAACTGGTCGGTAGAGTTGTGGTCCGGACTCGAGAAATATGAACATGATGTTTCCCTGGCGGGTCTGGGTACAGTCGGTTCCGTCAAGCACCGGCCAACCACCCTCGGCGTGAATTACCATTTCATGAAAGAAAGTAAATTCAGGCCATTCCTTGGACTCGGTTATGGCTGGGTCAATGTGAGCGGCGAGAAATCTACTGGTGCGCTGGCCGGTACCGTACTGCGCGCAGACAATAGCAGCGGACTGACGGCAAATCTGGGCGCAGACTATTATTTCAACGACAATTTCTTTGTGCGCGGCGATGTGCGCTACCTGAACTTCGACAGCGACGTCACCGTTGATGGCGCTGCCGTAGGCACTGCCAATGTGGACCCGCTTATTTACGGCATCAGCGCAGGTGTCGCTTTCTAAGCCGGAATGTTGGCGATTGAAAAAGGGTGCTTCGGCACCCTTTTTTCTTTTGGGGATGAGTTTGGCTTATCCTTGTGCATCGCGATAAAGAGCCCGCCGAATGAATTTTCTCCGTACAAGACCCTATCTGCTGATTTTTTTGCTGGCATCGATTCTGGGTTTTTCATTCATGGGAAGTCGCAGTCTGTTTGAACCCGACGAAGGCCGCTACACCAATGTTGCATTGATGATTGCCGATACCAATGAATGGATATCGCTTCATCGCCATCCCGACTCGCTGCATTTTACCAAGCCGCCTCTGACGTATTGGGCAATCGCCGCCAGCGTGAAGACGTTTGGATTCAATACCTGGGCAGCACGACTACCCGTCGCGCTTGCCTACATTTTCAGCGTGTTGATGATTTATCAACTCGGCAAGGTTTTTGCCCGGGAAAAACCATGGCTGCCCGCACTGATATTCGCTACCAGTCCGTTTCCGTTTTTTGCCAACAACTACATCAGCACCGACTTTATTCTGGCGGCATGCGAAACCCTGGCGCTTTTATGTTTTACGCAATATGCCTTCCTGAAGAAATCTAAATTCTGGATGGATGCAATGTGGGCCGGATTCGGACTCGCCTTTCTTGCCAAGGGTCCTCCGGGTTTGCTGCCTTTATTGGCCATCATCGTTTTTTTATGGAAACAAAAAGACCTGAAATCCTTGTTCAGGCCGATTGGTTTCCTTGCATTCGGAATCATCGGTCTCGCTTGGTATGGCGTGGTGATCCAGAGACATCCGGGACTTCTGGATTATTTCATTGGACATGAAGTGGTCGCGCGCGTTGCCGACAAGGGCATGCAACGCAACCCCGAGTGGTACGGACCGCTGATCGTCTATCTTCCGGTATTCCTGCTTGGTGCATTGCCCTGGCTGGCAATCGCTGGCAAAAATCTCTATGCGAATCTGAGACCGTTGTCAAAACACACGCCGGAACAGCGCTTTCTCTGGCTCTGGTTATTGCTGCCCTTGATCGTGTTCTGCCTTTCTCGCTCACGCATGCTTCTTTACGTGTTGCCCTTGTTCACGCCTTTCGCCCTGCTGCTAGGCAATGCCCTCGGCAACTTTGAACTATCGACGAAAAAACTGGTGTGGCTGGCCTTGCTTGTCATTTCCCTGCTCGGCCTTCATGGCTTGTTGGCTACCTATAACAACAGCAAGGATCCGGAAATCTTCGCGCGGAAATTACTGGTGATAACGAAGGAAAAACCACGGGAAATCATTTTTGTCGAAGACATGGCGCGCTACGGCCTGCATCTCTACCTCGGATCGAAAATCAACAAGGTCAGCTTCAAGCCACAACCAAAAGACATTTCCGACAGCCAATTCGACATGCCTCTCGACCAGGCGCTCGAACAGAAACCCGGAAAACGTATATTCGTATTCAAGCGAGAGAACGAACAGTATTTCAAGACTGCATTGCAGGAAAAAGGCATTAGCCCGATTTTCCTCGGCGTCATTGCCGACAAGAACGAGAAGACGAGCCAGGATCGTCTGATTTACACCATCCCCGGTGAATTCTAGATTTGGCAAATCGGAAAATCGGACAATAAAAAAGACCGCAAGCGGTCTTTTTTATTTTTGCGAAAACAAAAATCATCTTGACTGCGACTGGCGTTCGGCACGCATTGCCATCCGGGCGATACGCATTTCTTCACGTGTTATCTTGCCATCGTTGTTGCCGTCGATGATATCGAAATTTTCCGACAGTTTCGGCAATTCGTTACCGATCTCGGCCCGAGTCAGAGCCTGATCATTATTGACATCGAGGCGCTTCATTTTTTCGCGCATCGCCTGCATTTTTTCGCGGCCCTTCGCACGGCGTTCCTGACGCTGCTGCTTCATTTGCTGATGGGCCTGCCTGATCTCGTCCTGAGTCAAGCCGCCATCCCGGTTCAAATCTGCTTTATCAAAACGCTCGCGTTGTTTGGGATTGTTCTGGAATTCGGCATAACTGATTTTTCCGTCATTATTGGCATCAAGCGCATGGAAGCGCTCTTGTGCCTTGGCCTGCATATCGGCACGACGTTCATTCGACTGGCTTTGCGCATTCGCCAGCATGCTTATCGACATAAAGCCGATGACGAGGATCGGAATTACTTTTTTCATGGAGTTTCTCGCTGTTTGTCCTGGGAGTGCTGGTTAAAACGCAGCACCCCGCAGGCGGTTGACAGTTAAACCCGCGGCGGCGATGTTTGAACTTACTTCCTGCCAAAAGCTTTCATGAACAGGATCACGCCCAAGCCCCATGCACCATTAAGCAAAAAGGCGCCGATCCACATTTTGGGATCCCAATTGGCCGCAAATGCCATGCCTTTAAGCGGGAAAACAAACAGCAGCGCAACGATACTGGGCAACAAGGCTCCCAATACGATGGCGAGCAACCATTGGCGGGCATTACCTTGTTTTTTGATCATCGCCCAGATGGCCACGCCCCAAACACCACCCCAGAACGCCAGCGAAATCACTGCTGGCACTTGCAGTGGCGGAGTCGCCGTCATGTCCCATGCGGGTCGTGGAATTTTTCCGGCAAGATAAAGCAAATGGAAAAGGCCCTGATGAAATACCAGGGTTGAAATGAAACCCGCAATAAACGATCTGAAAATCCACATAACTTTCTCCCGGGAAAATGACGAACTACGGATGCTCGGCTTCTGCGTGCACTTTTTCTTTTTTAATCAGATACAAACCGCTTGCCACGATAACAAGGGCTCCCAATAAGGCAATAGCATCCGGCAATGTTTTCCAAAGCAGCCAATCCAGACCTAGCCCGAGTGCCAGCGCACTGTATTCAAACGGTGCAATCACCGATGCCTCGCCCTTCTGGAAGGCCGCCGTAATGGCAACCTGTCCAAAAAACCCGGTAAGACCAATGCCGGCCAGCACCATCAAATGACGATGCTCGATTGGACGCCAATCCGGAGCCGCCATGCAGCCCGCACCGATTGCAATCATCATCATTGCCCAGAACACCATGCTGTCCGAAGAATCGGTGCGGCTAATCAGGCGAACGCTGATGGCGGATACCGAATAGCAAACCGCAGCGGCAAGAACCGCCAGACTGCCGAGCGAATCGAGATTCTCCGTTCCCGGTCTCAACACGATCAATACGCCGGACAAGCCAACCAAGATCGCGATCCAGCGCGCTGCGCCGACTTTTTCCTTCAGCATTGGAACCGATAGTGCGGTAATGAGCAATGGAGCAATAAAAAACAGGGAATAGGCTTCGGACAGCGGCAAACTCTTCAGGCCATAGGTAAACAAAGCCAGCATGCTGATGCCAAGTACACCGCGCAGGATATGCAGCGGCCAGCGAATCGCAAACAGGCTGGCGGCGCTGCCGCGCAGAAAAATATAAACGATGACGAAAGGCAAGGATGCGATCGCTCGCATCGCGGTCACCTGCAATGCGGGGTAATGTGGCGACAGCCATTTAAGCCCGGCGTCCATCAGCGAAAACAGACAAACGGCCATCAGCATGGCCCAGATGCCGCGAATGGAGTTGTGCTGTTTTGACATTAAATGCTTCCGTTCACTTTCGCATTTATTGTGGCATGGAATGCCTATCCGGACCCGAAATGAAAACGGCAGCCTTGCGGCTGCCGTTTTTTTCCTTCCCTGGAGAGAGTCGTCAATCAGTCACCGACGAAACGGGTACCGATAATCATGCTGCCATCGCTGACATGTCGCGTGCTGCCAATCATGCCGATGGTTATCTTCGTGTCTTTCTTGAAGAACTTGGTCGCTTGCGCGTCGCTCAGGCCGTAACTTTCCATCAATGCACGTTTCGAGACCAAACCGCCGAGACAGGCGCGCGTGTAATTGTCACGATAAACCTGCGTCTCGCCCGGTTGCAGGCTGCGGCCATCGCGTACGGCACCCAGACTGGTATTGATCACACCACCGTATGGCAGGCCGGTGCTTGGATCGATCAAGGTCGGATCGTTGAGCACTTCGTTTTCAATTTTGTAAGTGGCGGTAAAAATGGCACGTGCCTGACCTTGATATACGCCGGTCGGATTGGAATAAATCATGGTGCCGAAGGGAGTTTGCCAATGGCAGAAAAGCGTTTTTGCACTTTTCGCCGGGATCAGGACCTTGCCCATGTCCGGGAAATTGATATTGGCGAAACCATTGACATCGGGAACGACGCAATGGTCATTCGGGCCCGGCGGAAATGCCGGATCAGGCGTGCAATCGGCAGCAATGGTCAGCACGCCGCTTTGTACCGTGCCGATGAAATTCACCGCGCGACCAAATGAGTTGGCATCGCCCACTTCTTCATCGGTGTAGGCTTTTGTGGTGCTGGGTGCTTTGGCGGCAGGAACTTCGATCATGCCATCGGTGCGCAGATATTCGCGCATCTCGTTACGAAGGGCTGCCTGGAGTTTTTTCTGGGCCGGCGTGATTTTCTTGATCAGACCTGACGGATTGGTGGCTGCAATGGCAGCGGTCACACTGAATGCAAGAAGGGAGAGAGCAACGATACTTTTTTTCACAACAAAGCTCCTAATGATATTCCAAGGGGACCTCCCGACTTTCAAGAGACATGCCTAAAGTCATGGGTGGGCATGTATCAGTACGCGGTAGCCGAGAAAAACCGGACAGACTTCACATAAAAGATGTTTTTCGAAGAAAAATCATCGGGATTCCTCGCCGGCAACTGTCATCGTTAAATATTTTTGACGTACGATCTTGGTTGCAGTTCATGAATGTTATTTTTCTTTAACAAATAAGCCGACATCCGATTGATGACCTCCAAATCGCTCGAACACTGGAAAACTTCAGGCCATTACTTCAAGTGGCGGGAACACTCGATTTTTTATCAGGATCAGGGCAAGGGAGATGCGCTGCTTTGCCTGCACGGCTTCCCCACAGCGTCCTATGACTGGCAAAGAATATGGCCTTCGCTGGCAAAACATTTTCGAGTGATAGGTTTCGATCTGCTCGGTTTCGGCTTTTCTGACAAACCGCGCCGCCACCGTTACTCGATCCTGGAGCAGGCCGATATCGTTGCCGGATTACTGGCATCACTGAACATTCGGCGCACCCATATATTGGCTCATGATCTGGGCGACAGCGTGGCACAGGAATGTCTTGCCCGTAATGAAACAGGCACCGGCATATTTTCCTTCGATATCGGATCAATCTGTTTTCTGAATGGCGGCCTGTTTCCTGAAGTACATCGTCCGCGACTGATCCAGACCCTGTTACGCAGCCCCTTGGGCCCTCTGCTGGTACAGGGTTTGAATGAAAAAAAATTCAGGGAAAGTTTTTCCGCCGTCTTCGGTGCGAACACACAGCCTTCGGCGGAAGATCTGAGCGACTTCTGGCATTTGATTGAACTGAATCGTGGCGAGAAATTGGCTCACAGGCTTTTGCAATACATACCTGAACGCCGCAAGCATCGTGACCGCTGGTTGGGCGCGATGCAGAACACCAGAGTTCCGTTGCGCCTTATCAATGGATTGGAGGATCCTGTTTCCGGCAAACATCTGGTGAAGCGATATCGCGAACTGATTCCGAATGCGGATGTAGTCGAACTCGAAGGCATCGGGCATTATCCGCAGGTCGAAGCACCGGGCGCCGTATTGGCGGCCTTCCTCGATTTCCATAAAAAAATTCCGTGAAACAGCGCATCGCAAAATCCAACTTGCCCGAAAAAACCTGCATCGTTTGCCAGCGTCCATTTAGCTGGCGCAAGAAATGGCAGAATGTCTGGGATGATGTGAAATACTGTTCCGACGCCTGTCGCAAAGGCACTCCACGCATGGGTAAACCGAAATAGGCGATGTCACAGCGAAAAATTGTCCATATCGACATGGATGCCTTTTATGCCTCCGTCGAGCAACGCGATGATCCCGGTCTTCGCGGCAAACCGGTGGTGGTCGCCTGGCGCGGCGCACGTTCGGTCGTCTGCGCGGCGTCCTACGAAGCCAGAAAATTCGGAGTCCGTTCCGCGATGCCGGCGGTGCGTGCCGAGCGCCTCTGCCCCGATGCGATATTCGTGCCACCCGACTTCGTGCGATACAAAGCCGTTTCAAGACATGTACGGGAAATTTTTTCGCGTCATACCGACATGATCGAACCCTTGTCTCTCGATGAAGCCTATCTCGATGTGACGAACAATAAACTTGGCTTGGCCTCGGCAACCGAAGTGGCATTGCAGATTCGCCATGCCATTTTCGAGGAGACAAGACTCACCGCATCGGCAGGCATTGCACCCAATAAGTTCCTGGCAAAAATTGCGTCCGACTGGAACAAGCCCAACGGGCAATATGTGATAAAGCCGTCCGCTGCCTTCGATTTTCTTACCCCACTGCCGGTAGGCAGGCTGCCTGGCGTGGGCAAGGTAATGGAAGCCAAATTGGCAAAACTGGACATCACCACCGTCGGCGATATTCGGCAACACCCGGCACAAAGTCTCGAACAGTATTTCGGTCGCTGGGGAATTCGCCTGCATGAGCTTTCGATGGGGATCGACAATCACAAGGTGGAATCCGAACGCCCAACACAGCAGATTTCAAGCGAAGACACATTCCAGGATGATTTACTGCTGCAGGATCTTGCGCCACACATACTGCGACTCGCCGAAAAAACCTGGGCCGCTTATTTGCGCGAAGAACGCCGCAGTGCCCGCACGATTGTGCTGAAACTGAAAACATCGGACTTCCAGACGTTGACGCGCAGTTATACGCCCGATGCGCCCGTCGACACGCTTGAGGATTTCCAGTCGATCGCGATACAACTGCGCGAACGAGTCAATATGCCGCCGAATATGCGATTCCGCCTGGTTGGCATCGGTCTGGCAAATTTTATCGACAGCAACCAGATCACGACGCAGCAAGCCCTGTTTAGCTGACGCGCGCCCATTGATCGCTTAAAATGCGGGAAACCCCAGGAGCCATCCATGCCTTCGTTCGACATCATTTCCGAAATCGACAAACACGAATTTACCAATGCACTCGATACCGCCAACCGCGAGCTTGGCACGCGCTTCGATTTCAAGGGCAGCGATGCTAAATTCGAAGTCGATGGCTTCGTTATTACCCAGCGCGCGCCGAGTGATTTCCAGCTGAAACAAATGCTGGATATCCTGCGGGCAAGATTGATTGCGCGCGGCATCGACATTCGCTGCATGGAAGTCGGCGATCCGGAAATCAATCTGGCCGAAGCCCGGCAGAAAGTCACGATCAAGCAAGGCATCGAACAAAAGATCGCCAAGAAAATCGTCGGCATCATCAAGGATGCCAAGCTGAAAGTCGAAGCGCAGATCAATGGCGAAAAGCTGCGGGTATCGGCAAAAAAACGGGACGACTTGCAGGAAGTGATGGCGCTGTTGAAAAAATCCGACATCGAACTGCCGCTGCAATTCGATAATTTCCGCGATTGAGTTGCAGCTGCGCCGATAACGCAACCGCAAGCAAATGAATCAGAAAGGGCGCGCCATCGACGCACCCTTTTTGCTATTGATTGTTCTGCATCGCCTTCACGACTCTTGAATCCTGCTGGTTTTCCTTCAGCCAGGTCATCGAGCGATAGACACGGGCATAGCCGCTCGGGTGATCATAGAACATGATTTCCTCGAGCTCGCCCGGGCGTATTTTCCGGTAGGTGGACAAACGCATGGCCGCGGTGGCAAAACCGTGCGGCTCGCCTGCAACGGCAAGACCGAAGGCATCCGCTTCCGCTTCTGCCTGACGGGTAATACTGTTGTTTAGCGGAGTCATCACGGTCATGAATATCGTGAGCAAGGCCATTGCCAGAGGCAGGCCCGCCGGGTCGCCGCGGTCGCTGACATCCCAACGCTTGCCATAGTGTTTAAGCAGGCCGTCAAAAGCAAAATGCACGAACAGGAAACCGAAGGTGAGAACAAGCGTGATGTAAACCACCAGACGCAGCGAGTGATTCAGCACGTAATGTCCCATCTCGTGCCCCATTACGGCGCGAATTTCTTCCGGCGAGGTGCGATTGAGCAAATTGTCGTTTAGCGAAATGCGGGTGGTACCCATCATGCCCGACACATTCGCGCTGATACGCGTGGTCTGTTTTGACGCATCGAAAACGTAAATATTATCGGCGGGAATCTCGCTGGCACGCGCCATCGACAAAAGACTTTCGCGCAATTCGCCGGCGGGCAGCGGTTTGTATTCATTGAACATCGGCGAAATGAAAACCGGGGCGATCATCGCGAAGAAAATGATGAACACGAAAGAAATTGCGCCAGTCCACGCCCACCAGCTTTTGCCCACACGCCTGACGGCAGCATAGATGATGGCGAGCACCGGGGCTCCGAATAGCACGCTCAGGCCAAGTCCCAATAAAGTCTCGCCAAACCATGCACCAAAGTTTTGCGTCGCCAGGCCGTAGGCATGCTCGCGGAAAAAGCCCATGTAAATATTCCAGGGCAAGGTGAGCAGGAATATCAGGACGAAATACATGGCGACATAAATGGTGGTGTAAAGCCATGGGCGGTGGCTGACGCGCTTCGCCATTTCCCGCATGCGGCGGGAGATGCCGCTGAAAAGTAGAAAAGCCGCGATGAGAACGACAATCAACGTATCCGCGACATCCAGGTAATAGCCATTTTCGAAATAGGCGTCGGACTTCGCCCGCTGCTCGTCGTTCAATAGATTCACGTAGGCTTCGGTTGCCTTGTCGACATTGAAAGCCGGTCCTGGCCTTGCCACTTCCGGAATAATCAGGCCGGGAGGGAGCTCACCCTTGACGGCAGTCGTCGGCGTTTCATTGGCGGCGATCGCCGACGTACTGAAACAAAACAATAAAAACAGGCTGGCAAAGACAACACGTATCGTTTCTTTCATAAAGCTCCCCTTTTGATCTCCTGATGACACCAGCTCAGGCCCCGGGCTGTCATGGCCCATAAGGCATGGGCTAATCCATATTGGCTCTCAAACGTTCGATCGTCAGCTGTTTTTGCTGCCAGACACCGTTCAACCAGGCGTGGAAATGAATGCGGAACGCCGTATCGTTCGCATAGTCTCCGATCAGATCCGGCGTAATCTGCCGTTCGGCGATGTCGATCTGGATATGGCGGATCCTGCCAGCGAACAAATCCAGCAGTCCGGGCCTGCGGTCGGAATAGACGATCGTGACATCGAGAATCGATTTCATGCTCTCGCCCATCGCATCGAGCACAAAGGCAATACCACCTGCCTTGACCTTCAAAAGATCGGCGAATGGCGAGTTCTGCCGTTCGTGCTTGACTGGGGTAAAACGCGTTCCCTCGACGAAGTTCATTACCGATACCGGCTGGAACTTGAAACGTTCGCAAGCCTTGCGGGTGGCTTCGATATCCTTGCCTTTCAGATGCGGATTTTTTTTCAGTTTTGACTTCGAATAGCGCTGCATGAAAGGGAAATCGAGCGCCCACCAGGCCAAGCCCAAAAACGGCACCCAGATCAATTCGCCTTTCAGGAAAAACTTCAGGAACGGAATCCTGCGGTTGAATACTTTCTGCAATACCGGAATATCAACCCAGCTCTGATGATTGCTGATGACCAGGTACCAGCCTTCATGCTTCAGGGATTCCATGCCGGTCACGATAAATTTTGTCGGGGTGACAACGTCAATCAGAAAGCTGTTGAAACCCACCCAGCTTTCGGCAATTTTTATCAGCAACACAGACAGCGCTTTGCGAGTGGCATGGAAGGGCAAAAGCCATTTCAACAAAGACATGACAAACAGCACCGAGGTATGCAGCACAGTACTCAACATCACCAGGCCAATGGCGATAAAAGCGAGCGGCAAGGACAGGAACCTCATGATTTTTCCCTGGCGAACAAACGCGATTGCTCCTGTTCGTCCAGCAATCTGTATTCGCCGGATGGCAAAGCGCCAAGATCAAGGCCCCCAATCTCGCTACGATGCAGCTGCACCACATGGTTGCCCACGGCGGCAAACATGCGCCGGATTTGATGATAGCGGCCTTCAATGATCGTCAGGCGGACCCGCAGTTGCGAAACGGATTGCAAGACGGCGGGCGCGAGCGGCGAATTTTCCGATTCCAGCATCATCTCGCCACTGGCAAACAATTCGATTTCATCGCCACGCAGGGGTTTCTCCAATTCGGCTTCGTAAACTTTCGGCAATTTGTTTTTCGGTGAAATGATCCGGTGCAACAAATCTCCATCATCCGTCATCAGCAGCAGGCCGGTAGTTTCCTTGTCCAATCGTCCGATCGGGGCCAATACCGGTTTGCGAATGCGAAAACGATCTGGCAACAAATCATAAACCAGACGTCCCTTGTCCTTCGTCGAGCAGGTATATCCTGCCGGCTTGTGCAACATCAGGATCATGCCGGAAGCCGGATCCAGTAGCTCATCATCGACCCGGATATTGTCATGACTGGTCACATCGTCCGCATACAACACTTCACCGGCAGCATCGGTGATGCGCCCTTCGCGGAACATCGATGTCACTTCCTTGCGACTGCCATAACCCAGATTGGAAATATGCTTTACTAATTTCATTGTTTTCCCGTGGTTCTACCTGACTGCCTTGAACACTTTATAGCCATCTTCGGCAGCAAGCACATCAATACTCGAAAAATGATTTCTCAGACTTTCTTCGTAGGGCAGATGCCGGTTGGCTACCATGTAGAAGCGCCCGCCTGACCTGAGTGACTCTGCTGCCACTTTGATAAAAGCCTGACCGATTACCTGTACCTCGGCATGACCGGCGTGAAATGGCGGATTGCTTACTACGAAGTCATGTAAACCTTGAATTCCCTGCGTAACATCCTGCCAGTGGTAGGCCAGTTTCGAACCTGCCTCGAATCGCGCAAGATTCAATTTTGCACATTCCAGCGCACGTGCTTCGGCTTCAAATACATCCATGGCGTCGATATTCTTGTTCCTCATCAACACGGCATGGGTGAGATAACCGAAACCCGCGCCTAGATCGGCACCGTATCCAGCTAAATCATCCGGCAAATATGATGCGAGTAATTTTGAAGCTGCATCAATTCGGTTCCAGGCAAAAATTCCGGGGCGGGAAATAAACCCTGTCGTTTCAAGCAAACGCGGTGCGTCCTGCATCGACCAGGCATGCATCAGTGCTTCATTGATTCGATGTTTCGTGACCCAGAAAACCCGGCATTTGTTTTTACTGACGCACTGCAGATCCGGCGCCAATTGCCGCAGATCTTTTTCGCCGGATTTTGCACCTTCATTGTTTTCCATGCTGACGACCACGATTCCGCCCTCTTCGGCATACTGCAAGGCCTGCACGAACAGGGCACGCGCTTCATCACGCTGTGGCGGTGGCAGGACGAGCACAAGCGGATATTTCTTGTCGATGGTTTCAAGAAGGGAAAAAACCGATCGCTGCAGTTCATCCGCAAACGGCTTGAAGCTCTGAACGCAGTCGATACCCAGTGTTTTTATCCCATCCGGAATTTTCCCGGCCCGGGCACGCAAAAACAGACAGGAATCGCTCCATGCGATTGCACCGGTCAGAAACGGGTGCCATAAGGCGGTAAACGCTGCGTTGGCTTCGGTCATGCCGGTAATTTTACCGCGATTGCCATGTCACTGAATGCCGACTGGCCCATTTATTGCCATTTCACGTTTAATAATGCAACCCGATATGCTTAAAATCGGCCTCGCGCCAGAAGGAGAACCCCATGCGATTGAATCCCTTGTTCGTCAGCAGTGCATTTTTCATGCTGTTGCTTGTGTCCTGTAAAAAAGAAGAAGCTGCCCCGACCACACCAAGCGTTGTTGAACCGGCAGCGCCCGAAGCTGCTGCAAAGCCAGCTGATACAGCCGAATCGACAACACCTGCCACTGAAACGGCAGCACCTGCGAGTACCGAGTTCAGTGTAGAAAGTGTGCCGATAAGCACCGTGGCATTGCCGCCTTTTCCTTTCTTCAAGACTCCCGAAGGTCTTGTGTATGCACAGGATGAAAAGGACAGCCTGATCGGTTTTGATCGCCATTTTTTCCTGGCCGGCAAAAAACTGGTTCCGGTGGAAGGAAAGCTGTACAACAATCTGATGAACCTGACCAACCCCGATACCGGACGCAAATATTCCGAACTGGAATTTCATCGCAACTATGAAAATGCCATCACCGCACTCGGCGGACAGAAAATCAGCACGACGCAATTTACCCGCAAAATCGTGGATGATGCCGGCGGACTGGCTGTCGTAGAAAAATCCTGGCGCAGTGTGGCTCCGACTTCCGGATACGAACACTACAGCTATCTGATTCGCACGCCCGACAAGGAATACTGGATTCACATTGCGACCGGCGCCTTTCCTCCGCATGGTTATGTCACCGTGCTTGAAAAGGAAGCGATGAAACAATCACTCGGTTTTCTCGATGCAAGCGCCATGAAGAAAGCACTGGATACCGATGGCCATGTCGCCCTGTATATCAATTTCGATATTGACAAGGCGACGCTTAGACCCGACAGCCAGCCGGTGATGGATGAAATCAATAAATTGCTGACCGCCAATCCTGACCTGAAACTTTCGATCGAAGGTCATACCGACAGCACCGGCAGCGCAGATCACAATCGTCAACTATCCACTTCTAGGGCACGCAGTGTATTGGGTGCGCTCGTTGGCTTGGGCGTCGATCCCGCCCGACTCAGCTCGAAAGGCTTCGGTCCGGACAAGCCGATTGCCGATAACGCGAACGAATCCGGACGCGCAAAAAACCGCCGCGTTGAGCTGGTCAAAATATAGTCGTTACCGATACTTCCCGAAAAAACGCCGCAAAATGCGGCGTTTTTTTATAACTGAATAGCCATACATAAACCTCGCCGCTGGCTGAACGCGGGAGTTCGATAGGTAAACTAATTTTGTTGAATCCCGTTCCTTCCTTCGTGTCACCCATATGAAACCAAACGAAAGGAAGTCCGTATGAAAAAAACATTGCTCGCCATCATGGCTCTCTGCATTGGCTTTGCCACCACGGCCGATGCCGCACGCTACGACAAGGTGAAACATCTCGGCAGCACGCGACTCAGCCATTCGGAAAATGATCGCGATGTGCTGCGATTCAGGAACTGCCGCAACGGCATCCATGCCATCCAGCTGCGTACCAGTCGCGGACAAGTCGAAATCGAAAGACTCTGGGTTCGCTATGCCAATGGCGAACGCGACAACTTGAATGTTCGTGATCGCATTTCAAAAGGCGGTTCGACCCGCTGGATAGATTTACGTGGCGGCAGCCGCTGTGTGGTCGAAATCGGCATTATTGGCGATACCGAACGCAGTCGGGATCAGGCACGGGTAGATATCTGGGCGCGCTGATTTTTATGTTGATCCTATGATTCTGTTCCACAAAAGCCCTCAATTCATCGAGGGCTTGTTTTAGCTTCGTTAAGGCTATTTCTCCCCTTAAATGCGCGATGGCGATATTCTTGTGGCCAGTAGGCTGCGGGGAAATGAGGATGCGCCAAGTAATACGTATTGCCGTTTTTGTCACCTGCCTGTGCTATGGGCTGCAGGCATATCCGGAAGCACCTCCCCGCTTTCCGGCGCAAGCGGTCTGGCATCAAAACATCAGCCAGGCTCCGCTGCATCCTCAATCGGCTTCCATGATTACCAGCCTTGCCAATCTGGGCGGCTTTGGCTTTGGCCGCATGCAGATTGATTTCGCAATGCGTATTGTTCGTGCTCCGGCGGGTTCGCCGACTCGCACGATTATCGGATTCCCGGCCGCCAACCAGTATTACGCACCCGACTGCGAGCCCATTGGCACCAGCATGCCGGTACCTGCGAATGCCGCCATCGAAGGCTCCGGCAACCTGACCTGCGACAATAACAATGAAGACTGCCATCTGTTGGTGGTGCAGGATAATGTTTTGTACGAGGCTTATCGTGCCAACGCCTCTGGTGCGAATGGCTTGCAGGCCCAATGTCTGGCAATCTGGAAACTCGACCGCATTTATCAGGCAAGCAACCGCGGCGAACATTGCACCAGTGCCGATGCGGCGGGCTTTCCCATCGCGCCGCTTTTATTCAATGCCGACGAAGTTTACGCGGCAACGCAAATCAGCAATGGCGATCTTGGGCATGCCATCCGTTTTATTTTGCCCAATCCCCGCATGGCGTCGAATGATCCCTTGCCGAACACGACCAATCGCATTCCGCTTTATGTAAGACCCGGCAGCCATGCCGGCGGCCCCAGTGGCCCACCTACGACTATTCCCTATGGTTCGCGTTTGCGCCTGAGATCGGATTTTCCGGTGAGTTCCTACAATCCTGCTGCCCAGGTTATTTTGCGCACCATGCAGCGCTACGGCATTGTTCTTTCCGATGGCGGCAATATTGCATTGACCGCCGAAGACGATATTTACACCACACACAAGTGGAGCGAGTTGAATATCAGCTCGCGCGTATTCGACCAGTCCGTACCCGCTTCACCGGTGCGGGTACAGGATTTTTCGGTCATCGACACCGGCGATCGTATCGTGGAAACCTATGACTGCGTCCGTAATGCCGAACCACCATTAATCGTCCCCGGTAATCTTGAAGCCCGGATCTCACAACCCAATCGCAAGGGTCCGAAACTTGTCAAACTGAATTGGCAAAATGGAACTACCACCGTAGACGTGTATCGGGATGGCAGCTTGCGGGCAACGATGGATAATATCGGCAGCTTTACCGAGAAACTGGGTTCCAATCCAAAGCCAGGCTACATCGTCTGCAATGCCAATACCTCGCAGTGCTCGGCGGCAGCGACGGCATTGCCCGACAAATACATCGACCCGCCACGCACTTTGCAATCCAGTGACAATAAACGCTGACAATCAGAATGATCAACGCACGGCATCGCCCTGCGTCCGCAACTGCTGTCTGGATGAGGCCGATGTCTGCATGGGCTGCGGTCGCCATATCAGTGAAATCCTGGTCTGGCATCAGGCGACGAATAGCGAACGGGAAAAGATCATCGTTCTCGCCAATGATCGCTTGCAACGAAGAGCTTTACGCCATCGAGACCCCGGGCCCTGATGCGTTTACTTTCTTCCATGAATCCCATAAGAATAGCCATTCGCTTTCAAATGGACCCCATGGATGGAACAGAACTACCTGAAACTGCGCACGACGCTTGCTTATGCGAAAGGCGCCTATACGGTTGAAATAAAAATAGGTAGCCAAAAACGCGTGGCCAACGTCCTGCTCGACAGTGGCAGCAGCAGCCTGGTGGTATTACCGCAGGCCTATGATCCATCGCATGATTCCTGTCTTCACGCCACCAGCCTGGCGCAATCCATTGCCTATGGCGTCGGCACCTGGGCCGGGCCAGTACTGAAAACGGAAATCGCGTTCGGTGACAAACGGCATGCGCGTGTGTTGCCAGATGCCGAGATCGCACTCGTGGAAACATCGGCGCAGAATTTCCGCGACGCCGACGGTTTACTGGGTCTGGCCTACAAAAAACTCGACAAGGCCCACGATGTCAGCGCTCTGCTGGCCGAAAAAATGATCGAGCCCACCCATACCTGGCCCTGGCCTTTCAACACACAGGAACCGAGTGCCTTCTCGGAATTCAAGACGCAGCTCTATGAACAACCTCTAGTCAATTTGACGCCCTGTTTCAGTGCGCTTGAAGAAGAAGGAATTATCTCGGATAAATTCTCGATGCTGGTGAAGCGGGCACTTGTACATGTACTCGATGACAATGCCAGCCCGGAACAGCTAGCTTCGGACCCGTTGAACAGCGGCGTGCTCGTACTCGGCGGTGGCGAAGAATGCCAGTCGCTATACGAAGGTGGTTTCGAGACTGCGAAAATCGTGCACGAGCTTTACTACAACGCCAACCTGATTGCAGTGCAGGTGGGCGATCGTCCAAGAATACCCGCGCCCGCATTGCTGGAAAAATATATGAACAGCTATGCCAGCAATGCCATATTCGATACCGGAAGCAGCTTCCTGGTACTGGAAGCCTCCATCTATGACGCCGTGATTGCCGACTTTGCCGAATACGATAAAAGCTTTCCGGATCTGATAACACGCTTTCAATCCAGCTTCCAGAAAGAGCATGGCCTGCCGAACGACGAGATAAATACCCGCGCATGGCCCAAACTTCATTTCCATCTTGAATCGCCTTCCGGTGACGAAGTCACGTTCAGCTGCACTCCCGGCAATTACTGGCAGCGGAATTCGGTGAATGCCGGCGAATGTTTTTTTCTGTTGATGCGGCAAATGCCAAAGTGGCCGAACCAGAGCATCCTGGGTTTGCCTTTGATGAGTGGCCACTATTGCATCTTCGATCGGCGCGCCGATGGTGACGGGGTTTTGCGAATGGCCAAGGCGAAAGAAGATTAATGGACACTTTCGAAACAAGACGTTTGCTGGTCAGGCGTCTTGCTGCCGAAGACAGGGCGTTTTATTGCGCTTGCTATACCGACCAGAGACTTATGCAACACATCGGAGAGCCGCTGAAGGCAGAGGCGGCATTAAGAAATTTCAATACTGTCCTGAACACAAGCACGGCAGTTCGCCTGCCGCACTACACTTGGGTGATCCAGGAAAAAATATCGCAGGCAAATATCGGCTTGCTTGGCTTAGCTTTCGGTCAGTTGATGCCGGAACCGATGCATGCAGAACTTGGCCACATCATGCTGGCGGAGTACCAAAATCGCGGATACACCACGGAAGTCATTAATCAAATGATGGATATTGCATTTGGGGCCACCCAATTGGAGCGAATCATAGTCAATCACGCAAACGAAAACAGGGCCGTCATCCGTATTGTTCAAAGACTTTGCTTCCTGCGCGAAAGCGGCATTACAGACAAGCGGTCAACCTGTCGCTGGGTTCTATCTCGTGACCGTTGGCAAGCACTAAGAGCACTGGCGAATGCAGTATGATTACAACGACGACGGCTTCCTATAGGGCAAGCCGCTTGGGGTTAAAGGCCGAAGGGGCGGCCAGTTCGAATGAATACTTCCGGAAGTTTGGTCTGCGTTGGTACCGGCATGATGCTCGGGGCTCATATCAGCCCGCGGTCACGCAGTTATATCGAGCACGCCGATGTCGTGTTTGCTGCGGTCTCGGACCCCGTGGTCGAACTCTGGCTGCAGGAAATGCACAGAGATGTCCGCAGCCTTCAACCACTTTACAGCGAAGGTAAATCCCGCCACGACACCTATCGGGAAATGGTGGATCTCATGCTCTCGGAACTGCGTGGCGGCAAGAAAGTATGCGGTGCTTTCTACGGGCATCCTGGCGTATTCGCCTACGCGCCGCACAGGGTTATCGAACTGGCGCGTGCCGAGGGTTTTGTCGCGCATATGGAGCCCGGCATTTCAGCCGAGGATTGCCTTTACGCTGATCTTGGCATCGACCCCGGCCGGGTCGGTTGCCAGCATTACGAAGCCAGCCAATTCATGTTCTATCGTCGTCAGATCGATACCTCCGCCTACCTCGTGCTTTGGCAGGTCGGCATTGCCGGGGACCGCAGCTTCAGGCGCTATGCCACAGGAAGCGCCTATCGGCAATTACTGGTCGAACTGTTGACGGAATATTATCCTCCACACCACGAGGTGATTATTTACGAGGCGGCAACTTTACCGATCAGCAAGCCCCGAATGCAGAAACTGGCTTTATCGGCGTTGATCGATACCGAGTTGTTCCTGCAATCGACCATGGTATTGCCGCCATGCCAGCCCCTCGCGCGTAACGACGCCATGCTATTGCGCATCGAGGAACTGGATCGTGTGTTAAATTCCAATTTACCCGCAACACCCAAACACCAATAACAGGGAGTCGAAGATGTCGAATATTATTCAGTTTCTTGAATCGATGGGCAAAGATGCAGCATTGGCGAATATGTCACCGGAAGAGTTCACTACTACCGTAAAGGCGCTTGGCGTTGACGATGTTGCAGAGCATGCCCTGCTTAACCGTGACCACGATGCCTTGAACGATCTTCTCGGCGGCCGCATGAAAATGATGATGATGCTGGTTCCGGCCGAAGACGATGACCAGGGTGAAAAGAAGCCTGACGAAGACGAAGACGAAGACAAGGAACAAAAAGACTCATCGCAGGCAAATTGATTCAACGAGGGCAGAGGCATGCGTGCAGGCAGGGATGGCGTTTTCTTCAGACTGGTTTTCATCGGTCTATGCCTG
>JAKQKT010000443.1 GCA_029560515.1 Pseudomonadota bacterium
GATACTCGCGACGTACTCGAAGCCGCCGGAACAAAATGGAATTTTCTGCCCTTCAAACCTGGCCTGGTCGGTGGCCATTGCATCGGCGTTGATCCTTATTACCTGACGCACAAAGCGACCGTGCTTGGCTATCATCCGGAACTGATATTGGCCGCGCGCCGTATCAATAGCCGCATGGGTTTGCATGTGGCGCACCAGGTGATGCGCCTGATGGCAAACAAGCGCATTCATGTGGTGGGTTCCAGAATTTTGGTGATGGGCCTGAGCTTCAAGGAAGACTGCGAGGATCTGCGCAATACACGCGTGATCGATATCATCAATGAACTCAGGGCAGCGCATGCGCAAGTCGACGTCCATGATCCGGTCGCCCATGCCGCCGATGCCAAGCGGCTTCTGCAAATGGACCTAGTGTCGGCTCCCGAGCAGAATGCCTACGATGCCATTGTGCTTGCGGTAGGCCACTCGTGCTTTGTCGAAATGGGCTTGCCAGCGGTTCGTCGTTTCGGCAAGGAAAATTGCGTGATATTCGACGTCAAGTCTATGTACGGTAGCGAACACGTCGATGGGCGACTGTAATGCGAGAATACGTCTGTAAAAAATTCACATCCGTATGGGCGCAGCAAGCAGGCGCCCCTGCGGGCAAAGAATAAATCGATGCCGATTGTCTATCATGCAATCGAAATAAAAATTCAAACAGTGGACTACCCATGAGAAATTACGAAGCAAGAAAACGCATTCTGGTCACCGGCGGAGCTGGTTTTCTAGGCTCGCATTTGTGTGACCGCCTGCTTGAACGCGGCGATGAAGTCGTTTGCGCCGACAATCTATTTACCGGCAGCAAACGCAATATCGAACACCTGCACGGCAATCCACGTTTCGAATTCGTGCGGCACGACGTGACATTTCCGCTCTATCTTGAAGTCGATGAAATCTACAATCTCGCCTGCCCGGCGTCACCGGTGCATTACCAGCATGATCCGGTACAGACGACAAAAACTTCGGTGCATGGCGCCATCAATATGCTCGGTCTGGCAAAACGTCTTCGCTGCCGCATCTTCCAGGCATCAACCAGCGAAGTGTATGGCGACCCATCGGTGCATCCACAGACGGAAGGTTATTGGGGCAATGTGAATCCGATCGGTATCCGCTCCTGCTATGACGAAGGCAAGCGTTGCGCCGAAACCCTGTTTTTCGATTACCACCGACAGCACGGGCTCGATATCAAAGTCGCGCGCATTTTCAATACCTATGGCCCGCGCATGCATCCCAACGATGGCCGCGTGGTATCGAATTTTATCGTGCAGGCGCTGCAGGGTAATCCGATCACGATTTTCGGCGAGGGTCAGCAAACGCGCTCATTCTGCTATGTCGATGATCTGGTCGAAGGTTTTTTACGCTTCATGGATACCGATGCCGGCTTCACGGGGCCAATGAATCTGGGCAATCCGGGTGAATTCACCATCCGGCAATTGGCCGAAAAAGTCATTGAGCTCACCGGCTCGAAATCGACGCTGGAATTCAAGCCGTTGCCATCGGACGATCCACTGCAACGCAAGCCCGACATCAGTCTGGCACAGGCAAAAATAAACTGGACTCCTGAAGTACAACTCGAAGCCGGCCTGAAAAAAACCATCGCCTATTTCGATTCGCTGCTGGCCGGCCAAATATGACCGGCCTTCATTCTTGCTGATGTCGAAACTTCTGTTCGCACCAAAATGTCGCTGAAAGATTCCGCCAAGAAAGCCATTCTCTGGTCCGCAGGCTTGAACCTGTTTCGCGACGGGCTGCAGTTTGTCCAGATGCTGGTGATGGTACGTTTGCTCGATCCCGATATTTACGGCATGGCAAATTACGGCAGCACGCTGATCGGTTTTATCGGTCTCATTTCCTTCCAGCATATTTCGGCGCATATCGTGCAGGTGCGTTCCGAAGCACAAGTCGATTACGACCAGCATTTCACTTTCGGCATGTTTCTCAATCTGTGTTTGTTCGTGGTGACAAACCTGCTCGCGTTCGCGGCGGCCTATGTCGGGCAATACGCCAAAATGCAGCCGATACTGCACGTACTCTCCTTTTCCTTTTTGTTCAGCGTGCCGATGGATTTGCGGCAACGCATGCTGGAACGCGAGCATCAATGGGAAAAATTGCGCCCCCTGCAGATGGCGATGATGGTGGTCTCGGTCGTTGCCGGTATTTCCATGGCATTGGCCGGTGCCGGTGTTTATGCGTTGATTGTTCCTGGCATGCTTTCGATGCTGGTTTTTTCCTATGATCTTTTCATTGTCATGAAATGGCGGCCGCGTTGGACCTGGAATCGTCACGCCTATCGCGATGCCCTGTATTTCGG
>JAKQKT010000450.1 GCA_029560515.1 Pseudomonadota bacterium
CGCAAGCGCCTTCATGCGAAACGACAGGAATAGGACCAACCCCACGATTAACCATTTCAAAAACAGACCCAGCCAGAACCGGGAATACACGCGACCAGCAGGTTGAATTCCGCCACCTAGCGAAAGCTGCGCCATTGCCAAGCTTCCCAGCAATATCGACAGCACCCCTGCCATCAGCCCCAAACCTGCGGCTCGTCCAATCAGAACCCATACAATCAGCATTGCCGCGACACCTGTCAGGGCCTGCCATTTCGCAACCAGCAAGGCCAGTCTTTGGCCTTCGGCGAGATGTTTTTGCATGGCAGACACCTCGGCAGCCCAAGGCCACGGCAATTCCCAACTTAGATCAAAATTATAACAGTCCGCCAAGGCCAGCGACAACCCGTATATGACTTTGATTTAAGAGCCGTGACTCTAGAAATTAGGCATACTGCGGGCTTGATCACATGGAATACACACGTTATGACAATTGCTCTTTACTGCGTACTGGCCGCCGGCCTGATGCCATTCCTGTGGACCGGCGTAGCCAAAGTGCGCGGCCCGCGGTACAACAACTTCAATGTCCGGCTTTGGCAGGGCAAACTCGAAGGCGCGGCACAGCGTGCACATGCGGCACACCTGAATAGCTTTGAAGCATTCCCCTTGTTTGCCGCGGCCGTTATCGTGGCGCAGATTACCGGGGCTGAGCAGGCACGGGTCGACATGCTGGCTTTGGGCTTTATCGGACTGAGAGTTTTGTATGGCATTTTGTATCTGGCAGACAAGGCGACTTTGCGGAGTCTGGTCTGGATGGCAGCATTAATCTGCAATGTGATGATTTTCATTGCCGGGAAATAAGAAATGCATGAAGTTTGCGTGACTCACGATTTCAAGTTTCCGCAAGAGCAGGTCTTTGACGGCATCTGCGAGCACGTCGAATTTTTAAGCACCAGTTCGATTCGCTGCCGCATGATTCACGAGGGCAAAACGGACCCCAGTGGCCTGGGCGCACTACGAGAAGTGAAAAAAGGCAGCATCCTTTTCGAAGAAGCCATCACCGCATTTGATCGGCCGAATGCCTATGAATATCGAATACTTGCATTGCGTGGTCCATTCAAATTCAAGCTGCCTTTTCATCATGAGCATGGCCGGCTTGAACTGGCGTTTATCGACGGACAGACACGGCTTGTCTGGACAAGCCGATTCCACTTTTCAATACCCCTGCTAGGCAAGTGGATAGAACGGAAACTGGGAAGCTCGATCAGCGCCTCATTCGCGTTTTTTCTCCATCGGCTGGATTCACGACTTCAAAACTCACAGGCCCGAGCTGGAACCTGCCCGCCGCAGAATCGGCGCCTCCAGCCAATGCCAGGACAGAAATGCGAGCGTTATTGACACCACAAAGCTGACGACAAAGAAAGCAATAAATTGCGATCTTGCTGCATCAATGCCACCCATGTTTTCGCGCACGATGACCATTACCGGGTAATGCCAAAGATATACCCCGTAACTGATGCGGCCAAGCCACTGCAAAACGCTCGATTGCAATATGGAATCCAGCAGATTTTTTCCCGATGCGATTGCCAACAGCATGATGGCGATGCAAACAGACGCATACAGGTGCCAATAGGCGAGGACAGGCTGGGTAGTTGGTGCGCCATGATAGGCATCACTGCCCTGCAACCAACCGAGTGACGGCAATGAAAGCAGAACAATGGTCGAGAAAAAAACCATCAGGTTCCTCGGTCTTTCTTTAGGCAATCGGTCATGGAAGCGAAATCGCACAAAGAAAAAGGCTGCCAGCATACCGATTAAAAACTGGAATAAACGACCAGGCAAATGATCAACCCAATAGACCTCCTCGGCACGCGTGAGCCCGGATTGCATCAGGACATGACGATAGAGCAAGCTCAGGGCAATACCCAGCAACAACCAATACCAGCGGCGATCTGTCAGGAAAATCGCCAGCCACGGCAGCAACATGTAAAAGCCGAACTCCACCGGCAATGTCCACCATGTCGGCACATACGCAGGCACCAGGGGCCAGGCATTAATCCACAAAACAGAATGCGCAAACACACCGCCGGGTGTCGGCGCACTCCACGGCATGCCTGCGCCCACGCCGAGCAGCGCCAGAACCAGGACAAAAATGATCTGGAAATAATACGCGGGGATAATCCTGAAAAATCTTTTTCTTGCATAGGAAAACAGATTCGGGAACGCTTCTTTTCTTCTTGCCGCTTCGGCAAACGGCATCGCGAGCAGAAATGCCGACAATGTGAAAAAGACATCGACACCAGTCCCGCCCATTGCCATCAACCATTCAATCGGCGCCGGCATATCGCCTGCCTTACCTGCCATCAGATAGGCATGCAGCAACAATACCCAAAGCGCAGCCAGGCCGCGGATACCCGTGAGGCTTGGCCAAACATTCTGGACTGACAAGCCGCGTTTCTCGGTGGGGATCGGATTTGCCCGTTTTTTGTTTGGCTGTGACTTCATTTGCCGTAGTATGCGGATTAGGCTTGACACCTGCCAGCCGGAACAACCGTCAGCTTTTACATGGCCACGGCGAGCCCGGAGTTACGTTATTACATCATTGCCAACACATAAAACGCTTTAGGGGAACAACCATGAATTCATCGGATTCGCAAAATCGGAACCGCTTTTCCGGTTTTCGCTCTGCACACATGAAGCGATTTGTTCTCGCAGCTTTTTTATTGTTGACTGCCTGGATACCACAGGCATTTGCCACCACCGGTTGCGAAATTTTTGTCAGCGGCATTAACACCGCTACCGTGGCTCCGCTGGCGTCGCAACCATTCTCGGTCATCCTGCAGGATACCGGTGGTGGCCCATGCACGGCCGCCAATCTGACTTTTTCCATCATTAGCGACACCACGGGGGGCGTTGGCCTGCCCGCGACGATTACCGGCGCAACGTTCAGCTTCACTGGCGACTTGCAAAACTTCAATATCGGCGCCGGTAACACGGGTGGCGGCACCGCGATCGTGCAAGTCAATTGCAGCAGCTGCTTCAATGGCTCGACCTCTGTGCAGTTCACTCTCAACACCAGCAATGTTTTTACTTTTACAGCGACTTCGCCGACTTCGGTAACGACCAACCAATCCAAACCATTCACCTTGAGTACCAATTTGCTGGTGAACGGGGTCGGCTCGGGCGGCACATATCAAACAAATTTCTTCACTTTGCCAAGCGGCCCCTCCATCGGTACCGTAACCAATGATGGTGCCGGCAATGCGAGCGTAACGACCACCCTGTTCACGTCCGGAACGCGAAATATCGAAGCACAGGTACTCTGCCCCAGCGTGCCTGGCTGCCCACCGGCTCCAGTTCCATTCACGGTTATCGTCGAGCCCGTTGTGATGACGGCCGTTTCCGCCAATACCGTAACCATCCCTGCGGGTGGTAATACGACACTGGTTGCTCGTTACGGCAGCACTAACTCGGTAGTGAACCCGGGTTATCCCGTGAATTGGAATATAAGCTCGGGTAACCCGCCCGGCGATGGTGCTCTTTCTGGTGTAACCGCCATCAATGGTGTTGGCCAGACTCAAGTAGACTTTACGGCTACTGTGCCTGGTGTCTATACCGTGCAGGTCTTCTCGGGCGATACATGGAGCTCCGACCCGAGCGAAACTTTCACTATTACCGTTACCGCCATTACCCGCACATTGACGGTGTCTTCCGGCAACGGTCAGTCCGCACCAACCAGTGCACCGCTGCCGGCACCGCTTGCTGTGCTTGCTCAAGACAATGGCGTGTTTGCGCCCGGCATCACCATTAATTGGGCGGTGGTTTCCGGAAGTGCGACGCTGAGTGCGCCCACCAGCGTTACCAATGTCGCTGCCGGCATTGCCACGATTAACGTCAATCTTGGGCCAACACCCGGGCCAATTGTCATCACTGGTACCCGATCAGATGACATCACGGCAGTAGCCACTTTCAATCTGACATCCACTCTTACCCGAACCTTGAGCATTAGTTCGGGCAATGGCCAGAGCGCGACTCCGGGTTCCCCCCTACCTGCCGCCTTGGTGGTTGATGCAAGAAACAATGGCGTTGCCGCACCAGGTGTGACGATCAACTGGACCATCACAGCCGGGTCTACATTAGGAGCTCCGTCGAATATCACTTCCGGTGCTGGCCTGGCTTCCAATACAGCAACCATCAGCACAACACCTGGCGCAATCACCATTACAGCCACGAGACAGGACGACCCCGCCGTTTTCGTCAACTTCACTGTGAATGGCGTGAGCCTTGCGGCGATTCCTGACCTGACTCCGCCCCAGCAGGAACTGGCCAACGCACTCGACACGATTTGCGCAAACCTGAATTCACTGGCAAGCCCGACGGCGGCTCAAATCGATTTCAAGGCTCGCTGTCAG
>JAKQKT010000119.1 GCA_029560515.1 Pseudomonadota bacterium
GCAGCAGCATGCTTGCTGACCGCCGCGGAAAATACGCAGGGCCCCGCAGCTTTTTTATTCACCACAGATGAAGAAGCCAATGATGCGCGTTGCATCGCTTCGTTTCTTTCACGGAATAAAGAACACGGCTTTAAAGAAGCCATCGTTGCCGAACCGACCATGGCGCAAGCTGTGTTGGCGCATCGCGGTATCGTCTCGACACGCATGGTGTTCAAAGGTCAGGCGGGGCATGCATCGGACGTCAACGCACTGGAGCTTAGCGCTGTGCACCAAGCCATGCGTTGGGGCGATAAAGCATTGAACCATGTGCAGTCGTTACAACATCTCCGCTTTGGCGGTTTAACCGGTTTTCGGTTCAATATCGGTCGTGTTGAAGGCGGCATCAAGGCCAATATGATCGCGCCGAGTGCCGAAGTGAGATTTGGTTTTCGTCCGTTGCCTTCGCAGGATTTTGAAGAACTGCATCAATCATTCCGCTCGTTCACCTCGGAAAAAGTATTGGCCGAATACGAAGAAACCTTTCGCGGTGCCTGCTTGCCGGCTGGCGATATCGCGTCGGCGGAAAATCGTCGTCTTGAAGCCCGCGATCTGGCTGATTCGCTCGGACTTGATATCGGAAATGCGGTCGATTTCTGGACTGAAGCCGCCCTGTTTTCGGCAGCAGGAATGACGGCATTGGTCTATGGCCCGGGTGATATTGCACAGGCACATACCGCAGACGAATGGGTGGCGCTGGATCAGTTGGCAACGGTGGTTTCGAAGTACAAGGAAATAATGGAGATCAAATGAATATCGCGCAGACAGTTTCACTCAACGCCTCATCCTTGAATACAGCCGCCACCATCAGCCACACGTTGGCGGGGAGGTCGCTTCCATCAGGCTTCTATGTCGGTACCGATCACAATGAATGATTTGCGCTCCACGATTGTTCGGCTGCTGTCCAATATGGCCAGCCCGAAAGAAATCCAGCAATACCTGAAACGCTTCTCGAAGCTCGATGCGGCGAAGTTCGCCGTCGTCAAAGTCGGCGGTGCGATCTTGCGCGACGATCTGGATGCACTCGTTTCATCTTTGTCGTTTTTGCAGCAAGTCGGACTCACTCCGATCGTGGTGCATGGCGCCGGCCCACAGCTTGATCTGGAAATGCAGAAGGCCAAGATCGATAAACAAATCGTCGATGGCTTGCGCGTGACCACTCCGGAAGTTTTGTCCGTCGTACGCCGCGTATTCCAGCAAGAAAACCTGCATCTGGTCGAAGCTCTGCAAGCGGTAGGCGTGCGTGCAACTTCGATTACTTCGGGCATGTTCGAATGCGATTTGTTGAACAAGCGTAAATACGGTTTGGTCGGTAAGGTCGTCAAGGTACAGACCGATGCGATCCAGGCGGCGATCAAAGTCGGTTCGATACCCGTGATTGCTTCCCTGGGCGAAACCGTCAGTGGCCAGATACTGAACATCAACGCCGATTGGGCTGCGAATGAACTGGTGAAGACCCTGCAGCCCTATAAGATTATTTTCCTGACCGGTACCGGCGGCTTGCTCGATGGCGAAGGTGACCTGATCGATTCGATCAACCTTTCGACCGAATACGAGGAGTTGATGAAGCAGCCCTGGCTGCATTCGGGCATGAAGGTAAAGATTGAGCAGATTCATGATTTGCTGATGCAGTTGCCGCCTTCATCTTCGGTCTCGATTACCAAGCCTGACGAGTTGGCCAAGGAACTATTTACCCATCGCGGGTCTGGTACGCTGGTGCGCCGCGGCGAGAAAATCAACGTGTTCGATAGCTGGAAACAATGCGACCGCAAGAAACTCCAGCACCTGATTGAATCCGGTTTTGGCCGGAAACTGGCGGTTGATTATTTCAAGACCACGCAGCCCTATCGCTTGTTTGTCAGCGAACACTATCGTGCAGCATTGGTGTTGACGCTGGAAAACGGCATTCCGCACCTGGATAAATTTGCAGTCAGTGAAGATGCGCAGGGTGAAGGCTTCGGTCGTGCGGCCTGGCATGTGATGCGCGCCGAAATTCCGAAGTTATTCTGGCGCTCGCGAGCCGACAATACGATCAACGAATTTTATTTTGATGAAGCCGATGGTTGCCTGAAAGGCGAGAAGTGGAATGTTTTCTGGTACGGACTTGAAAATTTCGATCAAATCGAGTTTGCGGTCGATCATTGCCGGGCCCGACCCGCAACATTAAAAGGATAAGCGCTTTAGATGACGAAACATTGGTCAACAACGGAAACACTGAAAGGCAAGCACGTCAGTCTTGAGCCCCTATCGCTTGATCACCTGACCGGCTTGCAGGAAGCTGCCCGTGACGGCGAACTTTGGAATTTGTGGTTTACCTCGGTTCCGAAGCCGGAATCGGCGCGGGAATATATCGAGCAGGCATTGGCATCGCGCGATCTGGGAAAAGCCATGCCTTTTGCCGTGCGCGATGCCAAGGGCGACATTGTTGGCAGCACGCGTTATTGCAATATCGAGGCAGATCATAAACGACTGGAAATAGGCTGGACCTGGTATGCCGAACGCGTGCAACGGACAGCCTTGAATACCGAGGCGAAACTTCTGTTGTTGACCAACGCCTTTGAAACACTCGGAGCCATCGCCGTGGAATTCCGCACCAACTGGTTTAATCAGCGCTCGCGAACGGCAATTGCAAGATTGGGTGCCAAGCAGGATGGCGTGTTGCGAAATCATATGTTGATGCCCGACGGTACCCGTCGCGACACCGTGGTATTTTCGATACTGGACTCTGAATGGCCAGCGGCGAAGAAAAACCTGCAATTCCAATTACAGCGTTATGGGAAAGAATCATGACGATCAGTATTGGCTTGGTCGGTGCCAGAGGCCATGTCGGTTCGGAACTGATCCGTTTAATCGACGCGCATCCGGAATTCGAGCTGGGCTTTGTTTCATCACGCGAGAGAGCGGGCCAGAAAGTGGCAGCGCATGAAAATAGCTATCACGGCGATCTTGATTACGTGAACCTGGATGCCGAGCAAAGCGCAGGGCAATCTGTGGATGCACTGATTTTGGCCTTACCCAACAATATGGCGGAAGCTTACGTGAACGCCATCGACCTGCATTCACCCAATACCGTCCTGCTGGATTTATCGGCGGATTACCGGTTTTCAGCCGGCTGGTATTACGGCTTACCGGAACTGACAAGAAGCAAGGCCCGGGCACAAACCCGCATCAGCAATCCCGGCTGTTATGCGACCGCGATGCAACTCGCTATTGCTCCCATGCTCGGCAATGTTGAAGAACCCCTGCAGTGCTTCGGCGTATCGGGTTATTCCGGCGCCGGCACTTCGCCTTCGGACAAGAACGATCCGGAAAAACTTCATGACAACCTGATGCCATACAGTTTGGCCGAGCATATGCATGAACGCGAAGTGTCTTTCCATCTGGATAAACGGATCGAGTTTATGCCGCATGTGGCATCGCACTTTCGCGGACTGACCGTCACCAGTAATCTTCATCTCAAGGAAGCGGTGAAACTTGAAGAAGTGCTTCAATGCTATCGCGATTTTTACCGGGAAGAACCCTTGATCGAAATCATCGAAAGCGCACCCTGGGTAAGCCGAATTGCCGGCAAACATGGCGTGCAGATTGGAGGTTTTACCTTGAGCGATGATGGGAAAAGACTGGTCGTGGTATCAACGCTGGATAATCTTCTCAAAGGCGCGGCAACGCAGGCCATTCAAAATCTCAATCTGGCCTTTGGACTGGATGAACTGGCGGGAATCCACTTATGAGCCATCTGCTGTGGCAAAAACCGGGCGTCACCGTCAATCAAAACATCCAGCGTTTTCTGGCGGGTAACGATATTGTCGATGACCGGCACCTGTTCACCTTTGATATCCAGGCAAGCCGCGCGCACGCGGAAGGCTTGCACAATATCGGTGTCCTGACGGCTCTTGAATGCCGGAATCTTTGCGAATCCCTGACCCGGCTGGATGGATTGTTCCAGACCGGTGAATTCATACTCGACGAACGTTTTGAGGATGCCCATTCGGCTATTGAAGCCTATTTGATCGAACAACACGGCGACACCGGAAGAAAGATCCACACCGGTCGCAGCCGCAACGATCAGGTGCTGGTGGCCAGTCGTTTGTATCTTCGCGATGCATTGAAACAACTGGCTTTCCATAATCGGAAAATTGCCGAAATTTCCTTGCAAAGGGCAGAGTCGGAAGCGATGCTGCCACTGCCGGGGTATACGCATATGCAGCGCGCCATGGTCAGCTCGGCAGGCATGTGGTGGGCCGGTTGGGCCGAAAGTTTTATCGATGATCTCGGCCTGGCTGAATCGAGTATTGAATGGATCAATGCCAACCCGCTGGGCAGTGGTTCGGGCTTCGGCGTGAACATGCCCCTGGATCGTGAGCATACGACGACGGCTTTGGAATTCAATCGCGTTCAAGTAGCGGCGACCTATGCACAGTTATCGCGCGGAAAATTCGAATTGCAGGCATTGGCCGCCTTGTCGCAATCATTGCTCGATTTGAGACGTTTGGCCTGGGATTTGAGTCTGTTCACCAGTGCCGAATATTCTTTTGTGACATTGCCGTCCGAATATACGACGGGCAGTTCGCTGATGCCGAATAAACGCAACCCCGATCTGATTGAATTGCTGCGTGCCAGCTATGCCGTAGTGGCCGGTGCCCGCACGGAAATCGAATCCCTGTTGTCATTGCCATCGGGTTATCACCGTGATCTGCAATTCAGCAAGGGACCCTTGCTGCGTGCCTTTCATCATGGATTGGCGGCACTGGCCCTTGTGCCGGACTTGATTGACCGTCTGCAATGGCAACCGGAAAAAATGCTTGCAGCAATCGAGCCGGGCATGTTTGCGACTGATTGCGCGATGGAATTGGCAGCAAGCGGCGTTCCGTTCCGCGATGCCTATCAACAGGCGGCGAAAGCGACATTGCCAAGCTTTGGTGCGAACCCGGAGGCCAGCCTGAAGGCTAGAGTTTCTCTCGGCTCAGCCGGCAACTTGGGTTTGGATATTCTGAAGAAGCGTTTGCAGGAATTTCCGTAGCCCGGGTCATGGCTCCATCTGACCCGGGGTCCCCAATAGCGTGTGCTTGTAGCGACTACTCAAAATCCTAGTCTGAATATTCGCGGAGACAAAAACCTCCCACCCTGTAAACCCGGGTCAGATGGAGCCATGACCCGGGCTACGCCATGCATTACTTTATGCACGTAGCTAAAATCCCTTATCTCGCTAAGCTGCTAAAATATTCAATGACCATCATTACGGGGAGCAATGCATGTCACATTTGATCAATATCTTTCTGGAACCGGGCAAAGTCTTTGCCGAATTAAAGGAAAAGCCCACTTTTATTGTGCCATTGCTGCTGGTGATGGCTGCCACGATGGTCATGACTTTCATGTATTTCATGAAAGTGGACAGCGCATGGTTTATCGATCATACCTTGCTCGCCAGCGGTAAGGAAATGTCGGCGGCCGAAATGGCGCAAGCCAAGAGCTTCATGCCCGGCGCAAAAATGATGGGCTATTTTTCGGTCGTCAGTATTCCGATTGGCACGGCAGTCATCGTGACACTTGTGGCCCTGTATTATCTGCTGGCAGGCAAAATTACCGGCTCCACGATAGGTTTCAAACACGCACTTAGCCTGGCTTGCTGGAGCAGCATGCCGATGTTGCTTGGCACGATAGTCATGCTGGTGGGTGTTGTGATGATGTCGCCACAAACCAGTATTGAATCCCTGGGTCTGACCCATCTCGATCCGCTGTTATTGCAACTGCCTATCGACAGCCCATGGAAAAAACTGGCTACTTCTTTCGATCTGTTGAGTTTCTGGAATATTTTCCTGGTGGCACTGGGCTGGAAAACCTGGGGGAAAACCGGTTGGGCAGAGGCAATTGCGGTGGCCCTTATTCCGAGCATTGTCATTTATGGTTGCTTTGCATTGCTCGCATTGATCTAAAACATTAGAGATTCCAGAACATGAAGTTCAACAAGAAGTGGCTCGCCGCAGCCATCGTGGTGGCCGTCATTGCCCTGCCGATCATTATCGGCAAGAGCAAAGGCGAAAGCGGACTCGAAGTGGATATCAGCGATGTGACGGCGCACGAAATACGCCCGACCATTCTGGCTTCCGGCGTGTTGGCCTATCGAACCGAAGTAAACCTGACCTCCGAACTGGTGGCCAAGGTACGTTCCATTGAAGTGGAAGAAGGGGATATCGTGCAGGCCGGTCAATTGCTGATGCGGTTGGATCCGGAAACCTATCGCAACGCGATTGACCGCGAAGAAGCCAGCAAGCGCCAAAGCGAAATCAGCATTCAACGCCAGCGTGTCACCTTGCAGTTGAAAGCCACCCAGTTCGAGCGCAGCAAGAAAATGCTGGCGGCGAAAATGATTGACCAGAACCGCTTCGACGAAGACAAAAACCAGTTCGAACTGGCGCAGGTCGAATTGAAGAGCAGCGAGGAAGCACTTCGCCGTGCGAATGCCGTGTTGAGTGAAGCACGCGAGCAAATGGGCAAAACCGATATTCGCGCCCCGATCAGCGGAAAAATCGTGTCCCTGCCGATCAAGGTCGGCGAAACCGCTATTCCATCAACCTCCTCATTGGCCGGCGCACAATTGATGCAGATTGCCGATACCTCGGATATCAAGGCTGAGCTTAAAGTCGATGAGGCCGATATCGCGAAAATCGCGATTGGCCAGAAAACCGATGTGTACGCCGCTGCCTATCCGGAAACGCCACTTGTCGGCAAGGTCGAGAAAATTGCCTTGGCGCCTTCGATCGAAGGACAGGGACGTGCCTACAAGGTCACGATTTCGCTGGAAGCACAGCCGAAATTACTGTTGCGTTCCGGCATGAGCGCACGTGCCAATATTTTCCTCAGTGACGGCAGCAAGAAAGTCGCGGTGCCGGTGGAAGCCGTTATCACCGAAGCCGACGAAAACGACACCAAGAAGTTCACGCAATATGTGTGGCTGGTGAAGGACGGCCAGGCTAAGAAGACGGTAGTGATCGTCGGGGATTCCGATGATAGCTGGCAAGCGATCAGCAAGGGCGTCAAACAGGGCGACAAAGTCATCATCGGACCGGCAAAGACGGTTCGACAATTGCAGGAAAACGCTTACGTCAAACAAAAAGCGAAAGATGACAAGGCAGATGCCGATAGCGGCGCCGACGAAGAAAAATAATGATTTCGCTGACCAATATCGTAAAGCGTTACAAGATGGGCGAAGAAGAGTTCAAGGCTCTGGATGGCGTTGATCTCGAGATTCAGCGCAATGAATATGTCGCGCTGATCGGACCTTCGGGTTCGGGTAAATCCACCCTGATGAATTTGCTGGGCTGTCTGGACACACCGAGCGAAGGCAAATACGTTTTGAATGGCCGTGATACTTCGACCATGGACGACAATGATTTGGCCAAAGTACGGAACCAGGAAATCGGTTTTATTTTCCAAAGCTTCCATTTGCTGCCGCGCATGACGGTGTTGCAGAACGTGATGCAGCCATTGGTATATCGCGGCATTCCGAAAGCCGAGCGGGTGAAAATGGCATCCGAAGCGCTGGACAAGGTCGGTCTGAGTCACCGCATGGGACATAGGCCAAATCAACTCTCGGGTGGGCAGCGCCAGCGCGTCGCCGTTGCACGTGCACTGGTCGGAAAGCCTTCGATTCTGCTGGCAGACGAACCCACCGGCAATCTGGATTCAAAAACCTCGGCGGAAATCATGGCCTTGTTTGACGAATTACATCAGCAAGGCCAAACGGTGATCGTGGTAACGCATGAACCGGATATCGCCGCACATTGCCATCGCACCTTGCGGGTCAGCGACGGCAAAATCGTGCAAGACAGCATCAATGCAAAAAAGGCGGCGCAATAAATGTACGCATTCATGGAAGCATTTCGCGCCGCGTTATCCAGCCTGATGGCGCATCGCATGCGCAGTTTTTTGACAACGCTGGGCATTCTGATCGGCACTGGTTCGGTGATTGCGGTCGTATCGCTGGTGCAGGGCTTTTCGGAATCGATCAAAAGCCAATTCGCCGATATCGGCGGCAGTACGATGACCTTGCAGGCGGAAAACAACAATGAAAATTTCCGCACCGGCAAATTGAACAACATCCATTTTGCCGATATTGATGCCTTGCGCTACAAAGTGCCAGGTGTTGGGGTCGTAGCGCCGATCATGCAAGTGCAGACCGCCGGCGCAAGCTACAAGGGTCGCACCGGTTCGCCGCAAATTATTGCCACCACCACCGAATTTCAGGCTGTGCGTGCGCGCTTTCCTGAATACGGGCGTTTTATCGTCGAGAGCGACGACAAGGGCCGCCGCCGCGTCGCGGTGATCGGTGCGCAGCTGCGGGATGATTTGCATATGCCGGAAAATCCGGTCGGCGAATTTTTCCGGATCGGCAACGAATGGTTCAAGGTGGTCGGCATGATGGAGAAGCAGGGTGAATTGCTCGGCTTCAGCCAGGACAATTACGCCGTTATCCCGTTTGATGTCGGCCGTGCTTTGATGGGGAACAATAATGAGCCGTTTATTTCCGCCTCATTCACCGTGCAGAAGATGGAAGAAGTGGAGCAGGTGCGCGAGCGCGTGAAACGTGCGGTTCGCCAATCACGCGGACTCAAGCCCGGTCAGGAAAATGACTTCAAGGTGGAAGCTGCAGATACTTTCATCAAGCAGTTCGACAAAATCACCGGTACCGCAACTGCGGTATTGGGTGGCATTGTCGGCATTTCGTTGTTGGTCGGTGGCATTGGCATCATGAACATCATGCTGGTATCGGTCACCGAACGCACGCGCGAAATCGGAATTCTGAAAGCATTGGGTGCGACTCGCCGTGACATTCTGATCCAGTTCCTGCTCGAAGCCGGTCTGCTCGCATTGCTGGGCGGCATCATCGGTATTATTTTGGGTTATCTGGTCGGCATGGGAATTGCCGCCATGATTCCGGGTTTCCCCCCAGCCCAGGCACCGCTGTGGGTGGTGATAGCGGCTGCAGGTTTCTCGGCCTTGGTCGGCGTGATCTTTGGCATCATGCCGGCATCGAAAGCGGCGGCGCTGGATCCTATCGAAGCATTGCGGTTCGAATAAACGTATCCCGGGTTGTGCTTCGACAACCCGGGATATGATTTAACCCTTCAACGCTGCCCGGTAACGCCGGCTGCAAGGAATCAAACTCCCGCCTTTCATCAGGATTCTGGCATCGCCGGTATCCAGCGGTTCTATTTCCTTGATGAAATCCAGGTTCACCATATAACTTCGGTGTACGCGAATGAATTTCCCAGGATTCATCCGAGGCTCGATCGCGGCCATTGTGGTGCGCAAGGGGTAGTCGCGTGCATGCAAATGCAGGTTCACGTAATTTCCGGAAGCCTGCAAGTATTCCACTTCGGCGGCGGCGATCAGGAATTCCTTGCCGAGTTTCCTGACCAGGAAACGTTCAGGTCGTTCAACCGGTTCCAAAGCAGGCCCATCATCAGGCGTGTCGAGCATGCTGGCTTCGCCTTGCAGTCGCAGTAGCAACAACCGATAAAGCGCGAGCGCAAATAAAATGCCAGCGTAAGTCTGCCAGTCCTTCAAATATTCGTAGCCCATTTCGACCGGCCAATTACCGAAGTCGTACGATTCGCCCTGGCTGGCATAGGCCAGTTTGCGCAGGGCGACCATGCCCGCTACATGCAAAATGCTGAAAACCACGCTACCGAGAACGTGCAAGGGTAGATGTTTTCGCAAAACGCCAAAATGCAGCGGAAATCGGCGCTCGAAATAAATCACGGCCGGCACCAGGCATAGGCTGGTTAGATTGCTGCTGAATTCCCAGACAAGGGGTTTCCAGTTCTCGAAGTGCAATTCGGCACGTTCAAGGTCCAGCATAACGATGACTACATTGACGCCAACCAGCAAGCCGAAATTCAGAACCCAGAAAGCCACCTCGAAATAGCGACGGTAGGGAAGGTAGCGGGAAAGTAACTGACTGTAATCATTCTTGGCTGCTGGCATCCGGCAATTCTAAGGTTTTTTGAGGATATCCATGCAGGCTTATTGGCTTCCATTCATCACTTTTTCGTCCCAAACGCCGTTATTTATCCCTGCGGCATGCAGTTGGTCACTGAATCCGGCGCATTGATCACATATAGAATGCGAACGCCAGTCCGGCAAGTCAGCATGGCTTATCCAAACACGAGGCTAGCCATGTCCGCATTACCCGATGTTCAAATAAATCCTCTTGCCCGCCGCCATGATCTTGATTGGCTGCGGGTGCTTGTCTTTGGCCTGCTGATTTTTTATCACATCGGCATGCTGTACGTGGCCAACTGGGGTTTTCATTACAAGAGCCATTATCTGAGCCAGCCGCTGGAAGGTCTGATGCTGGCAGTCAATCAATGGCGAATGCCCTTGTTGTGGGTGATCTCGGGTATCTCGATCCGCTTCGTGTTGCAGAAGATGTCGGCAATCCGGTTCGTGAAGGCGCGAACGCTGCGTTTATTGCTGCCTTTGTTATTCGGAATTCTGGTCGTCGTTCCGCCGCAGTTGTTTGTCGAAATGTCGGGCAAGGGTGAACTGCACATGAGCTACTGGCAGTTCTATCAAATCTTTTTCGATCTTGATAACCCGGTTTTCGATAACTACAAGCCGGGAGTGCTGCCGCACATTGACGTGAATCATTTATGGTATTTGCGTGAACTCTGGACGTTTTCACTGATTACCCTCTGCATCTCGCCGCTGCTGAATAGTCGTATTGTCCAGTCGGCAATGGATTGGTTTGCCTGCAAGACCGGTTTTTTCGGCCTTTTCTTACTGCCGATTATCCCGTTGATTGCGGTCGAGTTTGCATTCCCGGATAACAGGAACGCCAGCGGTTTCACCTTCCTTCTGTTCGGCTATTTGATTGGCTGGAATGCCACGCTTTGGGAACAAATAAAACGTTTTCGTCTTAGATTCTTGTCTATTGCGGTCATCAGTTATATCGCGATTTTATTTGCCTATTTTATCGTCTGGATGAATCCCGAGCTGAAAGCGCTGTGGTGGGCTAAATGGCTGGCCCTGATTGCCATCTTCAATTGCTGGTCGGCTGTATTGGCCTTGCTTGGATATGCCGCGACTTATTTAAACAAGCCGAGCGCGAAGCTCAGTTATTTCAATGATGCAGTGCTGCCGTATTACATCGTGCACCAGACGTTTATCCTGATTCTGGCCTTTGTTCTAGTACCGTTACAGTTGGGGCCGGTTTTGGAGCCGCTGCTGATTGTTGCCGGGACAATTGCCGGATGTTTGCTGAGTTATGAAGTCATCCGGCGCATCACCGTTTTGCGGCCTTTATTCGGCCTGAAATGGCAGGCGGAAAAATCCGATCAAGCGTCCGGTGCGCCGACCATGTCGTATCGCATACGCAGTGCTGTGGCGTATGTAACCTTGCTGCCATTGGCCCTGAAGCTGATTATCTTCTGATGCCTACTTGCGTTGGTCGGGGAGACAGGATTCGAACCTACGACCTCTACGTCCCGAACGTAGCGCTCTACCAGACTGAGCTACACCCCGTAGGCTTCATTCTATGAGCTGCTTTACGGCCAATCAAGACAAGCACCAGGGTACCGATTCACGTTAAAATAGCGGCTTAAACCAGGAGTCTGACCTTGATTAAGCCACGTACACCGCCCGGCGTGATGGAGCTTTTGCCGCGCGATCAAATCGCCTTTCAACGCATGCTGGACGTGATTCGCCGTAATTTCGAGCGATTCGGTTTTTTGCCGGTGGAAACGCCGGTATTCGAATTGTCGGACGTATTGCTGACCAAGACCGGCGGTGAAACCGAACGCCAGGTGTATTTCGTGCAATCGACCGGTGCGCTGGAGCAGGGTGGCACGCCGGAGCTGGCTTTGCGTTTCGATCTGACCGTGCCTTTGGCCCGTTATGTAGCCGAACATGAGCATGATCTGGCTTTTCCGTTCCGCCGTTACCAAATGCAACGGGTTTACCGTGGCGAACGCGCTCAACGTGGCCGCTTCCGCGAATTTTACCAATGCGATATCGACGTGATCGGCAAGGATTCCTTGTCGGTTCGCTATGACGCTGAAATGCCGGCCGTGATCAGCGCCGTCTTTACCGAACTTGCTTTCGGTGCTTTCACCATTCAATTGAACAATCGCAAACTGATGCGCGGTTTTTTTGAAAACCTCGGCGTTGCCGATGGCGAAAAACAGATGCTGGTGCTGCGTGAAGTCGACAAGCTGGACAAGCGCGGTGCTGACTACGTGCGTGAAACCCTGACTGGTGAAACATTTGGACTGAGTACGGAAGTCACGGGAAAAATTCTCGACTTTGTGCAAACCCGCAGCACCTCGCACGCCGATGCCATCGAGCAACTGGACAAGCTGGGGCAGGGTTCCGAAGGCTTCAATCAAGGCGTCGCCGAATTGCGAGAAGTCATCGAATTGCTGAAAGCCTACGGTGTGCCTGAAAAAAATTACGCGGTGAATTTCTCGATTGCCCGTGGCCTGGATTACTACACAGGCACCGTTTACGAAACCACGCTCGACGAATATCCGCAGATCGGTTCCGTATGCTCCGGTGGCCGTTACGAAAATCTGGCTGGGCATTATTCGAAATCGCATTTGCCCGGCGTCGGTATTTCGATCGGTGCAACGCGACTGTTTTGGCAGTTGCGCGATGCCGGCATCATCTCGACCGCAGAAAGTTCGGTCGAAGCCCTGGTAGGTCTGATGGATGATGCCTATCTGCCACAGGCGCTGGAGCTAGCCCAGATATTGCGTGGTGCCGGTATCAATACCGAAGTGCAACTGGAAACAAAAAAATTGGCAAAGCAATTCCAGTATGCCGATCGTGCCGGCGTACGCTTCATGGTGCTCTACGGTGAAAATGAAATCTCGCGTGGCGTGGTGACGGTGAAAGACCTGCGTCGCCAGGAGCAATTCGAATTGCCGCGCGCGGAATTGGCGGCAGCGCTAAAAGTGGAAATAGAACAGCAACGTGTCTTGAAAGGCTTGTAAGAACAATGAAACCGATTCGATTGGATGGACAGTCGCTGACCCGCGAACAAGTTGTCGCCGTTGCCTATGGCGCCAGTGTCGAGCTGGATGCGAAGCAGCTTGAAAAAGTGCAGCGCGCAGCGGATTTCCTTGCCGAACAGGTGCAAAGACAGGAACCGATCTACGGCGTTTCTACCGGATTCGGCAGCAATGCTGACAAGCTTCTGGGCGCGCATCGCGTGCGCCAGCCGGATCATTCTGATGAATCGGTTCTGGAAGAATTGCAGCGCAATTTAATCGTCACCCATGCGGTTTGTGTCGGCGAACCCTTCGGTGCGGATGTCGTGCGCGCGATGCTGGTGATTCGTATCAATACCCTGATGCGCGGCCATTCCGGCATTCGTGTATCCACCTTGCAGGCACAGGTCGCGATGTTGAATGCCGGCATCGTTCCCGTAGTGCCGCAAAAAGGATCGGTCGGTGCCAGTGGCGATCTGGCGCCGCTGTCGCATCTTGCGATCGTATTGCTCGGTGGCGGTGAAGCGTTTTATCAAGGCGAGCGCCTGTCGGGTGCGGAAGCGCTCAAGCGTGCGGGTTTGCAGCCGATTCGTCTGTCGCACAAGGAAGGTCTTGCACTGAACAACGGCACTGCACAAATGCTGGCCACCGGTGTATTGGCAGTGAATAAACTCGATGAAATTCTCGATGCCGCCGATGTCGCCGCCGCGATCACGCTAGATGCTTTCGCAGGTCGCGTACGCGCATTTGACGAACATGTGCATGCATTGCGCCCGCATCCGGGCCAGGTGCATTCGGCAAAACATTTGCGTGATTTATTGCGCGGCTCCACGCTTTCCGACATCGCCTATCATCTGGTGCCAAAATTCAAATCCTGGCAACCGGAAAGCTGGGATTCAGAAGCGCAGGCATCGCTGGCTTTCGACATTGCCTGGGATTGGGTGCCACTGAACCAGCGTCATGGTCGCGAACGTTTCTACCAGCGCTTCAAGCCGTTCCGTGGCGGCAAGAAACACCAGCCGCAAGATTCCTACTCACTGCGTTGCATTCCGCAAGTACATGGCGCAGTGCGCGACGCGATCGAGCAAGCCAAGCGCGTACTCGATGTCGA
>JAKQKT010000470.1 GCA_029560515.1 Pseudomonadota bacterium
CACTTCTGCGAAGTCGCGGTCGATACCCGCACCGGCAAGGTTCGTATTCTCAAATACTATGCCCTGCAGGATGCCGGCACTCCGATCAACCCCGAGCTGGCTCTCGGCCAGATTTATGGCGGCGTGCTCAAAACCATCGGCCACAGTCTCTACGAAGAGATGATCTACGACGAAAAGGGCAACTGCCTCAACCCGAATTTCGTAGATTACAAGGTGCCACAGATGGGCGATCTGCCTGATGATTTCAAGGCGGTTCTCGTCGATACCAACGACCCGTTCGGGCCGATGGGCGCGAAATCAATCTCGGAAATCGCATGCAATGGCGCGGCTCCGGTCATTGCCGCCGCGATCCACGATGCCTGCGGCGCCTGGATCAGAAGCTGGCCCTTCACTCCCGAAAAGATCCTGCGCGCTCTTGGCAGTGTTAAATAAGCTGGCATGATTCTCGGCATCGTTCTTGCCGCGGGTGCGTCGCGGCGGATGGGCAGTGACAAGCTCAATCTGCCGTGGCGGGGCGCGACCGTTCTCACGGCGACCCTTTCCTGCTGGCAGGCGGTGCCCGAGATCAATGAACTCATTCTTGTCAGGCGGCCGGGCGAAACCGGTGAAACCCGACCCGGCATTCGCCTGCTGATCAATCATTCAGCAGATGAAGGCATGGGTGGCTCGCTCCGCCTGGCTGCCATGGCATTGCCTGCCGAAACTGAGCTGGTTGCCGTTGGCCTTGCCGATATGCCCGATGTAAATTCTGCGACGATTTCGACTCTGATTGCCGCGGCAAAGCAGCCTGGAGCAAAGGGAATCATTGCTCCGGTTTTTGCCGGCCGCCGCGGCCACCCGGTTGTCTTTGCCGCCCGTTATATTGCCGAGCTGCAGAAACTTTCGGGTGACAGCGGTGCCCGTGGCCTGTTGCAAAAGCACGCATCCGACCTGACTCTGATCGAGGTCAATGATCCCGGCGTGGTGCTCGATATCGATACACCCTCTGACCTGGAGGCGCAATCTTGAAAGTTCTCATTCTGGGTGCCGGCGAAATGGCGAGCAGTGTTGCTCATCGTCTTTTTCGCTCGGGCTTTGAAGTGACAATGACCGAAGTGAGCCAGCCGCTCGCCGTCAGACGTGCCATTTCTTTCTGCAGCGCTGTCTGGGACGGCGAAACCGTTGTCGAGGGCGTTCGCGGCTGCCTTTTTGAAAGCGACAGGCTGCCCATGTCTGGCCGTGATCATGTGTCGGTCGTCATCGATCCTGAAGCGGCCATTTTGCATGAATTGAAGCCAGATGTGCTTATCGATGCCAGGCTTCTCAAATGCCCGGGCGCGACTTCGGTCAGGCAGGCTCCGCTGGTGATAAGTCTGGGGCCAGGCGCGGTCTGCGGTGTCGATGCGCATCTGATTGTCGAAACCAACCGCGGTCATGATCTCGGCCGGTTGATCGAAACCGGCAGCGCCGCTGCCGATACCGGGGTTCCCGGGGCGATCGGCGGAGTTACCGCCGGTCGCGTCATGCGCGCGCCCTGTGCCGGTGTCGTGCGCGGCGTTCGCAAAATCGGCGACGTTGTGAAGGCTGGCGAAGTGGTCGCCATGGTCGGTGAAGAACCGGTAAAAGCTTCGATCGCAGGCGTATTGCGCGGCATCCTGCACGATGGTGTGATGACCACCGCAGGCCTGAAGCTCGCTGATGTCGACCCCCGCGGCGAAGTACGTGCCTGTTTTACTATCACAGACAAGAGCCGCACCATCAGCGGCGCAGTGCTCGAAGCGATTTTACACCGCTTTAAGATCGTTAATCGTTCTGCTTGAACGGTGGGGCAATTGAACTTTTTATCTGCTTTTGCGTCATCAATGCTATTTCCTGCTTTGTCTTCGCAATCTTTCGTTTATTCCTGC
>JAKQKT010000003.1 GCA_029560515.1 Pseudomonadota bacterium
GACTTCGGTGATTCTGCTATCAAAGCTCGAAATTCGTTTTGATTTTTCTGTATCAACGGATGTAAGGTCAACCGAGACTTTGATTGCCGATTCCGCTAGATTCTTAATTAGGATAGGAACGGTGACCACGTCGCCTTTAGCCGTTAGCTGCCCAATCTCGATGCTAATCGTTCCATCTTTGAGCAGCTTCGCGAGAGTCGAGTCGGAATAAATCGCAGACGCTTTCCATTCGCGAATTGCAAATTGCGAATTCTTAGTGGCCGCAATCGCTTCATTCACATCATGAATGGCTTCATTTGCAGCAGCCTCAATGTCCGGGTCCGTCGACCCTGAAGTTGTTTGTTCAGTCGCTTTAGCTTTACTGTCGAAAACATAGTCGATACCGAAAGTTATGCCGAAGAAGAGGACCCCCATTACTATCAAAAAAGTCGTGACAGCGAGCCTGGCTTGGGCTGCCATTGGAACAAGTTCAAGACCGGTGAATCCATTACCAGTTGTAGACTTTGAAAGGCAACTTTCAATATCAGCAAGCGAAAAAGGACCACCGTTGATCGTCAAGATCAAAGTTATTTCCTTGTTGCTACCAAGACGAGGAATCTTTAGCTTGCTTTCATCGAGTTCAAAGCCTGTAGCCGTGGCACCGATAACTTGGTATTTCAGCTTTCGATTTAAAGTTAGGACGATGTCTTCTTCATTCGAAAACCCCCGGTTGAAAATCGTAATTTCCGCAAGCTGACCCTTTAGATCAGCCTTTGTGTGCGAAAAAATCTTTGGGACTAGATAGGCAAGTCTTGGACGCCGAAGCCAAGCAACAATGCCCGCAACAATAAGCGCGCCAAGCATTGAAAGAAGAAACGTCGTCATGGACGGAGTCTCGTGGCTACTCTACAGCGTGTTGACGTGCCGTCATCAACCACACTTCGAATACCCACAATTCAAACAAGTCTGGCACCCGTCCATCAAGATCATGGCCTTGGTGTTGCACTTGTGGCACATGCTTGCGCTAGCAGGAAAAGAGGCGCCCTCGCCGGTGTTTGCAGATGCTGCCTCGTCAGCGCGTAACGCGCTTTCAGCACCGGCTCCGGCGAGGTCGCCCGGAACTAAATCGTTGTCGGAACCCGCGGTCGCGGGATCAGACTTTTTTGCGTTGCGGTTCTCGTAGGCGGCGCGTTTCTCTGCAATCAGTGCGCGTTGTGCATCGGAGATTTCCGGGTCGTGGATCAGACCGATGGATTTCATGTGTTGTTCGATCACGCTGCCGATTTCGGCAACGATGGACGGCATGTACACGCCGCCGGCCTTGAAGTAACCGCCGCGCGGGTCGAATACGGCTTTGAGTTCTTCGACCAGGAAGGTAACGTCGCCGCCCTTGCGGAACACGGCGGACATGATGCGGGTAATGGCGACCACCCACTGGAAGTGGTCCATGTTTTTCGAGTTGATGAACACTTCGAACGGACGGCGCAGTTCGTGTTCGGTGCCGGGGTTGAGCACGATGTCGTTGATGGTGACGTACATGGCGTGCTCAACGAGCGGGGATTTGATTTTGTAAGTCGAGCCGACCAGGGCTTCCGGACGCTCGAGTTTTTCGTGCATCAGGATGATTTCGGCCATCGGGCGTTCGATGATAATGGTTTGCGGCGCAGGTGCTGCTGCCTCGGCCACTTTATCTTCGGGCTTGACGACGCTGTAGTTCTTGATTTTTTTTGTAATTTTGATGGCCATTGCTGCTTGAACTCCTGGGTGTTTCTTTTGTTATCGAAACGCTTCATGCGGTTCGTGTCTATTTTTTAGTGTTGCTTGCTGCTCACCGCCCCCACCTCGGTCCTCCCCCGCAGGCGGGGGAGGAGGAAGAGCTTTTTTATCTTTTCTTTGCTGCTTTCTTGGCGGCTTTTTTCGCTGGCGCTTTTTTCGCTACTTTCTTGGCGACGGCTTTTTTCGCTGGTGCTTTTTTGGCAGCGGCTTTTTTGGCTGGCGCTTTCTTGGCCGGAGCTTTTTTCTTGGCAGCGGCTTTTTTGGCCGGGGCTTTGCCGGTGACGGCAGCCTTGGCTTTGTTCATCATGCCGGCAGCGTATTTTTCTGCTTCGACGACTTTCTTGCCGGCAGCGGCGGCGGAAGCAACGGCTTTGCCAGCCTTGGATTTTTCGGCCGATTTGATGGCACCGGAAACGGCTTTGCCGGCTTTGGATTTTTCAGCCGACTTGATGGCGCCCTTGACGGCGGCTTCGGCTTTTTTACGGGCCGGTGCGGTTTTCTTTTTCACGGCGGCAACCACTTCGTTGGCCTTGTCGCTGACGGCTTCAACTGCACTATTGAAGCTATTACTGATGACATTACCTGTTGATTTCTTTTTCATACTGCCTCCTGGTGAGTTGAAGTCTTAAGTGTTGTTACGACATGTTGTTCGCTTATCGGCCACCAATGCATGGTGACCGACAAAAGAATAATTAGAACTTACCGTAGTAGCCTTCTTTCAAGGCATCAAACAAGTTGGCGGCGCTGTGGGTTTCGCCATCGTATTCAATTTCTTCGTTGCCTTTGACTTCAATCACGCTGCCGTCTTCGAGTTCGAATTTGTAGGTGGTGTTTTCCAGATCCGATTCTTTGACCAGCACGCCCTGGAAGGCAGCCGGGTTGAAGCGGAAGGTGGTGCAGCCTTTCAAACCCTTCGAATGGGCGTAGCGATAGATGTCTTTGAAATCTTCGTAGGCGAAGTCGGTCGGCACGTTCGCGGTTTTGGAGATCGAGGAATCGATCCACAATTGCGAGGCAGCCTGAATATCGACGTGCGCCTTCGGCAGGATGTCGTCGGCGGCGATGAAGTATTCCGGCAACTGTGCGGCGGCATCGGTGCTGTACGGCATGGCTTCGGGATTGACCAGGGTGCGGTAGGCCAGTAATTCGAAGCTATAGACTTCCACTTTTTCTTTCGACTTCTTGCCTTCGCGAATCACGTTGCGCGAGTAATGGTGTGCGAACGAAGGTTCGATACCGTTGCTGGCATTGTTGGCGAGCGAGAGCGAGATGGTGCCGGTCGGTGCGATGGAGCTGTGGTGCGTGAAGCGTGCACCAACTTCCGACAATTCTTTCACCAACTCAGGCGCTACGCCGGCAACGCGTTGCATGTAACGCGAATAGGTAGCGTGCAATTGGCGGCCCTTGATGGTCTGGCCGATTTTCCAGCCGTCTTTTTTCATTTCAGGGCGCTTGCGCAGCATGGCGGCATCGACGACGAAATCTTCGTCATGATCGGGGCCGGGCCTTTTTCTTTCGCGAGACTCAATGCCACTTCCCAACCGGCCAGTGCCATTTGCTTGGAAATTTCTTCGGTGAAGGCGCAGGATTCTTCCGAGCCGTATTTCATTTTCAGCATGGTCATCGTGGAGCCCAGGCCCAGGAAGCCCATGCCATGACGACGCTTGCGCAGGATTTCGGTGCGTTGCTGTTCCAGCGGCAGACCATTCACTTCGACCACGTTGTCGAGCATGCGGGTGAACACGCGCACGACTTCTTTATATTCTTCCCAATCGAACGCGGCCTTGTCGGTGAACGGGTCGCGGATGAATTTGGTCAGATTGATCGAGCCGAGCAGGCAGGCGCCATACGGCGGCAGCGGTTGTTCGCCGCAAGGGTTGGTCGCACGGATGTTTTCGCACCACCAGTTGTTGTTCATTTCATTGACGCGGTCGATCAGGATGAAACCCGGTTCGGCGAAGTCATAGGTGGACGCCATGATGCGGTTCCACAATTGCTGCGCGCGGATATGGCCGTAGATTTTGCAGGCGACCAGACCGTCTTCGCGCGTGACATAACTATTGGAGTGCGGCCATTCACGCCAGATCACTTCCTTCGGATTGTCGAGATTGACCTCGTCCTGTTCTTTCAGGTTGACCGGGAACACCAAAGGCCAATCGCTATCTGTTTCGACAGCTTTCATGAACTCGTCGGTAATGAGCAGGGACAGGTTGAACTGACGCAGACGACCGTCTTCGCGCTTGGCGCCGATGAATTCCTTCACGTCGGGATGCGAGACATCGAAGGTGCCCATTTGCGCGCCGCGACGGCCACCGGCGGAAGACACGGTGAAACACATCTTGTCGTAGATATCCATGAAGCTCAGCGGGCCGCTGGTGTAGGCACCGGCGCCGGCCACATAGGCGCCGCGCGGACGCAGCGTGGAAAATTCGTAACCGATACCGCAACCGGCTTTCAGGGTGAGGCCGGCTTCATGGACTTTTTCCAGAATGCCGTCCATCGAGTCGGTGATGATGCCCGACACGGTGCAGTTGATGGTGCTGGTGGCAGGTTTGTGTTCCTGGGCACCGGCGTTCGAGGTAATGCGGCCGGCCGGAATGGCACCGCGGCGCAAAGCCCAGAGAAAACGTTCTTGCCAGTATTTTTGTTTTTCCGCCGTAGGTTCGGCTTCCGACAGCGCTTTCGCCACGCGCTTGTAGCTATCGTCGATCGTGTGATCGACGGCTTCGCCTTGTTTTGATTTCAGGCGATATTTTTTATCCCAGATATCGTATGAGGCCGGTTGCATTTCAATTTCTGCTACCGATGGTGTGTTGACCGCTTCCAAGCGAACCGTACTCATATAGCCTGTTTCCTCCATCGCCACCGCTCCGCGTTGGCTCTTATATTTATTAATGTGATTTTGTTCTCATTGCCAAAGGGAAAAGACAGGTAAGCGCGCCTGTGGGCCAAAACCCGCGAGCGTCCAATTTGTCCAGGCTTACTTCCATGTTTGTACCGCGATAGGTGCAACCAGGCTTCTGCAGGGCCTTTTCGGGTTTAGCGTCACCTGACACCATCCCTTGGGGCCTCCCCCCGCCGCTCACCCAAGATATAGTGTGAGAGCCGAGTAGCGAAATTACGCCCTCATCCCGCCGCTGTCAACCATTTGTCATATCCGGGGAAGGGATTTTTTCCATATCAAAAACAAATGCTTACTGAATGCCCCCGCTCTACAATGACCTCTTGCAGGGTGAAATAAATTTTAATTTTGCTAGTCTTCGGACAGTTTTTGCCCACACATCTTTTTGAGCCGACCATGCGCCCCATCATCACCGTGTTTTGTGTCTTTTTTGCTGCCGTTGCCGGCGGGTTGACCGTCCACGCATTGAGTCTGCCGCCGGAACCCAGCCCAGCCACCAAGATAGTGGAAAGCGCTTCGAACCTGGTGCTGCCAACGGCCGCGAATGCCGCCCTGCCCGCGCAAGTCGGCGGTACGCCGATGCCATCGCTGGCACCGATGCTGGAAAAAGTGACGCCGGCCGTGGTCAACATCTATACCAAACAGGTGGTGCGGGTTCGCAATCCGCTGGCCGAGTTCTTCGGCGGTTCACGGGTTCCGCAGCAACGTATTTCGCAATCCCTGGGTTCAGGCGTGATCGTCGATGCCAAACGCGGCCTGATCCTGACCAATAACCATGTGGTCGAAGGTGCCGACGAAGTGTCAGTAATCCTGAGCGATGGCCGCACATTCGAAGCACAGCCGATTGGTTCGGATGCCGATACCGATATCGCGGTGATCCAGATTCAGGCCACCGGTCTGACCTCGCTGCCATTGGCTGATGGAAAAAATCTGCGGGTTGGCGATTTCGTGGTCGCGGTGGGCAATCCCTTCGGTCTGGGCCAGACGGTGACCTCGGGCATTATCTCGGCGGTCGGCCGCAGCGGTTTGCAAGGCTTCGGCTATCAAAACTTTATTCAGACCGATGCCTCGATCAATCCGGGTAACTCGGGCGGCGCACTCGTTAATCTTCGCGGCGAATTGGTCGGCATCAATGCGGCAAGCTTTAATCCGCAAGGCAGTGCGGCCGGCAATATCGGTTTGGGTTTCGCGATTCCGGTGAATCTGGCCAGCGAAATCATGCGGCAGATCATGGCCTACGGCGAAGTACGTCGCGGCTCGCTCGGCGTGGACACGGTGGATATTACGCCGGAGATTGCCAATCAACTGGGCCTGAAAAATATTCGTGGCGCATTGGTGTCGCGCGTGTTCCGTGGCTCACCGGCAGAAGCGGCCGGACTGAGACCGGAAGACGTGATTACCGCGCTCAATGGCCAGCGCACCGATGGCGCGGAAGCTTTGCATAACACGGAAGGCTTGTTGCCCGTCGGACAATCGGTCCGCGTGGATTTGTTGCGAAATGGCCAGGCTCTCAGCATTCAAACCACGCTGAAGGCGCAGGCGAAAGAACTTGAAGGCGCACAGGTCGATGCGCGCCTGAGTGGTGCGACCTTGATCGATTTACCTGAACGCTATCGCACGCAAGGCGCGCGCGGCGTGATCATCAGCAAGGTCGGCGCCAATACACGCGCGGCCCGCAGCGGTCTTGAGGCCGGCGATCGAATCGCGCTGGTGAACAATGTGCAGATTCGCGATTTGCAGGATTTACGCAGCGCCCTCGCCAATCCGCCGAAGACGCTGAACCTGGGTTTGCAACGCGGTCGGCAGACCGGCTATTTGCTGATGAAGTAAGGGATCCCATGCTCAAGACCTATCACGGCAGTTGCCATTGCGGCGCGGTTCGCTTCGAGGCCGATATTGATCTGAGCCAAATGACCTATCGCTGCAATTGCTCGATCTGCAGCAAAACACGGTTCTGGCCCGCGATCGTGAAACCAGAGTCGTTCCGCCTGCTGGCCGGCGAATCCGAGCTGACCGAATATCTGTTCAACACGCGGCAGAACCGCCACTTCTTTTGCAAACACTGCGGCGTGCGTTCCTTCGGCCTCGGCAACTCACCCGAGATCGGCAAGATTTATGGCGTCAACATGATGTGCCTCGACGATGCCAGCGACGAAGAACTCGCAAATGCACCGATTACCTATGTCGATGGCCGCCACGACAACTGGGGCTCGGCACCGGCGGAAATCCGGCATTTGTAGCAGCCGCCGCCTGCACAAAGCACAGGCGGCGAAGTGTTAAACTGGCCGCGTGAAAAATACCCTGCGCGCGCTCAGCATTGATTTGGATGACACCCTGTGGCCGATCTGGCCGGTGATCGAGCGCGCCGAATCGGCACTGGATATTTTCCTGCAGGAAAATTGCCCGAACACCGCCAAAAAATTCCCGCTCGAAAAAATGCGTGAGCTGCGCCTGAACATCGTCGACCTGTATCCCGGTATCGAACACGATTTCACGAAGCAACGGAAACTTTCACTGCTGCACGCCTTGCGTGAGAGCGGCGACGCGGAACATCACGCCGAAGCGGCATTCGAAATTTTCTATGCGGCGAGAAACGACATCGAATTCTATCCGGATGCACTCGCGGCATTGAAACGTTTGACCGCGCGTTACCCGGTGGCCGCATTAACCAATGGCAATGCGGATTTGCAGCGCATCGGCATTGCCGATCATTTCGTGCATTTTGTTGCCGCCCGCAATGAAGGCCACGCCAAACCCGACGCGCCGATTTTCCATGCCACCGTCAATCGACTCGGCGTGGATGCCCATGAAGTTTTGCATATCGGTGATGATCCCCTGCTCGATGTCGTTGGCGCACAACGCGCCGGACTTCGCAGCTGCTGGATCAACCGCCGCGATGAAAGCTGGCCGGAAATGTATGCCGCGCCCGATTTGCAATTTACCAGCCTGACCGATCTTGCCGATTATCTCGAACACGTTGAACACGTAACTTTGGAAATGAAAATCTCATGAGTTTGCCACCCTGCTTTGCCACACCCGATCAAATCGCGAATGCCGTTTCACTCGTCTTTATGAATCGCGGCGATTTTTCGGCCTGGCGCGATCAACAAACTCCGCAGGTACAAGCCTGGCTTTCGGCACACGCCTTCATCGGCAATGGCGGAAGTTTTCTGGTCATCCCCGATAGCGAGGGCAAGGCCGGCATGGTCGCGGTGGGCGTGAATGATGCAAACGATCCGTATTGCCTCTCGCATCTGCCGACGATGCTGCCATCGCAACACGCCTATCGCATCAGCGCGACATCGCCCTTGAAGATGGAAGCCACGCTCGCTTTGCTGAGCTGGGGTCTGGGTGCCTACCGTTTCAATCGCTATGTCGAAACAAAACCGGTCGCGCGTTTGTGCCTGGAATCGGTCAATGAAAGTTCCGAAACTTTTGCGGTATTGAAAGCCACGACGTTGGTGCGCGACTTGATCAACACGCCGACCGAACACATGGGCCCGGAAGAACTCGAAGCGGTCGCGATTCGCCTGGCGCAGGCTTATGGTGGCAGTGCGAATATCATCGTCGGCGACGATTTGCTGAAACAGAATTTCCCGGCGATCCATGCGGTCGGTCGAGCCAGTCATCGTGCACCTCGCCTGATCGAATTGAACTGGGGCAATGAAGCGCATCCGAAAATTTCCATCGTCGGCAAGGGCGTGTGTTTCGATACCGGCGGGCTCGATATCAAAACGGCCGACGGCATGCGCAACATGAAAAAAGACATGGGCGGTGCTGCACATGCACTCGGGCTTGCACAACTGATCATGGCAACCAATCTGCCAGTGCGCATGCAATGCCTGGTGCCTGCGGTGGAAAACGCGATCAGTGCGAATTCCTATCGGCCGGGCGAAGTGATCATTACCCGCAGCGGACTGAGTGTTGAAATCGACAATACAGATGCCGAAGGCCGTGTCGTGCTCGGCGATTCACTGGTCTATGCCTGCGAATCGTCACCGGAATTGCTGATGGATTTCGCGACACTCACCGGTGCCGCTCGCGTCGCACTCGGCCCGGATTTGCCGGCACTGTTTTGCAATGACGAGAAACTTGCCGCCGATTATTTGCTGGCCGGCGAACAGACCTCGGACCGCTTGTGGCGCATGCCATTGTGGCGCCCGTATTTGTCCTACCTGAAAAGCAATATCGCCGATCTTGCCAATGGCGGGCCTTCGCGCATGGCCGGCTGCATCAGTGCCGCGCTGTATCTCGAACGCTTCGTGAAAGAAGGCATGGTGTGGTCGCATGTCGATGTGTACAGCTGGAACGATGGCGAACGTCCTGGCCGCCCCGCCGGTGGCGAAGCACAGGGTTTGCGTGCGGCGTATCGGATGCTGAAAACGCGGTACGCGAAATAAGTGGGGCCGCATTTTAAAAAAGCGGCCGTCGCGCTATTGCTGATTTTCATCGCCGCTTTTCTTGCCGTTTACGGTTGGCGTAATGGCGATACGGCGACATCAGCGAAATCTACAGACAAAAAAAACGCTTCTGCCAACCCTGTCGATGCCACCTTATCCGGCGGTGCCGGAAAGACGGATATTGCGGGGGAACATGCAAGCCAATCGACGTCGTCTTATCAATTGCCGCCGATCGAGATGCCGATCAACGAAACTTTCGATCAACTGAAACTGGCGTCCGACAAAGGCGAAGTAAAAGCGACTTGCCGACTCGCGCTGGAGTTGATCCGCTGTCAATTCAGCCTTAGCCGTGACGAGAAAAAACTTGAAGCTGCCTTGAGCGAAGAAGCGCCGCCGGAAGCATCACGGGAAACGCAAAATTACAGGGATCAGGCGGCCTTGGCCGACTATCAGGTTTTTCAGGCCTGCAAGAAAATCACCGGCAAAAAGTCCGTCGATGCGGTCGCCTTGCTGGAAAAATCGGCCAATCAACACCAACTCGACGCTATGGTGGTTTGGGCAAGCGGGTTATGGATTGAAGCGCGCTATGGCTACTCGACCGCCTATTTACAGGATCCCGCCTTCGATCGCTGGCGCGCTTCGGCAGTTCCGATGATGAATGCCGCCATGCAACGAGGTTCGCTGGATGCCGCCGCTGAATTGTGGCTTGCCTACAAATACGATTCGGGCCCCCTGTTCAGAGGCCTGGTGCGAAACGATGCGAAACAGGCATACATTCATTTGCTGCTGACCGGATTGATTCTCAACAAGCCCAGGACGCCACCGCCAGGTATGACGACTGCCGATATTCTGGATGCGCAACAAACCGCACACAAAATGTTCCAGGAATGGTACGGCGGCATCGTCACCGAGGAACAAAACATCACTTCCGCACGAGATTCGGTTATGCATGCAGGCGATGAGCCACATGATTTCTGCAACGGCAGTCCTTGAACGCCTGATCACTGCCAAGTGGCCGTATCGTTGGCCGGCGTCTGAATCGCCGCCAAGCATTTACCTGTCGAGCTGCCAAGCCTGCAATGGCCCGGACAAATAATATCCGGGTAATATTGACTAACGATTTTTATCCGGGTAATATACGTCCATTCTTACCCGAGGTTGCATCATGGACACGCCAGCACTTGCCCCCTTCACCCTGTTCGTCGGCCATACCAAAGTGGCTTCGGGTCGGCTTGATCAGCTCGCCTTGTCGGCCAAACGCGCCATCGAAGGCAGTTCCGATGCCCCGGTACTGATCTTCGATAATCAGTCGGGCCGTAATATCGATATCGATATTCGAGGCTCCGATAAAGCCGTGCTGGCGAGGTTGACGCCACCCGTGCAGGATGCGAGCGGTTCTGAACCCGATTCGGGTAACGAAGAACAGCGCGGCCGCGGGCGACCCAAACTCGGCGTGGTGCCGCGCGAAGTCACCTTGCTGCCGCGGCACTGGGAATGGCTGGCGAGCCAAGCAGGCGGTGCTTCGGTCGTGCTGCGCAGGCTGGTCGAGCAGGCCAGGAAAACCGAGAGCGACAGCGCAATGCAGAAAAAATCACAAGAGCGCGGCTACCACTTTTTACTCGCGATCGCCGGCGATATGCCGGGCTTTGAAGAAGCCACCCGCGCCCTGTTCAAAAATGACCGGCAGTCATTCGAAAACCTGATTTCCTCCTGGCCAGCCGACATAAAAGATCACGCCACGCAATTGGCATTCCCGATAGCTGTCGAGTCAATTCCAAAGGACTGATGCCATGAATGTGTTGGAAAATCCGGTTCGTTATATCGAGCCAACGCAAAGCGCAGGGCGCGAATTTTTCCTGCGCGGAATTGAAGGTCACTTCATCATGCTCAACCTGTTGCGATTTCGAGACATCGCCGACTATTCTCAAAGCCCGGAGCTGGCGCCGGAGTCGGCGATCAGCGGCGAAGCGGCCTTTGAAAAATATATCGAACACACCCTGCCTTTCCTGCAGGCTAGCGGCGGCGAACTGCTTTTTCTTGGCGACGGCGGGCATTTTCTGATCGGGCCAGAAACGGAACGCTGGGACAAGGTGATGCTGGTGCGCCAGACAAGTGTGGAGCGTTTTATGGCCTTCAACTCACAGCAGGACTACCTCGCCGGCATTGGCCATCGCACCGCCGCGATTGAAGACGCGCGGCTGCTGCCGTTCACGCAGCCGCCATCCCGCTTCGGATAATTTGCCACACCACGCATTTCCTGACTTTTGTCAGGTGATTACCCCATGCCGCTCAGGCACACTACGCACATCGTTTGATTTTGATTGGAGTTTCCATGTCTCGTCCTGCCGATTTATTGAAAGAACTCAGCATCAATCGTGGCGCTGACGGACAAAAGAAGAAGCGCAAAATTTGGCCGATCGTCGTCGGTATTCTGGTCGCAATCGTCGCGCTGCTGTTCGTGCTCAAAAGCATGAAGCCGACCGAAGTTGAAACCACCAAGTCGCGCTCTGCCGCGGAAAGCGGGCCGGCCTCGGTACTCGATGCCTCCGGTTATGTCACCGCGCGCCGCATCGCCACCGTATCTTCGAAAATCACCGGCAAGGTGAAAGAAGTGATGATCGAAGAAGGACAAAGCGTCGAGGAAGGCCAGATCCTGGCAACGCTCGAAGCCGTGGATGCCAGTGCGCAGCAGGACTTGTCGCAATCGCAACTGGAATCTGCGCGTTCGCAATTGGCCGAAGCACAGGCACAACTGAAACTTGCGGAAAAAAACCTGATCCGCCAGCGCGAATTGGCGACGAAAAAACTGGTCGCTGCCTCGTCACTTGATGCCGCCATCGCCGAGCGCGACTCGCGCGCCGCACGTCTGCGGAGTTTGCAACGCAGCGTGACTGTTGCAGAAGATCAACTGAAAATTTCCAACAACGGCGTCGATAACACCGTGATCCGCGCGCCGTTCAAGGGCGTGATCGTGACCAAGGCCGCGCAGCCGGGCGAAATGATTTCGCCCATCTCCGCCGGCGGTGGTTCGATTCGTACCGGCATCGGCACGCTGGTCGATATGGATTCGCTCGAAGTGCAGGTTGACGTGAACGAAGCCTACATCGGCCGCGTACAACCGAAGATGCCGGTCGATGCCGTGTTGAATGCCTATCCAGACTGGAAAATTCCGGCTGAAGTGATCGCCATCATTCCGACCGCCGATCGCAGCAAGGCGACAGTGAAAGTTCGCATCGCATTGAACAGCAAGGATAGCCGCATCGTGCCGGACATGGGCGTGCGCGTCAGCTTCCTGGAAACCCGTGAAGCGAATGCCCCCAAACCCACCGGCGTCTGGGTTGCCGAGCGTGCCGTCATCAAGAAAGACGACAAGAGTTTCGTTTTCGTTATCAACAACGGCATCGCCAAGCAAACCGAAGTCACCGTTGGCGACAAGCGCGATGCCGATGTCATGATCAGCAAGGGCCTCGTTGGCGGCGAAACCCTGGTGCTCGGTCCCGGCGAAAAACTTGGCGACGGCAGCAAGGTCGTCGAAAAAGCGGCGGCGGCTAAATAATGAACGACGACAACAAACCACTCGTCGAAATTCGGGAGCTGACCAAGACTTACGTTCGTGGCAAGCAGCGCGTCGAAGTGTTGCACGGCATCAACCTCGACATTCCCGCCGGCGATTTCGTCGCCTTGATGGGGCCGTCGGGTTCCGGCAAAACCACACTGCTGAATCTGATCGGCGGGCTGGATTCCCCGACCTCGGGATTATTGAAAGTGCAGAACCAGCGGATCGACGATTTCGGCAGCGATGAACTTGCCGCCTGGCGCGCGAATACGGTTGGCTTCATTTTTCAAAGCTATAACCTGATGCCTGTGCTGACCGCGCAGAAAAATGTCGAGCTGCCACTCCTGCTGCACGACATGAGCGGCAGCGAACGCACCAAGCGTGCAAACGTGGCGCTTGAGTTGGTCGGTCTCGGCGACAGAAGCAAACACAAGCCAAATGAATTGTCCGGCGGCCAGCAGCAACGCGTAGCCATTGCGCGCGCGCTGGTATCGGATCCGAGCATTCTGATTTGCGACGAACCCACCGGCGATCTGGATCGCAAGACCGCCGACGAAGTGCTGACGCTGTTGCAGGAATTGAATCGCGACTTCGGCAAGACCATCGTGATGGTCACACATGATCCGAAAGCGGCCGAATATGCCAAACGCACGGTGCATCTGGACAAAGGAACGCTGGTTAACGAGGCAGCGCATTAAGCCATGAAATATTTTGGTCTAATCTGGGCCGGACTGTTCCGCAAGAAATTGCGGGCGTTCCTGACCCTGCTCGCCCTGTGGTCGGCGTTTGCACTACTGGGTTTATTGCAGGCAGTGAATTCCCTGTTCAACGGCGGTGCCGATTTTCTTGGCGCAAACCGACTGATCACGCAGGCGAAGACCAGCTTCACACAGCCCCTGCCGATGCGATTGATCACGCAGATCGAAGCGGTGCCCGGCGTTGAACGCGTCTCACATTCGCAATTCTTCGGCGGCCAATACCAGGAAGGCGGCGGCTTCTTTGCGCAATTCGTGGTGAACCCGCAACGCTTGTACGACACGTATCCGGAATGGGTCATTTCGGACGATGCCAAGCGCAATTTCGTTTCGACGCAGGACGGCGCCATCGTCGGCAAGCTGCTCGCCGACAAGTATGGCTGGAAGGTCGGGGATACGATTCCGCTGAATTCGCAAATATGGACGAAAGAAGACGGCAGCCGGACCTGGGAATGGAAACTGGTCGGTATTTTCGATGGCCGCGATTCCGAATGGAAAAAACGCACCAGTTTGATGTATTTGAATTACGGCCAGTTTGACGAAGCCAGGAACCCGCGCGCCCGAGGTTTGGCCGGTGTGTTCGTGATCCGCATGAACGATGCAAACCAAGCGGAAAAAATAGCCGCCGCGATCGACGAGAAATTCGAAAACTCCTCCGATGAAACAAAAACCCAAAGCGAACAGGAATTTCAACTTGGCTTCGCGCGTCAATTGGGCGATATCGGCCTTATCGTGAATCTGATTACCACGGCCGTGTTCCTGTCAATCCTGTTTCTGACCGGCGTGAGCATGTCGCAGTCGATTCGCGAGCGCATACCGGAATTGGCCGTACTCAAAGTGCTCGGTTTCAGGGACCGCACCGTAATGCTGCTGGTATTGGCCGAAGCGTTTCTGTTGTGTTTCCTGGGCGCATTGAGCGGCATGTTGTCGGCCAGTTTCCTGACCACGACCCTGCCACCGGAATTTCCGATCACCACCGATTCAAGAGTCTGGGTGATCGCCGGGATCTGCGTACTCGTTTTATCGCTGTTGATCGGTGTACCGCCCGCACTGCGCGCGTTGCGGATCAAGATCGTCGATGCATTGGTGGGTCGCTGAGATGAGTACGTTTACGCAAACCCGCGAAATCGTGATGATGAATCTTCGCAGCATTCCCCAACGACTTGGCGCATCGCTGGTCGTGGTGGTCGGTATTGCCGGCGTGGTCGGCGTGCTGGTCGCACTATTGTCTATGTCGCAGGGTCTGGGCCAGACCCTGGGCTCGACCGGACGCGCGGATCGTCTTGTCATTACCCGCAGCGGTTCCAATGGCGAGCTGGCAAGTTTTCTCGATCGCGCCAGTGTCACGCTGATCAAACAGGACCCCGCGATTGCTCGCGGCGCGGACGGTTTGCCGCTGGGCTCGGGCGAATTGATCGTCATTACCGAAGTGCCACGCTTCGGCCAGAAAACCGGCGCCAACGTTACCCTGCGTGGCGTCGAGCCGGCCGGCTTTGCCTTGCGTCCGGAATTGAAAATTGTCGATGGTCGCAAGTTTCGCCAGGGCTTGCGCGAAATCATCGTCGGCCAGGCTGCAAGCAAACAATTCGAGGGTTTGCGTAGCGGTGCGGAACTTCGATTTCGTGGACAAACCTGGAAAATCGTCGGCATTTTCAGCACCAATGGCGACGCGCACGAATCCGAGTTATGGACCGATACCGAAACGGCGCAAAGCGCTTTTGGCCGCTCGGGTGTTTCTTCGATATTGGTGAGCTTGCGCAACATCGATGCGCTTGAATCGATGAAGGCACGGCTAGCGGAAGACCCGCAACTGAATGTGGAAATAAAAACCGAATACGATTTCTTCAGCGGACAATCGTCCAATCTGACCTTCGTGATCGGAATACTCGCGGGCATCGTCGGATTGATCATGGGTATCGGCGCCGTTGCGGGTGCTTTGACTACGATGTATTCCGCGGTGTCGGCACGTACACAGGAAATCGGCACCTTGCGTGCGATCGGCTTCGGCGCCATGCCGGTGATTGCGTCGGTGATGGCCGAAGCCCTGATTCTGTCGTTGGCCGGCGGATTGGTAGGCGCGTTGATTGCGTATATCGCCTTCAATGGCTATTCGGTTTCCACGCTGGGTGCCGGCTTTACCCAGGTGGCGTTCAAGTTCTCGGTCTCGCCCGGCCTGGTATTCAAAGGCCTGGTCATCGCGATGTTCATCGGTTTCATCGGCGGGATTTTTCCTGCCATTCGGGCTGCCCGAATGCCGGTCACCAATGCATTGCGCGGCGGCTGAAAATTATTTTTTCTTCACCGTCATCAACACCACGCCAAACAAAATCAGCAGCATCGCGCCAATCGCGTTGCTGTTGAATTTCTCGCCGAGCAATAACGCGCCGATGGCGACCGCAATCACCGGATTCACATAGGCATAACTGGTCGCCAGCGCGGGCCGCACATGATGCAGCAGCCAGATGTAGGCGGTGAATCCGAAAATGGAACCGGCGACCACCAAATACAACATGGCGAGCGTTGGTATCAAGGCGGGCATTTCCGTGATGCGTTCGCCTAATGCGAGTCCGACGATGCAGGCAAAGACACTGCCGACCAGCATTTGAGAAGCCGCCGACATAAAAGGCGCAGGCAGATCCTGCTTGCGCGACCAGATAGAACCCCAGGCCCAGGAAATGGGCGCGATCAACACGGCCAGCAACCCCGCCCAACCGGCATTCATTTCGGTACCGATGTTCAACCACAAAACACCGGCGAAACCAATCGCGATTCCGAACCATTCGCGCGCACTCGGATGCTCGCCGCGCATCGCTGAAAACAGGCCAGCCCACAATGGCATCGCCGCAACGCCAATCGCCACCAAGCCAGTGGAAACAGTTTCCTCGGCAAGATTTACCAAGGCATTCGAAAGAACCGTCAGCAGAATCGCCAGTACGAAAATGGCACGCCATTGTTTGCGTGTCGGTGCAGCGACACCGCGCAAGCGCAATACGATAAACATCAGACCACCGGCGATCAGCATGCGTATCGATGTCAGCAGAAACGGCGGATAGTCCTGCAACGCAATCTTGATGCCGTAATAGGTAGAACCCCACAGGATATAGACTGCAATCAAGGCAGACAGCACTGCGGCCTTGCTCGGCGCAACGGATGGTGTTTTTGTCATGCTGTCATTTTACAGACATTTCGCCGGCGAGAATTTTCTCTTTCAGCGGCAAGCCCCAGCGGTAACCTCCGAGCGAACCATCACCACGGATAATCCGGTGACA
>JAKQKT010000020.1 GCA_029560515.1 Pseudomonadota bacterium
GTTTTTTCTACGAATGAACAGGGTGCGCATATCGCGCACGACTTCAAATAGGGAAATGATTGTTGGCACGCGATACGCGCGCCATGCAGCGGGTCATGTTGTTATGCCGGACTGCCGTCCGGGTTTTTATCCAGCAGCCACAAGCCGGCCCATAATTTTGGATCCATCGAATAGCCTTCGGCGATTTTCTGCGTCAGCCAGCGTGGTGCATCTTTCACCGGTATTTCATGTACGGTGATGTTTTCGCTTTCATCGCCGCCACCGGCATGGATGCGGGTAAGTTTACTGGCGCGTGCGAACGCAATCACTTCGTTGCTCATGCCGGCCGAGCTGGGGCCGATCATCAATACTTTCACTTCGTCTGCCTGCCAGCCGGTTTCTTCGAGCAGTTCGCGTTTCGCGGCGATTTCAATCGTGTCGTTTGCGTCCAGATCGCCTACCAGGCCTGCCGGCATTTCAATGGTATTGGCATTCATGGGTATCCGGAATTGCTCGACGAACAAAAGTTTTTCCTCCGGCGTCACCGCAATGATGATGACGGCGGAGCCCGCATTGGTGCGTTCGGCATATTCCCAGTTATCGCGTTTTTTCAGACGCAGATAGTGGCCTTCGTAAAGTGTTTCAGTTGTATTCATGGGGTTTATTGTAACGGCAATTCCAGCAGGCGACGACGCGTCATCGGTCCAAAGCGTAATTTCTCGCAGAGTGGAATCAGCAAATCGCGCTGTACGTTTTTTCGTGTGGCCAGTGCGAAGTCGTCTGGCAGGGGCACGTCGCAAATTACAGTGGCAAGCTGTCTTGATAAAAGTGCGATTTCGCGATGTTCTTTCAGGCGTTCGGCGTGTTGGCCGCTGCCGCGGATTCGCAAGTACGGAATTTCCGCGACACGTTCCAGCATGGCATCCAGGCTGCCGAAATGCCCGAGTAAAGTCGCCGCGGTTTACGGGCCGATGCCGGGCACGCCCGGTATGTTGTCAACGGCATCACCGGTAAGCCCTAGAAAATCGGCGATTTGGTGTGCATGCACACCATAACGTGCTTTTACACCTTCGCAATGCCAACGATCGTTGCGCGTGAAATCCCATTGTGAATCGCCGGTGTCGAG
>JAKQKT010000032.1 GCA_029560515.1 Pseudomonadota bacterium
GTCGAAGAGCGTGATTACCTGACTGCGATGAACATCTATTCCGCAATGAAAAACAGGGAAGCCGACATGGCCAGTGTTGTTCAGGAAGGGCTGGACAAGGGCGTTCTGAAAGAAACGGCGAGTAACTACAATATTCTGGGCGAGTCCTACTATTACAGTGGTGAAGAAGACAAGGCGATAACAGCCTGGTCAAAAGGAGCCCCCTTGAGCAAGGACGGTACGACCTATCTGAATCTGGCAATTATTCAATGCCAGGATCAGGTGGCGAGATGGGCTGCTTGTAAAGAAAGCGCTAAAAATGCAATCGCAAAGGGCGGAATAAATCCGGCCGATGCAAAAACACAAATAGCAAAAGCCGACAAGGAATTGGGCAAATCCAAGTAAGGCGAAGTAGCGCACAGTTAGACAAGCCGCAGAGATTGGATAAAGCTGCATCTTGGTATAAGCTTAGAGGTTCCCGCGATATGGTTGTCGCGGGTCATGGCGCGGGAGCGTCGCGAAAACAAATTTTTTAAGAGCCGCCACCGCATGACGGATCCCAATAACAGAGATGACAAAGCAGCCGGCATAAGCTGGCCACGGATTGGTGGCGTTGCTTTTGCAATGGCGCTGCACGTAGCCGGTTTTATGATGCTGATGGCGCCGGTTTCGGCACCACCTCCGGCCGAGGAAGAAGATCAAGTGGTTCCGGTCAGCTTTACCGACCCACCACCGCCACCTCCGCCACCACCACCACCACCACCGGAAAAACCGGTTGTGATTACCACTGTGGTCAATACACCGCGTCCAACGGTTTTGCCTCCGCCACCGGAGCAACCGCCAGTGGTTTATAACGACCCAAATGCAAACTCAGTTGCTGCACCACCACCAGCACCGCCGACCGTTCAAACAGCAATTCCGGTAGATGTCGCGCCTTCTGAAGACATCTCTGGCCGAGCTCTCGCACAGCCAAAATATCCGGCTCAAGAGCTGCGTGACGGCGTTGGCGGCATGGTTCGCTTACGGGTTACAATTGACGCCAATGGCAATGTGCTAAACGTTGTCGTCGATAAATCGAGTCGGAATCGAAACCTGGATCGCGCTGCGATGGAAGCAGCAAGAAAATGGAAATTCAATCCAGGCTTGAAAAACGGTCAGAAAGTCGGGGGCGACGTTATCGTTCCTGTTAATTTCACTCCCCAATAATGATTAATCACTAAGACAAAGGTCATCCTTATGCTACAGGACATCCTCACCCTCTCCGCCGCTGCTGCGGGCGCCGCCAATAATAATGCCGAAGCCTTCAACAAGATGGGTTTCAGCCACATGTTCGCCTCCTTCCTGAGTGGCGAAAACACCGTCGGTGCGATCGTGTTCGTAACCCTGGCCATCATGTCGATGGGCTCGCTTTACTACATGGCGGTCAATTTCATCAAAGGCCGCGTGATTTCCAGCCGTGCCGACAAAGTGATGGCCACCTTCTGGGAAAGCAATCCGCAAGATGCGATCCGCTTCATGGAAGAACAACCAGCCAACGAACCATTCTCGAAAATTGCATTGGAATGTGCCCAGGCTGCTGCCCACCACCAACGTAGCGAAGGCAACCGTCTGGCTGAATCCCTGAACCGTTCGGAATTCATCGACCGTACCCTGCGTCAAGTGGTTACCAAGGAAAGTGCACGTCTTGAAGACGGTATGACCTGGCTCGCGACTGTCGGTGCGACCGCACCTTTCGTAGGTTTGCTCGGTACCGTCTGGGGTATTTACCACGCCCTGATCGCGATCGGTCAGTCCGGCCAAGCCGACATCGGTAGCGTTGCCGGTCCAGTGGGTGAAGCGCTGATCATGACCGCCATCGGTTTGTTCGTCGCTATTCCTGCGGTGTTGGCATACAACTTCTTTACCCGCAGCAATCGCAATACCTACGCTAAGTTCGATACCTTTGCCCATGATCTGCATGACTTCTTCGCAACCGGCGCCCGCGTCGGTGGTGACAAGCGTTAATTCAGGCAAGATTTGAAGCAGGCATTTTAAGGAAGGCTTTATGGCATTCAGTTCTAATTCCACAGGTGGCCCAATGGCCGATATCAACGTCACCCCCCTCGTGGACGTGATGCTGGTTTTGCTGATCATCTTCATGATCACGGCGCCGTTGATGACACACAAAATCAAGGTGGAGTTGCCGAAAGCGACTTTAGACGTCAAACCAAAGGTGATGGTTGCTCCGGTAACCGTGACCGTAAAGGCGAATGGTGATCTGTACTGGGCCGATTCAAGAGTCACCCAGGATGCTTTCGAAGCCAAGCTCGATTCCATCATTACGATGGACCCACAGCCAGAGCTGGATATTCGTGCCGATAAAGACACCAAGTACAAGCTGATCGAAAAAACGACCACCACGGCAAAGAACCGCGGTGTTCGCAAAGTTGGTTTCGTTTCCACACGTGAACGCTGAGACGGAGTAGAACAAATGGCATTTTCTTCAGGCTCCGGCGGCGGCCCAATGGCAGACATCAACGTCACGCCACTGGTAGACGTGATGCTGGTTTTGTTGATCATCTTCATGGTCACGGCGCCACCGATATCCCATCAAATCCAGGTTGATCTGCCGCAACCCACGGTAAATCCGCCACCACCACCACCAAATCCACCTGATCCGGTCAAAATCCGTATCGAAGCAAGCGGAACGGTAATGATGAATGGCACTCCGATCGATATGAGATCGCTGGAAGCACAGTTCAATGCCATGAGTGAGCTGGAAGAAGATCGCCAGGGCAAGCTGGAAATAGATACCGATCCGGAAGCCGAGTACGAAGTACTGGCAAAAGTGTTGGCACGTGCAAAAAATGCAGATTTGAAAAAAATCGGATTTGTAAAAGCAGGCGGTTAATCGCCGCTAGAGAACAACGCAATCTTATGTAGCAACGCCGCCGAAAGGCGGCGTTTTTTTATTTGCCAAAAAATAAAATCAGGAGTAGATATAAGCCATCACCAACGCAAGGAGTGGCTTATGAACAAAATAACGTCCCCGAACATGATGGCCGAAATCAATGTCACCCCTCTGGTGGATGTCATGCTGGTCTTGCTGGTAATTTTCATGCTGGTCGCTCCCGCTATAACTCAGACCATGAGCCAGAATATTGCTCCTTCGGAAAAGCAGACCAGAACCGAATCACACAAGCTTATCGTGCAGGCGGGAGACACCTACCTGCTGGATGGCCAGATGATTGGCGCAAGCGAGCTCAAGCAGCACTTCAGCGAGGCGATCAGGGCGGACAACAAGTACACGCTGCAGATTCTGGGTGAACCAGAAGCAAGCTATCAAAGTTTTACCCAGGTCATGGCAATTGCGAACAATGCCGGAATAGAAAACCTGAGTCTGGCTTCAAATTAATGCGGCGCTGAAATCACGCGGAGATAGTTTTGTACGGTGGCAAACAGGCCATCGTACAAGGCATCATTGAATAGAGCGTGGCCAATGGAAACTTCCCGCAACATCGGCAATGCGGCGAGGAACGGCAATAGATTGTCCTGATTCAAATCGTGGCCGGCATTGACTCCCAATCCGAGTTCCCGAGCTGCGAAAGCCGTGGCTTTGCATTTCGACAGATCATTATCGAAATCGCCACTTTCATGATGCTGGGCATAGGGCCCGGTATAAATCTCGATGCGATCCGCGCCAAGCTCGTGAGCAAGGGCCAAGTCCGCCACATCCTGATCCACAAACAAACTAATCCGTTCGCAGAAAGGTTTCAGATCGGCAACAACCTTGCCGAGGCGCTCAAAGTCCGTGCGTAAATTGAAACCGTGATCGGATGTGATTTGTCCATCGCCATCCGGCACCAGTGTTACCTGAGTCGGCCGGGTTTCGCGGACTAGCGAGAGCAGACCAGGATAGTCGCCGCGTGCGGCTGCAAAGGGATTTCCTTCGATATTGAACTCGACTTTATTGGCCACCAGTTTCGCCAAATCACGTACATCAGAGGGAAGTATGTGACGCAAGTCTGGACGCGGATGCACCGTGATGCCGCCAGCGCCTGCTTCCATCGCAACGCTTGCCGCCTTGATCACGGATGGCAAATCGCCACCGCGGGAGTTGCGTAAAACCGCGACCTTGTTAACGTTTACACTAAGTAGCGTCATGAAATAATCCGGACAGTTCAGGCTAACAGAGTATCATCGAACACATACCTGCCCACCGTTACAGGAAGTACCGCGAAAACAAATTACCATGAACAAATTTCGTCGCAATTGTGCCATTGTCCTGTTGACCTGTCTGTGTTTATGCCAGAGTTCATTGCTATGGGCGCAAGCCATGAAACTGCACGGCGCACCCTTGATGCAGCGCTATACAGCGAAAGATTTCAATGCCAACCCTCAACATTTCAGTATCGCTACCGACAAGGCCGGGCGATTGTTTGTAGGCAATTCCGAAGGCATTTTGAGATTCGATGGTACGACCTGGGAGTTGATCGAGTTGCCGGGCAAGCAAATCGCACGCGATCTGATCAGGGCGAAAGACGATAAGATTTATGTGGCCAGCTACGATACATTCGGCGAACTGGTGACCGACAAGGATGGAAAAATCAGGTTCCAGGAATTGTTGAGCCTGAGCGGCCTGAAGGGAAATGACCGGCATGTCGGCATAGTCTGGGAAGTCATCAACACCGAAGAAGGCGTGTATTTCCGGGCAGAAGAAACACTTTTCTTCATTAGTTATGACAGGAAAAAAACGCAGAGCTGGCGCATGGCTGAAAATGTACGCACGGTTTTCCCACAGAAAAACGTGCTCTATGCGCGTGTCGATGGTGTCGGATTCTGCAAGTTCGTTGATGGGAAGTTTGTGCTTGAACCCGGCGGCGAGGAGTTTGCCAAGCGTCCATTGCCGGGAATGATAGATCGCGGTAATTGGCGCTTACTGGTATCGGATGACGGTTTTTTTCGTGCCGACCAATCCGGCCTCAAGCGTTTGCCCAATGCCGCCGGATCGGAATTGGCCAATAGCGAAGCCTATGAAGTACTGGCTCTGTCGGATGGCAGTTTTGCGGTCGGGACGCGATTGGGAGAACTGTTTCGTTTCGGTCAGGATTTCACGGTGCTGGAGCGTTTGAAGCTGGGCAGTTTCGCAGTCGCCGCCATGAGCGTCGATAACGAAGGCGGCTTGTGGGTCGCGACCGAAGGCGATTTATTGCGACTGGCAATGCCATCGCCATGGTCGTTTCTCGATGCACACCAGGGTGTACAGGGCATCGTGAACGATTTCGAATGGCATGAAAATGCCTTATGGATCGCCAGCACAAGCGGAATCGCGCGAATTGTGCCTCAGCAAGACGGTACCAGTCGCTATGAGACCAAGCCCTGGGTCGATTACGAAGCCTATGTTTTCGACAGCAATGATGCCGGTTTGTTGATCGGACATCGACAAGGCCTGATGGTCTTGGACAAGGGAAGCAGCACACCGAGAAAGC
>JAKQKT010000128.1 GCA_029560515.1 Pseudomonadota bacterium
ACATCGGAATACACCATCCGAATTTGTTTCGAGCCCAAAGTCCGACGAAGAATCGCAGGTTTACCATTCGCCAAATTGGGTTTGTAGGCATAGAACTCGTCAGGATTCACCGCCCCCTGAACCACCATTTCACCCAGACCGTAGCTGGAGGTGACGAAAACGACATCGCGGAAACCCGATTCGGTGTCGAGCGTAAACAAGACACCCGATGCTCCGATATCGGAGCGCACCATCAGCTGGATACCAGCCGACAGGAAGACATCTTCATGCTTGAAACCGTGGTGCACGCGATAGGCGATGGCACGATCGTTGTAAAGCGATGCAAATACTTCCTTTACCTTGGCGACAACATCCTCTTCGCCGGTGACATTCAAAAAGGTTTCCTGCTGCCCGGCAAACGATGCATCCGGCAAATCTTCAGCTGTCGCGGAGGACCGGACGGCAACTGAAATTTCCTGCGCTCCGGCTTCGGAGCACATGGTTTTGTAGGCAGTGCGAATCGCGGCATCGAGTGCAGGCTGGAGCGGGGCATTCATCACCCAGCTACGGATTTCCGCACCGGCCTTGACCAGCTCATTCACGTTTTCCACATCCAGCTTCGCCAGACGTTCTTGCATGCGCTCGGTCAATTTGTTGACCTGAATGAATTCGCGATAGGCGTCTGCGGTAGTCGCGAAACCGCCGGGTACCGACACGCCCAACTGGCTTAAATTCCCGATCATCTCGCCGAGCGAGGAGTTTTTCCCGCCGACCTGGGCCAAATCGGAAAGACGCAATTCGTGAAGCCAAAGGACGTAAGCGCTCAAGTGAGACTCCAAAGGATAGGGCAGCGAAGCCGCTATTATCTCGCGCCAAGCCACGCAAGCCAAATCTATTTGACTCAGGCAATATAGCTTCACTTTATTTTGCGAGCGACGAGATGCCAAGACCGGTATTTTTTATCTCTGACGGCACCGGAATCACCGCCGAAACCATTGGTCACAGCTTATTGACGCAATTCCCGGGCGTGGAGTTTCAGACCCGTAGAATCGCGTTCGTCGACAATGCCGACAAGGCAAGAGAGGCTGTTGCGCAGATTTACGCAGCCGGGCTGGAGATGAAGAAGAAACCCATTGTGGTGAATACGGTCGTGGATAGCCAATTGACGGCAATTCTTGCCGAGAGCGGAGCTTTCATGATGGACGTATTTGCGCCTTTTATTGCGCCATTAGAGCAGGAACTCGAAACTTTGCACCAACCACGTGTTGGACAGGCGCATGGCATGGTTGATTTTGCTGCCTACGAGGCGCGAATCAACGCCACTAATTATGCCTTGACCCATGATGACGGCATTGATCTGGATTATGGTGAAGCCGATCTGATCTTGGTCGGTGTTTCGCGTTCCGGCAAGACACCTACCTGCCTGTATCTCGCTCTGCATTACGGCGTGAAAGCGGCCAACTATCCGCTGACCGAAGAAGATCTGGAAAACGACGAAATGCCCAAGCGACTGCAGGCCCATCGCCGTAAATTATTCGGATTGACGATTGATCCAGTACGTTTGCAGCAAATTCGCACCGAACGCAAACCCAATTCCCGCTATGCCACCATCGAGCAATGCCGCAAGGAAGTTGCCATCGCCGAGGCCTTGTTCAGAAACCAGCAATTGCCGCATCTGAGCACAACACACACATCCATCGAAGAAATCGCGAGCAAGATATTGGCGCAATTCGGCATTGAAAAACACATGTACTAATCCGTGCCGGATATTCAGGGCAGGGCAGATGTTTTCATCCGTCAGTGCTAGCATCCGCTTATGTCGAAATTTAATCGCCCAGTTCCTTTGCCCCGAATCAGCCGGTTAAGCTGGTTGATGGGCTTGTATGGGGAAAACTATGAACGTGCCGAAAACCTATTCAATACCGCCGACTTAAAAGCGGGCCGTTACCAGTCCCGCGGACATGACGGGCTCGCCTTACAACTTGACGTCATTGAGGTGCATGCCTACACGCTTGAACTGAAACTCAGTTATGACTTGCTGGATCCAGTCTCCGGACAACCCGATCCATCCGCCTTTATCCGCGTATATCGCGACACGCAACAATGTGAAGTCACCCATTGTTATGTGGGTCGCCAATGGCAGGATGTTTTGGGATTAAGGCCTTCCACCAAAGTCATGGTTGGCCATCGTCTGCGCATGAATAGCTTTCTCAATAAGTGGCTCGACTATCTGGATATCCAGGGACATGCGCCACACACCTTGTTGCGAGCCGATGAAAAATTATTGGCAGCAAACGCTTGACGAAGTGCAGGGCGATCTTTACAATTCCGCTTCTCCATTTATGGGGCTATAGCTCAGCTGGTAGAGCACTTGCATGGCATGCAAGGGGTCAACGGTTCGACTCCGTTTAGCTCCACCAGATGTAGTTTTTTCAAAAAGTTTAGCGTGTCCCCATCGTCTAGAGGCCTAGGACACATCCCTTTCACGGATGCGACCGGGGTTCGAATCCCCGTGGGGACGCCACCTAATCAGTGGCGATTCGATAAAAACCCAGCCCAGGCTGGGTTTTTTATTGCCTGAAATAAAATAGTATGTGATACGCAAATACGGGCTGAAGGCATGCATTCAAATTTCCAGACAGTATTTGGGTTGAAGGCTAATCAGGCTGCCGTAAAAAACTCCCGCTTGGCGGTCGCAAACCTCGAGCTGCTGGCACAGGATTCGCTAATCAAGGATTTGAATTGGCTCAGTGAGGCAGAGCGGGTTCGTTATCATTCGATAAGCTCTGTATCCAGAAAAAGACAGTATCTTGCAGGCCATTATTCGATTAGAAGATTAGCCAGTAGCATGTTCCAGTGCAGCGCATCCAATTGGGATTACCATCAAGCTGCGTCCAATATCCGATTCTTGAGAAGCGCGTTACCAGAGTTGCCCGACCTACATGTTTCGATAAGTCATTCAGGCAAGTGGCTAGCGGCGGCTGTTTCCCAGAGCCCGATTGGCATCGATATTGAAGGCTACGGCAAATCCAGAAATTGGCTGGCTATCGCCCGGCATATTTTTTCCGAGGATGAAATTGTGCATCTTGAAGCCTGTGAGTCCGGAGAACTGGAACAATATTTTTATCTCTACTGGACTATGAAGGAGTCCAGCGCCAAGCAATATGGTTTGGGGTTGAAAAAGCACGATACCCGGCGGCTAAGGCCAGTTGCATTGGTGGAAACAGATAATAGAACCGGCGACATTCTGCACAGTTGGCAGTGCCCAGAATATGTTCTGTCGGTTTCGCTGGATGAGAAACAGAATATAGAGATCGGCGGCCTCCAACTGCCAGCACATCATCGAATGTGGCGAAATCTTATCTAGCGACTATGAATTTGGCCTAGACGGGGCTAGAAGAGCGTTAAAGCCAGCCCATACTCGATTCTTGCTACTTTACATAATATACATTATGCGAAGTCAATCATAACCCTGTAAGGCGCTACGGCAAGACTTCAAAAGCACTGAAACCCTTTCCCATCACGGCTCAGCGCTTCGCTGCTGCCCGTGCTGGATGCTTCCTGACCATCGAGCAAACCGCGAAATTATTGCGGGTGTCCGAACGCACCTTACATAATTGGGAAGCTGGCCGTGTTCGTATTCCTTACGCGGCTTACAAACTGATTCGAATTCTTCGCGGCTACGAATTACCTGGCGATGCATGGAAAGGCTATCGCCTCATCGGTGATACTTTGTGGTCGCCGGAGAATCTTCCCTTTCATGCGGGCGATGCTCGATGGTGGTCACTGACTGCTCAAATGGCCCACGAATATCGCCGGCAATCCAAGGCAAAACAGGATCAGCGAAGGGCCGAGAACGGAGCGCCAGCGAAGGTCGAGAACCTGCGCACTACCCCTAAACTTCTGAAATCTTCTGCGGACAACAAATCGGGCGCTTCGGTGGGAAGGGGCCGATTTACGTCCGTGCCCTCTGGGCTTGTCTCTTTAACAACAAGTCAGACGGAAACATCAAAAAACCAGCAAAAATGCGGCTTCCAGCCATCGGCTAGGGCCGATGTCCGGAGCCAGCCGCAGGCTCAAGCAGGGGGTCTGGCATGAATACGGTCGTTTCCCTGCCCCAAAAAACTCCAGATTTGCCGGTCGGCCCTCTGGCCCTAGTTTTGCGTCGATTTGAGGTCTTGGAACAAACTGAGGGCTTCTGTGATCGTGTCGCTCTGGCGTCTGAATTCATGGTTGATTTGTTTACTCTTGGTGCCGTTGAGGCCATTACTCCTGACCAACAAGTTGCCATTCTTCGGCGGCTTCGGTCGGTGCTTCAAAGCGATCTCGGCGCTGTCACGGCTGACGATGCGGCCCTTTCGCTTGTCGGGGGTGCCTCATGATTCCTCGCCCTCAATCAGCCCCTACGGAGCAATTCCGCAGGCTTCGTCCTGCTGAACGGCGGCGCATTGCCTCAGACATCCTGTCGGCCTTAACCCAGCTATACCGCACCCTTCTGGCTCAGCGCACCGAATACACAGGCTTGCGAGGCTTGATTGCCTATGTTTCGATTAAACAGGATTTGGAGGCTTCCATTGTCCTCTGGCGGCGTGAAATGCATCGTGCCGCATGGCAATCCAACAACAAAAAAAGCACTTCGGGTGCAGGGCGGAGCCCTGCGATTAAGGCACATGGATGTGCCGCTTTTGCTTCAAAAGCTGGGAGCTTTGCTCAGGCATTAAATCGAAGCGGTAACGCTGGGAAGGTGGCGACGTGAGTTCGCGCCCTCTCCTGCTGACCTGCTTTTTTTTACCCAACCGAGGAAAGAATTTCCAATGAAAAAACATTCACGCATCTATACATTATGCGAAGTGCGACATTTGCCTCTACAAGCATTTAAAGGCTCTCGAGTCGCTCCCCTCAAGCTTGCCGCCTATCCCAAATACCGTTTTAGTCCACGCATTATCTTAGGCTGCCTCAATGTGTCCGAGGCTAATCTCAGCAATATTCTGGCGGCTTCCGGTGTGGCGATGTCGATCCCCAATTCACTTTCCACAGGCCAATCTGCATCCAGATGCAAATACCGATCACGCAATTGGTCTTCCATCATCGATTGCACATGCTGCTGCTGGACCGAGATTAGCGACAGGATCAATCGACCATCAGACAGCCATTCGACGGCGCCGTCTTTTTCACTGAGCTTGCTCATGGGTCTGTAATTTGCGGTCGCAGTGCCAATGGACAGCATCCTGATTCTTGAAGGCGAAACCTTCATGAAATTCTCCGCCTCGTGCATGGCGATCAAATCCGGGGCCACAGCGAACATGCCGCCGTCGGCGTAAAGCTCGCTACCGATCTTTATCGACGGAAAATAAGTCGGTGCCGCCGATGTGGCCATGGCGACACTGGCCGCACGGATGCCTTCGTCGCCACGGGAACCTGGCGCATGCGGCGTCTTGAATACTTTGGTGGTGCAGTTGGTGATGTTGACCGCTGGTACAACAATTGGATGTATGGCTTCACCGAGTGTTTTGCGGCCCAAATGAGTAACCAGAGCCTTGTTCAGCGCGATACCGTTGTATTTGGGCCCGAGTACCGAACGTGTGAGATCCCTCAACCGGGAAACGGGATTTGTCGGCAAGGAGCGACCGGAAAATATCTTGGTACCGTTTTCCAGGAATAGCTGCTTGATCTTGGCCATCGGGATTTCGTAGGCAAGGGCGATGGCGAGGATTCCACCGACCGAGGTGCCGGCGATCAGGTCGAAACGGCGTCCCAATGGTTCACCAACCTGCTCTTCCAGTTCTGCCAATACTCCGGCGGTGTACAAACCGAGATAACCGCCGCCTGCGAGCGACAGTATCTGGAAAGGTTTTTCGTTGTCGTTATCGGCCATGTCCCGAAGTATGTCAGTGATTTGAAATGCCGCAACATGGACATTCTTCGTCCACCGGTATTCGCAGTTCGCTGAAGCGCATTGACAGTGCATCAAATTGTAGCAAACGGCCGCTAAGCGTTTGCCCAATACCAAGAATGATCTTGATGGCTTCGGTGGCTTGCAGCAAACCCATCACGCCCGGCAGCACGCCTAGCACACCTGCTTCGGCACAATTGGGTGCATCTTCGCCATTGGGTGCTTCGGGAAACAGACAGCGATAACATGGCGCAGAACCACGCTGGCGACCGGCATCGAAAACGCTCATTTGTCCGCTAAAACGTTGAACGGCCGCATACACCAGCGGCTTGGCCAATTCGACGCAGGCATCGTTCAATAAATAGCGGGTTGGGAAATTATCCGAACCATCAATGACGACGTCAGCGTCCGCAATGATGCTGCGGACATTGTCGGTATCCAATCTGGCTTGTTGCGTCCGGATTTTTATCCTTGGATTCAATGCATGCATGCTTGCCGCAGCTGAATCCACTTTTGGGCTTCCGATGCTCGCCTCGGTATGCAGGATTTGCCGTTGCAGATTACTTTTATCCACCAAATCGTTATCGATGATGGTGATGTTTCCGACACCCGCAGCAGCTAGATAATAAGCGGCGGGTGAACCCAAGCCACCTGCCCCGATCAACACGATATGAGCCTGCTCGAGTTTTTTCTGCCCAGCGATGCCGACTTGCGGCAGGCGCAAATGCCTGGCGTAACGTTCGGTAAAATCCTGGTCGAGATTGTTATCTTCGCGTGGCAATTGTTCCGTTGACCAGCGCTGGAATCCACCGAGCACATTGAATAAATTGCTATAGCCAAGTGCGGCAAGTTTTTCTGCCGCCAACATCGAACGCATGCCGCTGCCGCAGATCAGCAACACCTTGTGATCGTAATTCGGGATATACGCAGTCGGATCCTGTTCCAGTCTTGCTCTCGGAATCGCCAATGCGTTCCTGGGCAAGCCCAGTGCATGTTCATCGGGTTCGCGCACATCAATCAACATCGCGCCATCGGCCTGCATGGAAACCGCTTGTGCAGGTGTGATGTCGGTGATGATGTTTTTCATCGAATCAGGACAACCAGCGGCCATATGGCAAAACGCGCATCATGGCACCGGCGGCAATATTGCCTTCGCCTTCTGGCAACATGATGAGGGCATTAGATTCAGCAGCTGCACGTAGCCGATGCGATCCGGTAGCGGCGTTAGGCGTAACCGAAATCATGCCCTGATTGTCGATATGCAAATCGCCGCGCATGAATTCCAGCCTTGCATGTTGCTTGGTGATGCTTTGCGAAAGCTGGGCACGCAAGAGACTGCGTGGCTCCGCCCTGCCCTGAAGCCCGTCCAGCAAACGGCGGCCGAGACTTAAAAATGTCGCCAATACGGAAACCGGGTTGCCGGGCAAACCTAAAAACAAAGTCTTGCCGACTTGGCCAAACAACAATGGCATACCGGGTTTCATGCGGACTTTCCAGAAATGGATTTGTCCGTGTTGTTCCAGAAACGCCGGGAGATAATCTTTTTCGCCGGCGGATACGCCGCCGCAAGTAATAACGACGTCGAATGAAAACGCGGCGTCCCGCAATGCGGTTTCGATACGAGCAGGATCATCGGGCAAGACCGGCCAGGCAACCGGTTCCAGGCCTTCGGCGATCAACAAATTTTGCAGCAACACGCGATTGCTGTCATAAATCTGGCCTGCCTGTAGTGGTTGTCCGGGCGCTTGCAATTCATCGCCGCTGGTAAAGATCGCCACGGTCGGGCGTGTGGCGCAAGCAACATCGTGCAAACCCACCGCCGCGAGCAGACTGATTCTTGCGGCTTTCAATACCTGCCCGGCTTTCGCGATATTGTCATCGATGGCGACATCTTCACCGGCACGTCGAATATTGGAGCCGAACTTGACCGGCGCATGGAATTTCACGCTGCCCTGCTCTTCGCTGCTGTCTTCCTTGATCGCAATGGTGTCAGTGCCTTCGGGCAACATCGCACCCGTCGTAATGCGGACACACTGGCCTTTTTCGATCACAAAACCTTTCGGCGGCCCCGCAAATTGTTCGCCGATGATTTCGAAGCCGGTTTTAGCGTATTCGTTAAGGTCTTCCGCACGCAGTGCGTAACCATCCATCGCGGCATTATCAAAGTTTGGCAATGTGACCGTGGAGATGATGTCCTCGGCCAAAACACGGTTCAATGAACGCGCCAGCGGTACGCGTTCGACACCTAAACGATTCGCAGCAGCGACATCGTCAATGATGGTCTGTGCGTCGGAAAAACTGATTCTTTGAGGATATGTCGAGTTCACAGGGTATTAAAATCTTCGGGGGTGTTTAGATTACCGATTTGGATGTCGGTGCGGTCAATAATTTTAAAATTTAATTTCGCAAGGACTGAATGAACGGCCTTTTCCTGCCCATCAAGTGCCTGTCTAACGGTGGACAGGCAACTGTTGACGTGCCATAAGGCAAACAATGGTTGCATACCATCGCTGTCGCGTAGCTGAGTGCCGGGTGCTTCCGGATAATCGAGCCATTGTTCGATCAGCCTCACAGGGATATTTTTGATATCGACTGGAATGGTCAACAGGTATTCGCTCTCGCAGGCATCCAGTAATGCCTCAATACCAGCGAGCGGTCCAGAAAACGCAGTGCGCTTGTCGAACACGGGATTAATATTCATTGCCGCATAACGCTCATCCGGTTTGCGGGCACTGATGTATTTCCCGGCGAAGCGCATCTGAAGTTTGTCCAGAATGCGCTCGCAAAGGAATTTATCTTCATGGCGGACAAAGGCTTTGTCCGCACCATTCAGGCGCGAACCGCGACCACCTGCCAGTATGCCTAGACTGATGCTTTCGTAAAACTTCACTTGCGCTTGGCGTGTCTCATCAAACGTTGGCGTGACTTGACTTGTTTTTCGGTAAGCACGTTCTTCTTGCCTTCAAACGGATTCACGCCTTCCTTGTAGATGAATTGCACCGGCGTGCCGCTGAGTTTGAAACGTTTGCGGAAAAAGTTTTCGAGATAGCGTTTATAGCTTTCCGGCAATTTTTTCAGACGCGTGCCATGCACTATAAAGGTTGGCGGATTAGTGCCGCCCGGATGCACGAAACGAAGTTTGGCTACGTGGCCATTTTGAACCGGTGGCGGATTGGTTTCAGTCGCTATTTCCAGAGCCTTGTTGACTTCTGAAGTACCGAAAACGCGGGTTGCCGATTCATGGGCGCGATTGATCGCCTTGAATAATTCCAGCATGCCGGTGCCGTGCTTGGCGGAAATCGTGACGCGTTCTGCCCAAGTGCAGAACGACAGTTTGCGTTCGAGCATTCCCATCGTCTGGTCGCGTTGGTATGAACTCTGTCCATCCCACTTGTTGACGGCGATAACCAGTGCCCTGCCCGCTTCCAGTACATGGCCAAGTACGGTTGCATCCTGTTCGGTAACGCCCTCGCCGGCATCGAGCATGACGACTGATACCTGTGCGGTTTCTATCGATTGCAGTGTCTTGAACGTGCTGAAAATTTCTACCGCTTCTTCGACTTTCGAGCGGCGGCGCAACCCGGCGGTGTCGATCAGTTTGTATTTTTTGCCATCGCGAACCATGTCGACCGAAATGGAATCGCGCGTCGTACCGGGCACATCGGAGGCAATGACGCGCTCTTCTCCGAGCAAACGATTGACTAAGGTCGACTTGCCGACATTCGGGCGACCGATGAATGCCAGGCGAATTTCGTCCGGATCGGTTTCGCTTGAAGCATCAGCATCTTCCTTGGAAGGCTGAGGCAGTTTCGATTTGATGACTTCGAGCAATTGCGGAATGCCGCGTTGATGCGCGGTAGCCGTCGCTATTTTTGTTTCGATACCGAAACGTGAATATTCATTGATGGCGGCGGTTTCATCCACGCCATCGGTTTTATTGACCACCAATACGATCTGCTTTCCGCTGCGTCGGAGCCAAGGAAGAATATTTTGATCCATCGCACTCGGGCCTTCGCGGCCATCGACGACGAATAAAACCAGATCGGCCTCGTCGACAGCAGCTCGCGATTGTTTCGCGGTTGCGCCGGCAAGGCCTTCTTCATCACCCGACAAACCGCCGGTATCGCAAACGATAAACGGCAGATTGTCGATCAATCGGCAAAAACCGTAATTGCGATCACGCGTTACACCCGGCTCATCATGGACAAGCGCATCACGCGTACGCGTCAATCCGTTAAATAATGTGGACTTGCCGACGTTAGGCCGTCCGACCAAGGCTACCATCGGCAATATCATTATTGATCCAATTTATAGGCTGCTAATTCGCCTTCTGCGGTCAAGGCGTAAAGCACGCCTTCACTGGAAATGACGGGGGTGCCACGCAAGTAGGCATTCTGCACGCGTACACGGGCAACGATTTCACCCGTGTCGAGTTTCATCCAGTGCAGATAACCTTCCAGATCACCGACTACCACATAATTGCCCTGGATAACCGGCGTAGTGAGCATGCGGCGTTGCAGGTCTTCCTGCTTCCACGTACCCGAACCGTCAACGCGACTCAAGCCATGAATAACACCCTGCTTGTCGGAAACAACGATGGTGCTTTCACTCATCGCCAAACCGCCATAGCTGCCAATGTCCCGCGACCAGATCGGGCGGCCATTATTCAATGCGAGCGCCATGCTTTCGTTGTGGAAACTTGTCGCAAATACCGCGTCGCCACCCACCTGGATTTCGCCATCGATATCTGCAGCGCGATCAAGTTCGGTACGACCGTCCGGGCTCGCCACCACTTGTTCCCAACCTTGCAGACCATCAGCTGTGCGAAGCATCACGACGGTGCCATCTTCATACCCGGCATAAATGACACCAGTGCCCATTACCGGGCTACCATTGCCACGCACACTCAGAGTGGGCATTGCACGATCGAAAACCCATTTGCGGGTACCGTCGGCAACATCAAAACCGAAAATACGACCATCGCCACTGCGAACGATGACACGATCATCTGCAACCAATGGGGCACTGACGACTTCGGAAGTAATTTTCGCAGCCCATTTTTTGCTGCCTGTCTCGGCATCGAGTGCAATCACTTCACCATTGCGACCACCGACGACAACCAATCCACCACCAACACCAGGACTACTCGTCAGGCCGGTCTCGGTTGAATGCTTTCGCCAGAACAGCAAGCGGCTGCCACTGCTTTTCATTTCCAGTGCTTTGGATTCCCACACGCTCTTGCCGTTCATGGCATCCAGCGCAATCACGCGGCCATGGTCGTCAACCACATAAACTTTATTACCAGACAACGCAGGCTTTTGGCGTAACCATAGCTTGCGCTCTCCTTTACCGATATCGGTTGACCAGAGTTGTTTGACCGCAATGGCATTGGTCATTTTTTTCAATTCGGCGGGTTCAGACGCTGTGTTCTTGGAACCACCAAACCATCCCTTGACGGTCGAACAACCATTCAGCGTAAGTGCAATCAAACAAATTAAAACAATGCGTTGCAACATGGATCAAGCTCCCGGCTTAGCAGGCACAGAGCCACCTGCTTCTATAAGTTTTAATTCGATTAAATTACGAATCGGCGCTGCTTCATCCAAAGCAGTGAGCGCTTTGACATAAGCCTGGCTGGCAAGTTCCCTTTTACCAAGGGCCAATTGCGCATCGCCCCGGATTTCCTCGAGGGATGCAGGATAAATGCTCTCCTTGATGCCTGATACTGCTTTCAGTGCCAAGTCTGCCTTACCGCTGATCAATTGCAGGCGTGCGATGCGCAGTTGGAAAAGCTCCTTGACACTGGGGTCGTCGATCTTTCCGACATTAGCCTGCAGAAGCTTCAGGGCTTCGTCATTTTTCTGGGCAGACTGAAGCAGCTCGGCTTGGCGCAATACGGCGAAATTCAGATAGGGAGTATCGGAATATTTCGACTCCAGCAGTGCCAAAACGATTTTTGCTTTTGCGGTATCGGTCTTTTCGGCAGCCTGAAGGAATGCCTGGTATTGCATGCTTGCTTCGGATTTATGCTTTTCGCCATTTCCGAGCCACCATTGAGCACCGGCAATACAAGCCAGGCCAAGTGCAATCCCAGTGATCAGTGAACCGCTGTTTTCCTTGAACCAGGTTCTTACACGTTCGCCTAATTCGTATTCGTCAATTTGATGATTGGACATAATTCTCTAATCTGTTTGGCTTTAATGATATTGGTGATTGCTTGGAAATTGCTTGTTGCGTCATTGCATGGCAGTTTTGGCAATCAATGTGCCATCGCCCGCGATTTTGAAACGTGCCACATTATCTTGTTTGAATGCGCTGAAATCCATCGCCTGTCCGTTCCGAAGAATTTGTACCTGATCGGCATTTCCTATCGTCACGCTCATCAACTGATCCGCATTATATTGTTTAACAGTACCGGCGCTGATTATTCCACTTTCCACACGCTTGCCATCGGCACCGGTGATCTCTACCCAGCTATCTGCGTTCACCCGAATTTCCCATGCCTTCGTTGGCAAGGAAGAATTGATAGGTGCAATGCTGGCCATGACGGGAGCCTGATTCGAAGTCGGAGCTTGGACTTCGCCGGCATTGCTCACCGCTGCCGTGCTTGTCGTTGGCTGTGCAGGCTCAATACGAGTTTGCGCCTGGATATCCAGAGGCAATGCTTCGGTACTCTTGCCTGGTGCCTGAAAGTGCATGGCAAGCATGATCACCGAAGTAACGATAACTCCGGTTATCGCGAAATAGCCGAGTGTGCCGAGAGTTTTATCAATATCGCGTCTTACCGGCTTGTCACTCAACAACTTCATCGTCGAACTGGGTGCAGGCTCGAATTTCACTTCGCTTGCCATCGACACAGGCAATCCGAGCAATTTCAGATAGCTGGTCAGATAACTGCGAACGTAGATAGGGGCGCCGAGCTTCTGCCAGTCTTCGCGTTCGAGGGCGTCAATTACGTCGACAGGTAATTTCAGTCGCGCAGATGCGTCGCTGGCTTTCATCCCGTTCTTTTCACGGGCATGTCTCAATTGCAGACCGATGGGTTCGGCAAATAGTGTTTCTTGATAGGCGTTATCGTTCATGGCTTCTTCTGCCCCTCTCCCGTGGGCGGCTGAATTTGAGCTTGCGACAAGATATCCAACTCTTTTTGGTATTTCGCTGCAGCACGGTCGTCGCCGGCTGACTTTTCTATTTTCTGAGCAAGTTGCAACAGTGGAACATTCAATGGACCCAATGCCTCACGTCTTTGCATGAATGCACGGGCATCAAAAAAACGGGATTGCGAAAATTTTATTTCAGCCATTAATTCAAGACTTTGTCTCGAATCAGGATCGGCTATCAGCGCAGAGCGAAAGCGTTGTTCGGCAAGCATTTGGTTGCCGGCCTTGAATGCACAAAATCCTGCATTTTGAAGTGCCTGTTGCGGTATCGGATAGTTAACGTCCTTTACTGCTCTGACGAAAAGCGCATCCGCATCCGCGAGTTTGCCGCGGGAACATAAGTTGATGGCAACCGCGTTCAGCACATATCCATTTCTTGGCGACAATTTCAGGGCTTTGTCATAAGCCTGCGCGGCCTTTTTTTGCCGATTCATTTTATCGAGCACGGCGGCTTTCTGTGCGTGAACAACGCCCAGCTTGGGATCAGCCCGGACAGCGAGTTCAGCACTCGCCAATGCTTCGTCCAGTTTTCCTTTTTGCAGAAAATCCTGGGAAATCGTCATCGCCCGCTCGCCTTCATAGGACAATGCAGCTTCGGCAGGTTCAGCAACTTGTGTTTTAGCGACAGCCGGAAACGCGATTGCGACAAACATGAAAAAGAATCCGCATTTCATGGTCGACTCAAGCCGCATCACTAATTCCCTGTGCTTCCAGCTTTGCCTTGAATTCGGATTGACGACGCGTCTTGTCCATGACCTGGCCTTTCAGCTGACCACAAGCGGCATCGATATCGTCACCGCGGGTGCGACGAACCATCGTGAGTACATCATTGTCCAGAAGAATTTTCTGGAAGCCACGAATGTCTTCTTCGGTCGATCGTTCGAAACGCGTGCCCGGGAAGGGATTGAACGGAATCAGGTTGATCTTGGCAATATCGTTACGCTGAGCCTTGGCATGCAGTGCATGCACCCATTTCACCAGTTGCCGGGCTAATGCAGGCGTGTCGTTGACACCTTTCATCATCGTGTATTCGAATGTAATCGAAGTACGCGGTTTGCGCTCGGCATAACGGATGCAGGCATCCATCAATTCTGCTAGCGGATATTTTTTATTGAGTGGTACCAGTTCAGTACGCAATTCGTCATTTGCCGCATGCAGCGAAACAGCGAGTGACACATCACTTTCGATCGAAAGCTTGTCGATCATCGGTACCAGACCGGCTGTCGATAAAGTCACGCGCTTGTTAGCCAGGCCGAATCCGAGGTCGTCGCGCATGATGCTCATTGCACGAACGACATTATCGAAGTTCAACAATGGCTCCCCCATTCCCATCATCACGACATTGGTGAGTTTGCGTTGCTGGTGCACCTGGTTGCCAAGCGCCTTGGCGGCAACCCAGACCTGACCGATGATTTCGGCAGTGGAAAGGTTGCGATTAAAACCTTGCGTCGCGGTCGAACAGAATTGGCAGTTCAAACCGCAGCCGACCTGGCTTGATACGCACAACGTACCGCGACCTTTGTCGGGAATGAAAACCGTCTCGACGGCATTGCCGGTGTCCATGCCGAGCAACCATTTCTGGGTGCCGTCGAGCGAAGGTTTGTCGAACATTGTTTTCGGTGGACGAACTTCGGCTTGATCCATCAACTTGGCGCGTAAAGCCTTGCCAAGATCTGTCATCTCCTCGAAATTGTCGACGTGGCGATGGTAAATCCACTTCATCACCTGCTCGGCACGAAAACGTTTTTCGCCCAAGCCGGTGAAAAATTCCACCATGCCTGTGCGGTCGAGATCGAGCAAATTGATTTTGGAATTAACGTCGGTCACGGTTTTCTCTATTAAACTCAGCGCGGGCAAAGTTCGGTGGCAGCGAAGAAATAGGCAGTTTCAATCGCGGCATTTTCCAGGCTATCGGAACCGTGTACGGCATTGGCGTCGATGCTTTCAGCAAAGTCGGCGCGGATCGTTCCGGCGGCCGCTTCTTTCGGATTGGTGGCGCCCATCAGATCGCGGTTTTTCTGCACGGCGTTGTCGCCTTCCAGAACTTGGATCATCACGGGACCGGAAATCATGAATTCAACGAGTGCATTGAAGAAAGGACGTTGGCTGTGCACGGCGTAGAAACCTTCGGCTTCTTTGCGCGACAGGTGTTTCATTTTTGCAGCGACTACTTTCAAGCCTGCATTTTCAAAACGGGCATAAATTTGGCCAATTACATTCTTCGCAACGGCATCGGGTTTGATAATTGAGATGGTGCGTTCCAGCGCCATGGTGTAACTCCAGTGTCTAAGGGTTGAAAGTCGCTAAATTTACCATAAAAAGCTCAATTAAACACGTACTTAGCGCGAATTCTGAAAGCTCTGTCGCGTTCGTTGCGAGCTCCGGACATTTGTCATTGACGCTCGACTATGACTTGACCCAACAAACGTTCGAATTTAAGCTTGAAACATCCGTTTGAATCAAACGCTGGAGCAAATGCCGTTTATGCCAACCGCCCACTTCAATACCAAGGATCGCATTCTTGGCGCTGCCGAAGAATTATTCGCCCAATTCGGATTTGCCGGCACCTCGCTGCGCCAGGTTACCAGTCGCGCAGACGTGAATATCGCGGCCGTCAATTACCACTTTGGCTCAAAAGAAAACCTTGTCAATGAGGTCTTTCGGCGCAGGATGGACGAGATGAGCGAGCGGCGTCTAAGCCAGCTGCGACAGGCTGTCGATGACAAGCCCGGCGATCTGGAAGCTATTTTGGCTGCTTTTATCCAGCCAGCCCTGGCTCTTACCTACGACCGTCACGGATCGGCATTTGTCCGTGTTCTGGCTCGTGCATATGCTGAAAAAAACGATGGCTTGCGGAAATTTCTTTCCGATAACTATGGTCAGGTTTTACGTGAATTTGCCAAAGCCTTGGCGGCCTGTTTGCCAGGCTTGGCAAAGGAAGATCTTTATCTAAGACTGGATTTCACTGCCGGCGCGCTGACTTACGCCATGGCAGATTTCGGCCTGATCAAGCGTCCGGCCGGTGTTTCCGACAGGGCGCATGCTGACAAAGCCGCCCAGGGCCTTATCCGTTTCGCCGCTGCCGGACTTCGCGCAGCCTGATTTTTTTGTTTCATAACCCGGAGTTATACATGTCACAGCTTCGCATCCGTAAAGTCGCCGTTCTCGGCGCTGGCGTGATGGGCGCGCAGATTGCCGCTCATTTAGTTAATGCCAATGTGGACACCATCCTCTTCGATTTACCTGCCAAAGACGGCGAAAAGAACGGCATCGTGAATAAAGCTATCGCCAATCTTGGCAAGCTTTCACCGGCTCCGTTGGCGTCGAAGGACAAGGCAACGGCTATTGTTGCGGCCAACTACGACGAGCATCTTGAATGGCTGAAAGGCTGCGATTTGATCATTGAAGCAATCGCTGAGCGTCTGGATTGGAAAAAAGACCTGTACGCCAAAATCCTGCCCTTCGTAAATAAAAATGCGATCCTAGCTTCGAATACATCTGGCTTATCAATCAATAGCTTAGCTGATGTTCTTGATGAATCACTTCACCACAGATTCTGCGGCGTGCACTTCTTTAATCCGCCCCGTTACATGCATTTGGCCGAATTGATTCCTTGCAAGGATACCGATAAAGCCGTGCTCGAAGGTCTGGAATCATTCTTGGTTACCACCCTAGGTAAAGGCGTCGTTTACGCCAAGGACACCCCGAATTTCATCGGCAACCGAATCGGTGTCTTCTCGATACTTTCGACTCTGCATCACACCGCAGCCTTCGGCTTGGGCTTTGATGAAGTTGATGCCTTGACCGGTCCATTGCTCGGTCGGCCGAAATCGGCGACTTACAGAACTTCCGATGTTGTCGGTCTGGACACCATGTCACACGTCATCAAAACGATGGCCGATACGCTTCCGAACGATCCATGGAAAGAATACTTCAAGGCTCCGGATTGGTTGCAGGCCTTGATCGCCAAAGGTGCGCTCGGCCAGAAAACCGGTGCCGGCATTTTCCAGAAACGTGGCAAAGATATCGTCGTACTGGATCTGAAAGCACAAGACTATCGCCCTGCTAGTGGCGAAGCCGCACCGGAAATCGTCGAGATTCTGAAGATCAAGAATCCTGCCGAAAAATTTGCCAAGCTCCGCGCCAGTGAACACAAGCAGGCTCAATTCCTGTGGGCCATGTTCCGCGATCTATTTCATTACAGCGCCTACAATCTGGCGGACATCGCCGACACCGCACGCGATGTCGATCTGGCCATTCGCTGGGGTTATGGCTGGGCTCAAGGCCCGTTCGAGTCCTGGCAAGCGGCCGGTTGGAAACAGGTCGTTAGCTGGATTCAGGAAGATATTGCTGCCGGCAAATCAATGAGCTCGGCACCATTGCCAGCTTGGGTAAGCGAACGCGATGGCGTGAACGAAGCCGCTGGCAGTTATAGCCCGGCTCAAAACAAGGTCGTTGGCCGTTCGACCAACCCTGTGTACGCACGTCAGCGTTTCCCGGATCCTGTACTCGGCGAAACCTTCTCGCCGGGCGAAACCGTATTCGAAACCGATGCCGTTCGTATGTGGCATGACGGCGATGGCATTGCGGTCCTCAGCTTCAAGACCAAGATGAACACTGTCAGTGACGGCGTGTTGGCAGGAATCCAGCAGGCGATCGATATCGCCGAAAAAGATTTCACCGGCATGGTGATCTGGCAAAACAAGGACACCTTCTCTGCCGGTGCCGATTTGTCCGGCGCGATGCAAAGTCTGAAAGACGGCAAACTGAAAGAATTCGAATCGATGGTCGCCAATTTCCAGGCCACCAGCCAACGTATCAAATACGCACTGGTTCCTGTCGTTGCGGCAGTCCGTGGTCTGGCACTCGGCGGCGGTTGCGAATTCCAGATGCACTCGGCTCGTACCGTGTTCTCGCTGGAAAGTTATATCGGTTTGGTCGAAGCCGGCGTCGGCTTGCTGCCAGCCGGTGGCGGTCTGAAAGAAATCGCGACCCGTGTCGGTCTGGCCGTTGGCCAGGGCGGCGATGTATTCGCAGGCTTGAAACCTTATTTCGAAGCCATCGCGATGGGTAAAGTTTCGGCGTCGGCTCTCGAAGCGAAAGAACTGAAACTCGCCCGCGAGAATGACCTTGTGATCTTCAACGCATTCGAATTGCTCTACGTCGCCAAACAGCAAGTGAAAGCCCTGGCGGAATCGGGTTATCGCCCTGCTCTGCCGGCACGTCAAATTCCGGTGGCTGGCGATGTAGGCATCGCGACATTCAAGATGATGCTGGTCAATATGCTCGAAGGCCGCTTTATCTCCGAGCACGATATGGAAGTTTCAACGCGTATTGCGACGGTGCTCTGCGGTGGCAATATTGATCGTGGTTCATTGGTCGACGAAGAATGGTTGCTGAAACTGGAGCGCGAGCATTTCATCGCGTTGGCTTTGATGCCGAAAACCCAGGAACGCATTCTGTACATGCTGCAAAACGGCAAACCACTTCGCAACTAAGCGCACGAGACCAGGAGAATCAAAATGTCCAAACAAATTCAAGAAGCCTATATCGTTGCCGCTACTCGCACACCGGTTGGCAAGGCTCCGCGCGGCATGTTCCGTAACACCCGTCCAGACGAAATGCTGGCCCATGTATTGAAAGCCGTTTGTGCGCAGGCACCGGGCATCGATACCAGCCGTATTGATGACGCCATCATTGGTTGCGCGATGCCGGAAGGCGAGCAAGGCATGAACGTGGCGCGTATCGGTCTGTTGTTGGCCGGTTTACCAAATGTGATTGCCGCACAAACCATCAATCGTTTTTGTTCTTCCGGCGTACAGTCCGTTGCATTGGCAGCCGATCGCATTCGTCTGGGCGAAGCCGATTTGATGCTCGCGGGTGGTACCGAAAGCATGAGCATGGTGCCGATGATGGGCAACAAGGTCGCGATGAGTCCGAAAGTATTCGAAGACGACAATATCGTTATAGCCTACGGCATGGGCATCACCGCCGAAAAAGTCGCGTCGGAATGGAATGTCTCACGTGAAGATCAGGATGCTTTTGCACTGGCCTCGCATCAAAAAGC
>JAKQKT010000074.1 GCA_029560515.1 Pseudomonadota bacterium
GTCACCGTTACCGGCAGCGCACAAGCTTTGGGCAGTTACGATGTTCGCTATCAAGGTTTGAATTATCTGATCCGCGCCGAAGCAGCAGGTGATTCCACCCGTGTGACTGCCTTCACTTCCGAAGGTGCGGCTGCCGCGAACTCGCCAGCCAGCCGTCTGCTCGGTATCCTGAAATCACGCTTGAATTGATTTTAGAAACCGTGAAATAGAAAAAGCGCCTTCGGGCGCTTTTTTTGTGTCAGCACAAGTCGTGAATTTCTAGTCACCATCAAACTGAATCAAGGCATACACCGGCAAACCGGAAGCGCGGCATTTCTCTGCGCCGCGAAGATAAGGCAGGTCAATAACCACGGCTGCCTCGATGACCTCGGCGCCAATGCGATCGAGAAGCTTTTTCCCGGCCAACAAGGTGCCGCCCGTGGCAATCAGATCGTCCGCCAGTAAAACCTTGTCACCCGGACGGCAGGCATCGGTGTGGATTTCCATGGTGGCCGTGCCGTATTCCAGATCGTAATCCTCCGACAAGGTTTTGTAGGGTAACTTTCCTTTCTTGCGGATCGGGATAAACGGCAGGTTCATCGAATGCGCCAGCGCAGCGCCCAGAATGAATCCCCTGGCTTCCAGACCGGCGATTGCATCTATCTTTCTGTGCTTGTAGCGTTCCACGAAATGCGAAATCACTTCCGCCCAAAGATCGGGCGACTGGAATAGCGGCGTGATGTCGCGAAAATGTACGCCGGTCTTGGGCCAATCGGGTACGGTGCGGATCGTGGCGAGTAATCTCGATTGCAGCGACGACTGGCTCACGCTCATCTTTGCAAAAATTCCAATTTGCCGGGTTTTCCATCCCATTCAGCGGCATCCGGCAAGCCTTCCTTGCGCGTGGTGATGACCGGCCATTCTTTCGAAAGCTCGGCATTCAAGGCAATGAAGTTTTCCTGACCGGCCGGCACATCGTCTTCCGGATAAATCGCTTTTGCCGGACACTCCGGTTCACACAGGGTGCAATCGATGCACTCGTCGGGATCGATTACCAGGAAATTCGGACCTTCATGAAAGCAATCCACCGGGCAAACTTCCACACAATCGGTGTATTTGCAGCGGATACAGTTATCAACAACGACAAATGGCATGGTTTGTATTCCGGTAGCGGGTCGGTGTTCTGACCTAAGTATTTGATTTTAATCAGCAGCTTTCTCGATTAGCCAAGTTTGAATCTGCTTGCATAGCTAGGAGTCAGCTCAGCCGGTAGTATAACGGGCTTATAGAGTTCCGCCCAAACGGCGGCCAAGACCGGAAGGAATCCGGTGTCGAGCGAACTTAATGGAAGAAAACGCACAAAACACAATCCGCCTGCAGCATCGCGTCATAACCCGCGATGCGCATGCCATTTCCCGCAAGGACATCAGTCCCAACGCCTTGCGCGTGCTTTACAAGTTGCGCGAGGGTGGTTTTGACGCCTATCTCGTCGGCGGAGCAGTGCGTGATTTGTTGATTGGCGGGCATCCGAAAGACTTTGATGTCGCTACCAGCGCCACCCCTGACCAGGTTCGCAGCCTGTTCCGCAATTGCCGGCTGATTGGTCGGCGTTTTCGTCTGGCGCACATCATGTTTGGCCAGGAAATTATCGAAGTCGCGACATTTCGTGCCAATTCGGACGATGGCAGCGGTGATCGCGAAACCGAAGATGGCGGACGCCTCTTGCGCGACAACGTGTACGGCACGATTGAAGACGATGCGATCCGCCGCGACTTTACCGCGAACGCCCTGTATTACACGGTGGATGATTTTTCGGTGCGCGACTATGTCGGTGGTTTCGAAGACGTCAATGCGCGTGTATTGAAACTGATCGGTGACCCCGATTCGCGTTACCGGGAAGATCCGGTTCGCATGCTGCGCGCCATTCGTCTGGCGGCGAAATTGAATTTCACGATTGACGATTCCGCTGCCGAACCGATTTCACGGCTGGCGAGCCTGGTCAGTGACGCACCGCCGGCACGCTTGTTCGACGAATGTTTGAAGATGTTTTTGTCCGGGCATGCCGAAAAAAGTTTTCTCGGTCTTGAAACCCATGGTTTGCTGAATGTGTTGTTCCCGGAAACCGCCAAGGCCTTGAATACCAATAGCAGCGGCGCATTACGTGCGATGGTATTGCAGGCTTTGCGTAATACCGACACGCGCATCGCGGAAGGAAAACCGGTAACGCCGGCATTTTTATTCGCGGCATTGCTATGGCCCGCTTATTGCCGCGAGCTGGCAATACTGCAAAAAACCGGTGTTGATTCGACGGTGGCGCAGCAGCGTGCGGCTGACCGCGTGACCCTGCATCAGGCGGAGCGGATCGCTTTGCCGCGCCGTTTTTCCCTGCCGATGCAGGAAATTTGGTTGCTGCAATCGCGTTTCTCGCAACGTGTTCGCAAGCGCGTTTTCCGATTGCTGTCGCACCCGCGTTTCCGTGCTGCATTCGATTTTCTTGAATTACGAATGAGTGGAGCCCCCGAAGTGGCGGAAGACGTCGCGTTCTGGCGTGAAGCGCAGATACAGAGCCCCGAAATGCTGGCTTCAAGGCTTGATTCCAAAAAAACCTTGCACGGTTCCGAACCCGGCGATTTGTCGGCAGCGCCGAAAAAACGCCGACGTCGCAAACCGCGTCCATCGCCGCAAGAAGCAACGCCATGATCAATGAATCACGCCGTGTATTTATCGGTTTTGGCGGCAATATGGGTGACGTGGAAGCGACGCTGATGGAAGCCTTGTTTGCGATCGATGAAATTCCGCAGACAACCCTGCGTCGCCAATCCGCCATCTACCGGACGCCGGCCTGGGGTAATACCGATCAAGCCGATTTCCTGAATGGCGTCGCCGAACTGCAAACGCGTCTGACGCCGAACATCCTGCTGCAGAAGCTACTCGAGATAGAAGAACGTTTTGGCCGCATTCGCCAGCAGGATGAACGCTGGCAGCCGCGCACGCTTGATCTCGACATTCTTCTGTTTGGTGACGATGTTATCAATGAAGCGAATTTGCGCGTGCCGCATCCGCATATGCACGAACGCGCGTTTGTGTTGGTGCCATTGGCGGAATTGGTCAATGATCTGGAAATTCCGGGGCAGGGCAGTCTGAAAGACTGCCTTGCAAAGCTCGACATTTCCGACATTAAAATCTTAGAGTAGCGCAGCCCCACCGGGCATTGAAGAGAGCACCCATGTACGCAGATCAACCCAAGCCAGCGCGTCGTCCGCAACTCACGGTGCCGAAATTACGCGAAATGAAAACCGCCGGTGAAAAAATCGTGGCGATCACCGCTTACGACGCCAGCTTTGCACGTGCGGTCGACGCGGCCGGTCTCGACGTGATACTCGTCGGCGATTCACTGGGCATGGTCATGCAGGGTAAGGCAAGCACGCTACCGGTAACGGTGGATGACATTGTTTACCACACCGCCTGTGTTGCCCGCGGCCTCCGCAGCGCCCTGTTGATCGCCGACATGCCATTCCAGAGTTTTGCGACACCCGAACGCGCACTGGATGCCGCTACCTTGTTGATCGCCGAAGGCGGTGCCAGCATGGTGAAACTTGAAGGTGCCGGTCATGTGCTTGAAACCATCACCTTCTTGTCGGAACGTGATATTCCGGTCTGTGCGCATTTGGGTCTGACACCGCAATCGGTAATGAAGCTCGGTGGCTATCGTGTGCAGGGTCGCGAAGGCGATGCCGCCAAAAAAATGATCGCCGATGCGAAAGCGGTGGAAGCAGCTGGCGCAGACTGTCTGGTGCTCGAATGCGTGCCGATGGGTTTGGCAGAAGAAATCACTCGCAGCATAAAAATACCTACCATCGGGATCGGTGCAGGGCCGCATTGCGACGGACAAATTCTGGTGCTGCACGACATGCTCGGCATGAACAGCGGCCATCGCCGTCCGCGTTTCGTGAAAGACTTCATGGCCGACGCCGGCAGCATCCAGGGTGCATTCGAGGCTTATGGAAAAGCCGTACGTGAATCGACATTCCCAACCGCGGAACATAGCTACGAATGAAAACATTTAACTCGGTTGCCGCATTGCGGACACAGATCGCCGATTGGAAAAAAGCCGGGCTTCGTATCGGATTCGTTCCGACCATGGGCAATTTGCATGCAGGGCATTTCGCCTTGGTCGAATTGGCGAGGCAGCACAGCGATAAAGTGGTGGCGAGCATTTTCGTGAACCCGACGCAATTCGGGCCCAACGAAGATTACGCACGCTATCCACGCACGCCGGATTCCGATATCAACGGCCTCGCGGGAAAAGCTTGCGATGCCTTGTTGCTGCCATCGGTAGAGGAAATGTATCCGTTCGGCACGATGGGCTGCGTGCAAATGCACGTGCCCGGCATCACCGATATTTTGTGCGGCATGCATCGTCCGGGACATTTCAACGGCGTTGCGCAAGTTGTGGCACGCTTGTTCAATATGGTGCAGGCCGATGTTGCCGTGTTTGGCCGCAAGGATTACCAGCAACTGCAAGTCATCCGCTACATGGCGACCGAGATGAGCTTCCCGACTCGAATCATTCCTGCGCCCACCTTGCGTGAGGCAGACGGCCTGGCGATGAGCTCACGCAACCAGTATCTGGAAGACGAGCAGCGTCAGACGGCAACTTTCATCTATCAAACACTGAACTTCATGAAAGACCAGGCTTCTCTGGGTATGCCGATTCATGGCATCGAAGCGGAGGCGAAACAGCGCCTGGAAATGATGGGCTTCGTGGTTGATTATGCCGAAATTCGCCGCAGTGATTTATCGCGGGCGATCGAACCGAACGAGAAAAACCTGCTCGCCCTGATTGCCGCCCGTTTGGGTCGCACACGCTTGATCGACAATCTTGAATTTGATTTTGCATGAGTTCGATGGATAACAAAGCCGGATGGAATGCAGTGCTCGCCGATGGGCAGCGGCTGAAAGATTTCCATTTACGCGATGTTAGTCAGGATGTGACGCGCGCTAGAAACATGTCGCTTCAAGTCGGTTCGCTGCAAGCCAGCTTTGCCCGCCAGCGGATGGATGGGCAGGCATTGAACGCCTTGTTCGAATTGGCCGATAGTTTCTCCATATCGAATGCCATTCGTGATTTGTTTGACGGCAAACAGGTAAATCAATCCGAACAACGTGCTGCATTGCATACGGCTTTGCGCAGCAATCT
>JAKQKT010000083.1 GCA_029560515.1 Pseudomonadota bacterium
CGCCGTCAACCCTGGCCTCACGCTCACCGAACGTCTACAAGAAGGCATGCAAGCCGAAGCACGGCAACAAGGCATCAGCATGGAAGAAGCCCTAGCGCGCGCCAAAGCCACACGCCCCCTCGGCCGCATCGCCGAACCCAGCGAAATCGCCGACGCCGTGGTGTACCTCGCATCAAACCGCGCGAGCTACATCACGGGTGCAGTGGTGGCTATGGATGGGGCGGTTACGCCGATGGTGGTGTAGATTGTCGGCGAGCAAAATGCACCTTGTGCGCTTACGCTTGAACATCGGCGGCTGAGGACTAAGAGAATCGAATGACTAAGTCACCCGTCAAAAAAGAGTCCAAACTAAAGTTTCCCGTGCTAAGGGGAAAAGGCGGGATGCATGCGGGCATTGACCCCGAAAGTAATGCATCAATGCTCGACGCCGCTGACGGTTTTACCGAGACGGCTTATTTGCTCGCTGAACCTGCTAATGCCGAGCACCTACGCCGATCTATAAGCCAATATCGAGCGGGCCGCATGCGCGTGAAAGAGCGTTGATTGGGTCATGCGTTGCGGTCAGACCTAGTTGTTGATAGGCCGATCAGCAATTTGTCGACGGTCAGCGATAATGTAAGTAACAAAATGGTCGAGACGCGATGAACACTGTTAACGTGACGAACAAATCGGACTTCGAGGAAGCGCTTAAGCATTTCAGTCTCGAGCTATCCAAAACGCTCACCACTTCCGATGGACAGTGGTCAATTAAAGGCTTCATCGATACGCTGAAAAACGTCTACACAATTTCTTCAGATACGAAGATTGTTTCCAAAATATTGGAAATTCACTTGTTTCCACACATCGCTCAATTCGCTGAACGAATGGGTTATCGAATCGCGTTAGCTGAACATCAGAATCACTACCCTGACATTTCGTTCGTGAATAAAGCTGATGATGCGATTCGTTTTGCACTCGATCTCAAAACGACATATCGCAACCCGAAGAAACCGCACACCTGCAACGGATTCACACTGGGTTCACACGGTGAATACTTTGTAAACCGAACAAGCACGAAAAATATTCGCTTTCCGTACGCATCATACGGCGCTCATTTTTGTCTCGGACTTATATATGACCGAACGCCCAACGCGACGATAGACGAAACACGCACACACAAGGTGGACGATCTGAGCAGCATCGTCTCAGTAGCCAGCAATTTTCAGTTCTTCGTTGCAGAAAAATGGCGTATCGCGAGTGACAAGGGGGGCAGCGGTAACACGGCAAACATCGGCAGCATTAAGGACATTCAAAATTTAGTCGGCGGTCGAGGTACTTTTCACAAGCTTGGTGAAAAGTGGTTTGATGACTACTGGATCAACTATCGAAAGATCAAAACCACCAATGCGCATGGCGAGCCTACAGCAATCTCGTCACTCAGACAGTTCGTCGAGTACAGGAACGGTGACTTATCTCTCGTTGTTGATCGAGAAAGCGAGGAAGACTAGTGGGAACTATCCTCGTGCCGCCGATCAAGTCGCAGGGAATCAAAACCAAGCTCGTCAACTGGATCAACGAAACAACCAATTCCGAGCCATACTCGGCTTGGGTGGAGCCATTTTGTGGGACTGGAGTCGTCGCGTTCAATGTCGCAAAAGACCAAGCCACCCTGGCCGACTCCAACCCGCATTTGATACGTTTTTATCGGGCCATCGCTGAAGGGGAAATTACTGCGGCACTTGCGAGAGAGTTCCTTGAACTGGAGGGTAAGAAGCTCTTGCAACTTGGCGAGAGCCACTATTACGCCATCCGCGATAGGTTCAATGAGACAGGTGCCCCGCTCGACTTCTTGTTTCTAAACCGTGCGGGTTTCAATGGGATGATTCGGTTTAACAAGAAGGGAAAATTCAATATTCCGTTTTGCCGAAAACCGCAGAGATTTGCTCCGGCATATGTTACGAAAATTGTCAATCAAATTGATTCAGTTGCTCGCTTGCTAAAGCTGAAGAATTTTTCGTTTGTGCATCAAGATTTTCTCAAAACCATTCAGCAAGCCGCACCAACCGACATGATTTACTGCGACCCACCTTATATTGATCGCCATGCGGACTATTTCAATGGCTGGGATGAATCTAAGGAGATTGCGTTGTTTGATGCGCTTTCTCAACGACCGGGAAAATTTATTCTTTCTACTTGGCATCACAACGACTACCGCAGTAACGATTACATCAAGCGCGTTTGGAACAGATTCGAAATACTCACCAGCGAACACCAGTATTTCGTAGGGGCAAACGAAAGCAATCGCAATCCGATTGTTGAAGCTTTAGTAACGAACATTGATGTGAGCAGCCTTGCACGGAAATACACAAAGCGAGATTTGGCTCCTGTGCAGTACGCGCTGTGTGAACCCGCGGCATCATTCGGCTGATTGACACTGCACCCCTGAGAATGGCAGTATCGGTCACATACTCCGCCGATACTGCCCGCCCACCTCAAACAGCGCATCAGTAATCTGCCCGAGTGAGGCGACCTTCACGGTTTCCATAAGCTCAGCGAACACATTGCCGCCGTTGATTGCGACTTGCTTGAGTCGCGCCAGTGCCGCAGGCGCATCTGCCTTGTGAGCCGCGTGGAAGTCGGCGAGGCGTTTGAGTTGGCCTTGCTTTTCTTCCTCGGTGGAGCGTGCGAGTTCTAGGTTGCCTGTGGCTTCTTCGCCGTTCGGGTTGCGGAATGTGTTTACGCCGATGATGGGGTACGAGCCGTCGTGCTTTTTGTGCTCGTAGAACATCGACTCTTCTTGAATCTTGCCGCGTTGATAGCCGGTTTCCATCGCGCCGAGCACGCCGCCGCGCTCGCTGATGGCTTCGAACTCTTTGAGCACGGCTTCTTCGACTAAGTCGGTGAGTTCGTCGATGATGAACGCGCCTTGGTTCGGGTTTTCGTTTTTGGCGAGGCCCCATTCGCGGTTGATGATGAGCTGGATCGCCATCGC
>JAKQKT010000016.1 GCA_029560515.1 Pseudomonadota bacterium
TTCAGTATTTTGCTCATGCCAATATTCTAACCGCAGCGCTGGAGGCTCGGGCTACAATATCGCCATGAGTGCATTGTCCGGAATCAAAGTGCTGGAACTGGCCCGCGTACTGGCCGGCCCCTGGTGTGGCATGACGCTGGCGGACCTCGGTGCCGATGTGATCAAGGTCGAGCCGCCAACTGGTGATGACACCCGCGGCTGGGGCCCGCCCTTTCGCGATGGATTGTCGGCCTACTTCGCCTGCTGCAATCGCAACAAGCGTTCGATTGCGCTGGATCTGCGATTACCGGAATCACGGCCTGTTATCGAAGCGCTGATAAAGCAAAGCGATATCCTGATTGAAAATTATCGCACCGGCGGTGCCGAAAGCCTGGGCGTGGATTACGCCACGGCAAAAAAAATCAATCCGGGAATTATTTACTGCTCAATTTCCGGTTATGGCCGCACCGGGCCCGATGCGTACAAACCCGGCTATGATTTTGCGATCCAGGCCGAAGCCGGCTTGATGTCGATTACCGGGCCCGTCGATGATTTACCCTATCGCACCGGCACCGCAATCACCGATATTGCCTCGGGACAAAATGCCACGATGGCCATCCTCGCCGCCTTGATTCACCGCATGAGAACCGGCGAAGGTCAGGCGCTTGAAATTTCATTATTCGAAACGCAGCTGCAATTGCTGGCGAATTCAGCCAGTGGTGTTTTGTTCAATGGCAAGGAAGCAAAACGTCTGGGCAATCAACATCCGAACATCGTGCCTTATCAGGTTTTCGCTGCAAGCGATGGTCATTTCGTACTGGCGGTTGCCAGTGAAAGCCTATGGCGTGATTGTTGTACGGCACTGGAAAAACCCGAGCTTTTGCATGATGCACGTTATATCGATAACGCCGCCCGTGTCGTCAATCGGGAAACACTGATTGCCGAAATGCAAATACTTTTCGAATCGCGAACCTTATCGCATTGGCAAACCCTGTTCGAAAAAGCCGGCATTCCGATTGCGCCGATCAATTCGGTCAAGCAGGCCATCGAACATCCGGTCACCGTGGCGCGAAACATGAAAATCGAAATCGGCAATGTCAGCATGATCGGCAGTCCCTTGAAACTCGGGCAAACACCGGTGGACTACCGGCTGCCGCCGCCAAAACTCGATGCCGATCGCGCTATGATTCTGGATGAACTGCGCCAACAAGGATTGATCACATGATTTCCAACAGCGGAATGATCATCAACGCCAGATTGGCCACGATGCGCAACGACATGGGTGCTTATGGTGCGATTGAACGCGCAGCCATCGCCTGGAAAGACGGCATCATCACGTATGCCGGTCCGATGTCTGACATGCCGGTACAAGCCGATATTCCCGCGCATCATGTCGAAGATGCGCACAATCGATGGATAAGCCCTGCATTGATTGATTGCCATACGCATCTTGTCTTTGCGGGTGACCGCGCGGTGGAATTCGAACGCCGCTTGCAAGGCGTGAGTTACGAAAAAATTGCACGCGAAGGTGGCGGCATTATTTCCACTGTCAAACAAACCCGCGACGCCAGCGAAGCTGAACTTTTCGCGCAATCCTTGCCGCGTTTGCAAAACCTGATTCACGAAGGCGTTGCCACGCTCGAAATAAAATCCGGATACGGATTGACCTTCGAATCCGAACGAAAAATGCTGCGCGTTGCCAGGCATCTTGGCGAGCATAGCGGCATCACGATCAAGACGACTTTTCTTGGCGCCCATGCCTTGCCGCCAGAGTTTGCCGGGCGCAGCGATGATTACATCGTCACTGTCTGCGACTGGATGCAGCGTTTACACGAAGAACAACTGATTGATGCCGTCGATGCCTTTTGCGAAAACATTGCCTTCACCGTCGAGCAAACACGACGCGTTTTCGAATGCGCGAAAAATCTGGGCTTACCGGTAAAACTTCATGCCGATCAACTCAGTGACATGAAAGCCGCCGCCCTGGCTGCCGAATTTTCAGGTTTGTCGGCCGATCATCTGGAATACACCGATGAAGCCGCCGTCATCGCGATGAAAAAGGCGAATACGGTAGCGGTGTTGTTACCGGGATCGTTTCATTGTTTACGCGAAACAAAACTGCCGCCAGTCGAGCTATTTCGCAAACATGGGGTGGCGATGGCGGTATCTACCGATCTGAATCCCGGTACTTCACCTTTACAGTCCATGCATTTGGCGATGTCTTTGGCCTGCACCCACTTCAAGCTTACGCCGGAAGAAGCACTACTCGGTGCGACCGTTCATGCGGCATCAGCGCTTGGCTTGGAAGATCGCGGCCGATTGCTTGCCGGGCAGCGCGCGGATTTCGTTCAATGGAGTTTCAAACATCCGGCGGAATTGAGTTACTGGCTGGGCGGGAATCCCGTTCACTCAATCCATCACGCATAAAAAAAAGCCCCGCATTGCGGGGCTTTTTTCGAAATACTGACAATTACTTGGCAGCTGCCTTTTTAGCAGGTGCTTTTTTAGCTGGAGCAGCAGCGGCTTTTGGCGCGGCAACCGCTTTACCAACGACCGTTTTGCTTTCGGTCGGACGGCTTACGCCGTAGCTGGAGATATTACGTTTGCCTTTCGCGGTGCGACGATCGCCCTTACCCATGATGCTTTCCTTAGTGATTGGTTCTACAAATAGGTGCGTATCCTAGCATTTTACCGGCTAGTGACCAAGTTATTAATGATGATGGCAACCCGCATCATGCACGTGGCCATGGGTGAGGCGAAGATTAATGAGGTGGGCAACCGCGATCAGGGTGCCACCAATCGTCATTACGACAGCATGCGGCACCACGGAATGATGCACATTCGGAATCAACACACCCGACCATACGGCGATCAAACCGGGCACCAGGAAGGCCAAGGCGCGATAAACCCGGTGCTTTCGATAACCCTGCCAAAGACTAGTGACAGCCAGAACCGTGGCGAACATGACAAACCCCCACTCCAGGCTGGTCGAGGCCAGTGCACTGATACCCAATGCCGGCAAAGCTGCGATCACCATAGGCAACAGCGCGCAGTGAATCGCACACAGCATGGCACCCACGCTACCGACCGAGTCGGCGATGCGCGTGAATGTCCAAGGTTTTGAGGGGGGGATTGCAGCCATTTTGCCAGGACGCCTATTCATCTAGTGTAATAATATAACATAGGATTCGCCTAACTCTGTTTGCCAACCTTAATATGGGCTGGATGTGAACGCCTGACTGCAGGTATCCACTGGGCTAGCAACGCACAAGCAGCGAGCGTCCAGACGATCAAGGCACCGCTGGGAAGATCAAGTACAGCCGACAAGACAAGACCAGAGGAATAGCCCAGCGCACCGATTACATAAGCTGCAAACAGACGCCCTTTTCCGGTCATTCGCGCCGTAGCAAGTGCCGGCACGATTAAACTGGCGAATACCAGATAGACACCGACCAATTGCACCGAGACGGTAATCGCCAACGCAAACAAGGCGTAAAAAAACAAACCGGTCAAACGATCCCTGCGCAGCCATAGAAATAGCAATAACACTGCCGAAAGAATCGCGGCAGGAATGAGCTGGGCAAAACTGACCCAAAGAATCTGCCCGACCAATAAATCCTTAAGGTTCTCGCCGCCTTGTGGATTATTCGCGAGCAATAGCAAACTGCCGGTCGCCGCCAGCACGAACAATGTTCCGATCAAGGGCTCCTGATATTCCGGCCAGCGTTTGTCCGTCCAGCTCAATAAACCGGCGCCCGCCAACGCTGCTGCCGCAGCTGCAATCTGTACACCGAAACTTTGCTCATCGACTCCACAAAAATGCGCGAGGATCACGCCGAGTGCCGCGATTTGCGCGATGGCGAGATCAATGAAAATAATCCCGCGCGACAACACCTGCTTGCCCAACGGTACATGGGTTGCCAACACGATCAAACCGGCCAGACAGGCCGGACCAAGAATGCTCGCGTCAAGGCCATCCCAATTCAATGCAAGACTCATTTCGCCACACTCAATAATTTATCGATGGTGGAATCGAACAGACCAAACAGATCCTTCGATTGCGCATCCCCGCCAACCGTGAGTGGAAGAACAACGGTGGGTACGCCGGTACGTTCGGATAACCACTGGCTGGATTTTGGGTCTTGATAGGCGGCGCGAACGATGGCGAGTGTATTGCCGCTTTTTGCCGTGCCAATCAGGCTTGCCAAATGCGCGCTGGTCGGTGGCACGCCAGGCTTCGGTTCAAGTGCGCCAATGCGCTCAAGTGACAGCCAATGCTCGAGATAGACCCAGCTGCCATGCTGGACAATGATTTTGCGTCCCTTCAGCGGCGCTGCTTTGGCTTCCCAGCGTTTGATGGCAGCAGACCAGCGTGCACTGAAATCCGCCAGGCGTTTTTGATAGACCGCCGCATTCTCGGCATCGAGTTGCACCAGTCGGGCATCGAGTGCCTTGGCAATCGTCAGCACGCGATATGGGTCCATCTGGAAATGTGGATTGCCTTGCGGGTGCACGTCGCCTGCGGCGCGATCAAGCTGTGTCGGTTTTTCCAGCGTCGTGATAGCACTGGCGGCCATGAAATTGCCCGGGCCGGAAATTACTTTTGGATTGGAAGCCTGGCGAAGCAATTGCGGCAGCCAGCCGACCTCCAGATCAGCACCGGTGCATACCACCAGATCGGCACGTCGCACTTTTGCAATGAGGCTAGGTTTGGCTTCGATCTGGTGAACATCCTGCAATGCGGAAGTGGCAACATCCACCGTAACTTTGTCGCCGGCCAATTCCTGCAACAAGGACCCCCACTCGGGTTCGCAGGCAAAGACCTTCAGGCTCGCGTGCGCCGGTGCCGATATGGCGACTGCCAAAACCAATGCCGCTGAAAAATACTTTTTCATTCTCGATCCTTAAAATTTATGTGCGCCATGTGCGCCGAGTGACATCTGGTATTGCAGCGTCAATGCATTGTCGGTATCGAACGGATTCGATGCGTCACGGCTGTATTGCAGACGCAAAAGACTGAACTCGCTATTGAGCCAGGTGAGCATCACGCTGTTGCGGCTCGGATCGAAATTGCTGGCATACGGGCCATTTTCGTCCGCAAATAATTTGTCGTAACGATAACCGGCTTCCCAGTTGCGATTGATGCGATAAACGCCTTCGATATATGCGCCATGACGAACGCCGTTCCATGCCTGATCGAACAGCGGATTTACCGGATCGACATATTGTCCGTCTCGATCATCCAGGAAATATTCGCTTCGCAAAGTAATACCGCCATCCTTGAAATTGCCCTGCGGCGCCCACTTCCAGGTGAAGTCGGCAACATACAGGGTGTTATCGCCGACAAAGCCGTCTTCGCTGCCAGCCGTACTCGATTTCAGCATCGACACGCCCGCCAGCCAGGAATTTTCATCCCCTACATCGCCACCCGCGTGTGCAAACAATGTGTGTACGCCGACACCGCTATTTCCCGCACCGCCGGAAGGGTAACTATTGCCGGCAAAAACCTCGGCACCGAATTCCAGGAACAGATCGGTGGGGGCTACCCAACGTAATTGCACGCCGTCATCGCCGTATTGATTGCCAAGGAATGCCTGATAGGCCAGCGGGCGATCAAAGAATTTATCGGTGTGTGCGTGATGACTATTCAGATAGCCGATATTCGAAAAAAAGCGGCCTGCTCGCAAGGTAAAGCCATTCTGTAACCCGGTGGTTTCGATGAAAGCTTCTTCCA
>JAKQKT010000101.1 GCA_029560515.1 Pseudomonadota bacterium
ACCACCGTCGGCTCACCATCGGCATCGGATAAAAGTCTTGCGGTGCCTGAAGCGGGTTGTCCATCGATCGTGATGCCGCTGCCGTTTTCAGGCTGAAGGGTGATTTTTCCGTCCTTGGTCAGGGTGAGCATGCCGATGCGCCCAGGGCCCACCGCCAGTTTCGTACCATTGTCATCTCCATGACCGACGCGGGTGGTACCAACATCGATCCAGTGCATACCGACCAGGGATAGCCAGCCTGCAGGTTGCTGTAATCTTTCAAGCCTTTCGTCGCGTGCTTTCTTGACTTCTTTGTCATATGCCAGCTTCGCGGCATTTTTCGCATTGTCCGCGCCCGCATCCACAGGACCTGTGTCCTTGCCGCAGGCACTCAAACCGAGAGTGATGATGGCAAGCATAGCGATACCGATTAACTTGTTCATAGCTACCTCAACGACCACGTAAAAAAAGTTTATCTAATTCCGCTTTCGTCAACTGCACCCAGGTCGGTCGACCGTGGTTACATTGACCCGAACGTTCAGTGGCTTCCATATCCCGCAACAGCGCATTCATTTCCGGAATCGTCAGACGGCGATTGGCTCGCACCGAAGTATGACAGGCCAGTGTTGACAATAACTCATTGCGTGTTTGCTCCAATGTCTGGCTACTGCCGTGTTCCCGCAAATCGGCGAGCACGTCCAGCACAATCGTTTTCGGATCCAGGTCCGCCAATAATGCGGGCACGGCGCGGATACTCAAGGCCTGCGGGCCACTTCTTCTCAACTCGAAGCCGAGTTCTGCCAGTGCCTGGTGGTGTTGCTCGGCCACATCGGCTTCACGCTCGCTGACCGAAATGGCCATCGGCACCAGCAAAGTCTGGGAACGGATTCCCTCGGCATCCTTGGCGGCTTTCAAGCGCTCGTAGGTAATGCGTTCGTGCGCCGCATGCATATCGACCAGAATCAAACCCTGTTCGTTTTCCGACAGGATGAAAATGCCATGCAATTGCGCCAGGGCATAACCCAATGGCGGAGCCTGAGTTTCATCGGTAACCGGCATCTGCAATGGTTCACTGGTCGAACCATGTGCACGATATAGAGCCGCATATTGCGAAAGGTAATTGGCGGGTACTTCGCGAACAGGCAAACCCAAACCGGATTGCATCGGGGCCGTTTCATTCAATGCATAACTGCCGATACTTTCGACACGACTCTCCACCGCACCGGCACGTGCGCCTGCCAGGGCTTCATGCAAGGTGCGGTAGATAAAATCATGTACCAGGCGGCCATCGCGAAAACGTACTTCGTGCTTTGCCGGATGCACGTTGACATCGACCCTGCGTGGATCGAGCGTCAGGAATAAAACGAAACTGGGATGGCGCCCGTGAAAAAG
>JAKQKT010000152.1 GCA_029560515.1 Pseudomonadota bacterium
CGAGCGCGTCACGGATTTTGGCCTCAAACAGGGCCTGTGGATAAGTCATTAGAATGCGAGCATTGGCAGGCTTTCCAGATCGCTGAGCCCAATCGACCGGGGTGGCTCCACGACTCAAATGACCCTCGGTTTCAACTGTAATGTATCGAGTTTCGGTCTTTTCGATGGATTCCGGATACAGGGCCGCAACCATGGCCAGCGCATCTGCTGAGTGCCAGTGCAAGCCGCGCTTTCCTTCCGACCAGGCCCTGGTTTTGCGTGAAATAGCATCATAGAAAGCCGCCCGGTGATCGCCGTCGGTCAGCCAGGACTCGAAATCGGTATGTAGAAACCCGTGCCGCAACACAGCTTCCCAATCGACGATATCCATCATCGGGAAAGCCTCGAATGCCACCTTGGCGGCTTCAGGATCGAAAGCGATATTGAATTCGGCGGAAATCGAAGTGTTGCCTAGCCCGGTAACCGCGCCACCCATCACTACGACGCGCTTGATGCGCTTGGGCAATTCCGGATCCAGCCTCAGCGCCAAAGCGATATTGGTCAACGGGCCCAGGGTAATCAGGACCAATTCACCGGCGTATTCTTTCGACAAGCGGATGATTGCGTTGACTGCGTGTTCAGCTTCCGGTTTTTGCGTTGCAGGCTGGTACCCGATATCGCCAAAACCGTCCAACCCATGCACATAAGCCGCGTCTTCCGCCACATGCACCAATGGCACCGGACAACCGGCGTAAACCGGAAAGCTGACTTTTGCGACTTCGCAGAGCTTCAGGGCATTGGCGACCGTATGCTGCAAACCAACATTGCCGGCAGCAATCGTGAGTGCCTTGATTTCATGATCGGGCGAATTAAACGCCATCAACAAGGCAAGTGCGTCGTCGACGCCGGGGTCGGTATCAATGAGTAAGGGGATTTTTCTAGTCATGCTCAATTATAGGCACTTGATCGGTTAAAGAAGGCATTACGCCCCGGCAAATTTCGCGGCACTGCCAACCCAGCGTTCAACTACTTTATCGCCCAGTGCCGGCGCTTCCTGCATCAGCGTTTCCGCTACGCGATGCACGGTCGGCAACAAGGCAGCATCACGGGCAAGATCGGCAATCCGGAAGCCGGCGATACCGGTTTGCCGGGTTCCCAATAGCTCGCCCGGACCGCGCAGCTCGAGATCCTTCTCGGCAATCACAAAACCGTCGGTGGTTCTGCGCATCACATCCAATCTTTCACGCGCCATTTGCGATAGCGGCGATTTGTAGAGCAGCACGCAACTGGATGCCTGCGCGCCACGACCCACACGACCGCGCAATTGATGCAGCTGCGCCAAACCCAATCGTTCGGCATTTTCAATCACCATCAAGCTGGCATTGGGTACGTCGACACCTACTTCGATCACGGTGGTGGCGACCAGTAAATCCAGTTCGCCGGCCTTGAATTTCGCCATCACGCTTTGTTTGTCGACCGGTTTCATGCGGCCATGCAATAACGCGACGCGAATGCCGAGCAAATTCAATTGCAATTGCTCGAAAGTGGACTGTGCGGACTGCGCCTGCACTTCTTCGCTTTCATCGATCAATGTGCAAACCCAATAGACTTGTCGGCCTTCCTTGCAGGCGGCACGAATGCGCTCGGTGAC
>JAKQKT010000164.1 GCA_029560515.1 Pseudomonadota bacterium
CCTTCAGCCTGAAAACGGCAGCGGCATCACGATCGATGGACAGCCCGCTTCAGGCACCGCAAGACTTTTATCCGATGCCGATGGTGAGCCGACGGTGGTTGGTTTCAATAATGGCGATGCCAGTTTTATCGAGATTAAACGCGGCGAGAGATATGCGTTACGTGTACGCGATGCATTGGCGGCAACGCGGCAACAATTTCCGGGGCTGGAGTATTTTCCTATCAGCAAGGATTATCGTTTCCAGGCAACATTCATTCCGAATCCTCCTGGTAAAACCATTGAAATCATGAATATTCTCGGCATGGTCGAGAATATGGCAAATCCCGGTCAAGTCGTTTTCAGCAAGGATGGAAAGGAATACCGGATGGAGGCCGTCGATGAAGGTGACGGTCGTTTGTTCCTGATCTTTGCCGATCGTACCAGCGGCCATGAAACGTATTCCGCTGCCCGTTTTCTCTACGCCAAGAACCCAGGCGAAAAGGGAATTACGGTAGTGGATTTCAATCTGGCCTATAACCCGCCATGTGCGTTTACCAGCTTCTCTACCTGTCCGACACCGCCTGCGCAAAATCGTCTGGATCTGAGAATCGAAGCCGGCGAGAAGAAGCCCATCAAGGCGAAAATTTGATTTTTCGTTGAGTCGGGCCATGGCCCGACCTACGCGCTTAAAAATTCCTGTCGATTGTCTTCTATCGGAATCAAGTCAATGCAATCCATCGGGCAGGGCGGAATGCAGAGTTCGCAGCCCGTGCATAAATCGGCGATGATCGTATGCATCAATTTTGGTCCGCCGATAATCGCGTCCACCGGACAGGCCTGAATACACTTGGTGCAACCGATGCATTCCGGTTCGCGAATAATCGCGACGACTTTAGACTTGATGGTGCCGTTTTCCGGATTGATCGGTTTTACTTCACGCCCGAGTAATTCGGCCAGGGCTTTAACACCTTCATCGCCGCCGGGCGGACATTGATTGATGTCCGCTTCGCCTTCCGCAATCGCCTTCGCATAGGGCTTGCAGGCCGGATAATTGCATTGGCCACATTGTGTTTGCGGCAACAATGCATCGATTTGCCTGACCAGTTCGTCGCCCGTTGCAAGCCCGGACTTATTGTTGCGTATCAGCATGGCGAGCAGCTTTTTGATGCGGTATCACTTCACCGGCATGCCGGCTTTGCTGCCGGCATCGACATCAAGCAGGAACAAATCATCGCCGCCGCTGCCGGCCGAGAGGATCATGCCTTCGGAAATGCCGAAACGCATTTTTCGCGGCGCGAGATTGGCGATAAACACCACGCTGCGGCCTACCAGTTTTTCAGGTTCCTGATACGCGGCGCGAATGCCGGAAAAGATTTGCCGCTCGCCGAGATCGCCGGCATCCAGCTTGAAGCGCAGCAGCTTGTCTGAACCTTCGACGAATTCGCATTCCAGCACCTTGCCAATGCGCAGGTCGAGTTTGGCAAAGTCTTCGATGCCGATGTTGGCCGGACTTGCTGAGGCGGCTTCGGCACTTGGCGTTGCAGTAGGAGCGGCTTTGTCCGCGACTTTTTTCGCCGGAGCAGCAGGTTCCGCAGGAGCGAGCGAATCTTTGGAGGCTTCAATCATGGCTTCAATGTTCTTTGGGTCGATACGGGAAAACAAATGCTCGTAGGCATTAATTCGAGCTGGAAGATTTGTATGTCTAATGTCTGCAAAAGTTAATTCAGAATCCTCATTAAAAAACCGTTCGGTTCTTTTCGAGAGTTCAGGCAAGATTGGCTTCAAATAAATCATGCAGAGATAGAATGCATGTAAACAGTCTGAACAAATTAACTGCAACGTTTTCTTGTTCTCTTCGTTGTTCTCAATATTTTTCGCCATCATCCATGGCTTTGCTTGATCCCAAAGATAGTTTGCACGGTCCGCAATAAACATTACTTGCTTAATTACAAAGCTAAATTGTCCATTTTTATAGGCTTCTAGGATGCTTTGATCTGAATCCCACGCCATCTCAGTGGCGGATGAATAGGTTGAGCGGTCTCTATTAAAAAGCTCAATAGACGATACAAGGTTTCCGTTAAAGTGTTTCGTAATAAAGCCAGACGCGCGACTGGCAATATTTACGAGCTTGCCGACGAGGTCAGAATTCGTTCGAGCCGTGAAATCTTCCAGATTGAGGTCAAGATCATCTACGCCACCGTTAGATTTGGTAGCGAAGTAATAACGCAAGGCTTCCGGATTTAATCCGACATCAAGATAAGTACGAGCTTGGATAAATGTCCCGCGCGACTTGCTCATCTTGTCGCCATTGACCATCAGGTAGCCGTTCACATGTAGTTTGTCCGGTGAGCGATAACCCGCACCATTCAACACCGCCGGCCAGAACAGGCCATGAAAATTCACGATGTCCTTGCCGAGGAAATGGTGCAGCTCGGTTTCGCCATTGAGATTGCGCGCGGCACCGAGAAACTGGTCGAAATCGATATCGGTTTTCGCGCACAGATTCTTGAAGCTCGACAAATAGCCGATCGGCGCATCAAGCCAGACATAAAAAAACTTGCCGGGGGCGCCGGGGATTTCGAAGCCGAAGTAGGGTGCGTCGCGGGAGATATCCCAGTCACGCAAACCGGCATCGATCCATTCGCGCAGCTTGGCTTTCACGCCACTGTTGGCGACATCGCCTTTCATCCAGTCGGAGAGGAATTCGGTGAATTGTCCAAGCTGGAAGAAATAATGTTCAGAATCGCGCAGTTCCGGCGTCGCACCCGACACCACCGAACGCGGGTTTTTCAGATCGGTCGGCGAATACGTTGCGCCGCAGTTTTCACAATTGTCGCCGTACTGATCGAGCGTGCCGCATTTCGGGCATTCGCCCTTGATGTAGCGGTCGGGCAGAAACATCTGGCGTTCGGGATCGTACAGTTGCTGGATAGTACGCACGGCAATGGCACCGCGTTGCTGTAATTTTGTGTAGATTTCTTCGGTCAGTTTGCGGTTGGCCGCTGAATGGGTTGAATCGTAATGGTCGAATTTCACGCCAAAGGCGGCGAAATCTTTTTCATGGCTGGCCTGGATGTCGGCGATGAATTGCTCGGCCGTCAGTCCGGCTTTTTCGGCCGCAAGCATGATCGGTGTGCCGTGGGTATCGTCGGCACAGACGAAATGCGTTGTGGCGCCGTGCATGCGGCGTGCGCGCACCCATATATCGGCCTGGATGTAACCCAATAAATGACCGAGATGGAGTTGGCCATTGGCGTAGGGAAGGGCGGAGGTGACGAGAGTTGGCTTGGGGGTAGAGGTCGGTTTCATGGGGCAATTATCGCAGACTGCGGGCAGTTTTGAGACGTTTCCACCCATGCGGGCTGACCAATCGCTACAATATGCACATGAGCCCAAGTACCGATACCGTGCGCGCCGCGTTGGCGCAGATACAAGACCCCTATACCCAAACAGATTTGAGCAGTGCTATTCGCGGCGTTGGCGTGGATGCAGGCCGTGTCGCCATCGACATCCAGCTGGCTTATCCGGCCAAGGGCTGGCATGCGAACCTGGAAGCCATGGTTCGCGAAAAAATCATGCAGCTCGGCGATGTCGAAAGCGTCAGCATCAGTATCGCCACGAAAATTTCCGCACACCGGGTACAAAAAGAACTGAGCCCTCTGCCGGAAGTGAAAAACATCATCGCGGTGGCATCGGGTAAAGGTGGCGTCGGGAAATCCACCACGGCAGTGAATCTCGCACTGGCTTTGCAGGCCGAAGGGGCAAAGGTCGGGATCATGGATGCCGATATCCACGGTCCGAGTATTCCGATGATGCTGGGTCTGGATGGAAAGCCGGATTCGCCGGATGGCAAATCGATTCACGCCAAGATCGGCCATGGTTTGCAGGCGATGTCGATTGGTTTTTTCCTGAATGAAGACACGCCGACCATCTGGCGCGGCCCGATGACGACGCAATATTTGCAACAGTTATTGACCACCACTTTGTGGCAGGGTCTGGATTATCTGGTTATTGATTTGCCGCCTGGTACCGGTGATATCCAGCTCACACTGGCACAGCGGGTTCCGGTATCTGCCGCCGTCATCGTGACCACGCCGCAGGACATTGCGCTGATTGATGCGAAAAAAGCACTGAAGATGTTCGAAAAAGTCGAAGTGCCGGTATTGGGTATTATCGAAAACATGGCTGTGCATATTTGCTCGAACTGTGGCCATGCCGAGCATATTTTTGGTCATGGCGGTGCCGAAAAAATGGCGGTGCAATACGAAGTGCCGGTGCTCGGCTCATTGCCTCTGCAGTTGGCGATACGTGAACAGGCCGACAGCGGCACGCCTACCGTGGCAGCCGATCCGGAATCGGACAACTCGAAAATATATCGTGAAATCGCCCGCAAGGTTGGTGCAAAGCTCGCATTGCAGGCAAAAAACAAATCGATCAGCTTCCCCAATATCGTGATTCAAAACACCTGATGCGTGCGCTGCTGACTGTATGGCTGTTCCTGTTCGCCTGTTGTGCTTCGGCGCAGCAAGCCGATGGCGTGAGAGTCTCCGTCGCCGCGCGTTCGCAGATCGGCATCACCACGGCATACGATCCAGCCTACAGCCGCATCGCTTATCCGATGGGTGATGTTCCTCAAAGCCGCGGCGTGTGTTCGGATGTGGTGATTCGCGCTTATAGAAAGGTCGGTATCGATTTGCAGAAATTGGTGCACGAAGATATGCAGAAGCATTTTTCGGTATATCCGAAAATATGGGGCCTCAAAAAGACCGACTCCAATATCGATCACCGCCGGGTGCCGAACCTGGAAGTTTTTTTCAAACGGCAGGGCAAGTCATTGGCGGATCTGCAAACGGCAGACAGTTTCAAGCCGGGCGATATCGTGAGCTGGCGTCTGTCGAACGGCTTGGCACATGTGGGAATCGTCTCGGATAAAAAAACCTTGTTCGGCAGCCGACCATTGGTGCTCCACAATATCGGCCAGGGCACGCAGGAAGAAGACGTTCTATTCGCTTGGCGGATTGTCGGGCATTACCGCTGGTTTAATGCCGCAGGAGCAAATCGCTGATGTCACTGGAATTGAATCCACGCAGGCGACTTCGCATTGTTGCCGTTATCGATATCATCAAGGGTGTCACCATCTTGTCCGTTGGCTTGGGAATCTTGCGGGCGCAGAGCCATGTGCTGGAACACGGCGGGCAGGCTCTGTTAAGACTGCTGGATCTGGACCCGGCGCAAGGTGCCGCCTTTCGTTTCATCGAATTCCTGCATGCGGCCGATCTCGAGCACGGATTGTTGATGATATTCGCGGCGGCATACGCGCTGTTGCGTTTTATCGAGGCTTACGGATTGTGGTTTACCCGCTCATGGGCGCGTTGGCTTGGCCTGATTTCGTCGGGCATTTATGTCCCGTTTGAACTGTATTATTTTGTAAAAAGTCCGGGCTGGACCACCTTGAGTGTGCTCAGCATCAATCTCATCGTGCTGTGGCTCTTGTGGCCAAGCAAGAAACCCATTTCAATTTCCTGATCGAGTGAAAAGCAATGAGCATTAAAGCCGACAAGTGGATTCGCCGTATGTCCGAGCAACACGGCATGATAGAACCGTTCGAGCCGGGCCAGGTAAAGCACGGAGCGGATGGCCATCGGATCGTTTCCTACGGAACGTCCAGCTATGGCTACGATGTGCGTTGCGCCCGCGAGTTCAAGATTTTCACCAATATCAATTCGACCATTGTCGATCCGAAAGCATTTGACCCAAGCAGTTTTGTCGATGTGGTTTCGGATGTTTGCATTATTCCGCCGAACAGTTTTGCATTGGCGCGCACGGTGGAATTCTTCCGCATCCCGCGTGACACTCTGGTCGTTTGTCTCGGCAAGAGCACCTATGCGCGTTGCGGCATCATCGTCAATGTAACGCCGCTCGAGCCGGAGTGGGAAGGCCATGTGACATTGGAATTTTCCAATACGACACCGTTGCCGGCGAAGATCTATGCGGGCGAAGGCGTTGCACAGATGCTGTTCTTCCAGTCCGACGAAGTCTGCGAAACCAGTTACAAGGATCGCGGCGGCAAATACCAGGGCCAGACCGGCGTGACATTGCCGAAGACCTGATTATGGAAAACCAGGACTCGAATCCCTACGCAAGCCCGAATGCGGTTCTCAAAGATGTCGTTCCCGACGGTCCGGAACTGGCCTCATTGGGCTTGCGGCTTGGTGGGGCTTTTATAGATGGCAGTATCGCGTTGATGTTGTTGTTTCCGCTGCTGTTTGCCACCGGATATCTGGATTGGGAAAACATGAAGGCGGGTATTCAACCTGATCAGGCAACCAAGCTAAAAACGGCAGTTATCGGTTTTGTACTGTTTTTGCTGACGCAGGGTTTTTTCCTGAAGGTCACGGGCCAGACCATCGGCAAAAAGATTCTCGGTATGCGCATCGTGACGCTTGATAATGAAAAGCCGGATTTCCTCAAGCTCGTTTTCTTGCGTTACGCCACAGTCCGCGTGATTAGCCTGGTGCCGATATTGGGCGCAGTGTTTGGGCTCGCAAATTGCATTGCCATTTTCATCGGTAGTGAACGGCGTTGCCTGCATGACCGTTTTGCAGGCACGAAGGTCATCCTTGTTAAATAATTCGCTTTAGCCAAGACCAGGCGTGGTGCAAGGGCACAGGCTTACCGTCAAAACGATGACTGGAATTTCCTGATCAATGCACTTAGCGTCGCATCATCATAATGCTGTGTCGTTCCTTGCCCCCATACCGGTCCGGGCCAGGCGGCATCCTGCATTGTGCGGGCAATCACATGCACATGCAGTTGCCGGACAATATTGCCAAGCGCGCCGATGTTGATTTTTTCGCAATCAATATAGTCGCGCAATATTTTCGCGGCTATATTGATTTCCGATAGCAATAAATGCTGCTGCTGCACCGGCAGGTCGGTCAACTCAATGGCATCGGCAACTTTTGGAACGAGAACCAGCCACGGATAGCGGGCATCATTCAT
>JAKQKT010000215.1 GCA_029560515.1 Pseudomonadota bacterium
ATGAATCACAATCTCTTTTTGTGAAATAAAAAGCGCCCGGACAAGATGTCGGGGCGCTTAGTGTAATGCAGCATAGAATCAATATTTAAATTCGGCAGCCCAGTACGCTTCGATGCGCTTTACCAGATCGGCCGGCAGCGGCACGTAACCGAGTTGTTGTGCCGAAGCATCGCCACTGGTGTAAACCCAGCGGAAGAAATTGATCGCTTCTTTCGCATTGACCGGGTTCTTCGGCTTCTTCGACATCAGGATGAAGTTGGTGGCGGTAATCGGCCAAGCTTCGGCACCTGGAGCATTGGTAACCACGAGATAGAAGTCTTTCGAGCCTGCCCAGTCGGCACTGGCACCAGCAGCCTGGATGGTTTTCAGGCTTGGTTGTACGAAGTTACCAGCCGCGTTCTTCATTGCGCCGTAAGCGAGTTTGTTGGAGGTTGCGTAGCTCAATTCGACATAACCGATTGCGCCTTTGATTTGTTTGACGTAAGCGGCAACACCTTCGTTACCCTTGCCGCCAAAACCACCCGGCCAGCGAACGGTGGTGCCTTCACCGACTTTTTGTTTCCATTCCGGGCTGACTTTGGACAAATAGTTGACGAAGTTGAACGTGGTGCCGGAACCGTCGGCGCGATAGATAACGCGAATCGGTAATGCAGGTAATTTCAGATCATCGTTGAGAGCGGCAATGGCCGGGTCATTCCACATCTTGATCTTGCCGAGATAGATATCGGCAAGCACGGGGCCGGTAAAGCGGATGTTGCCCGCCGTGACGCCTGGAATGTTTACGACTGGAACAATGCCGCCGCTGACCGAAGGAAATTGGCCGAGGCTGAATTTGTCGAGTTCTTCCGGCTTCAATGGAGCATCGGACGAACCGAAATCAACGGTATTGGCCTTGATCTGTGCAATGCCGCCACCGGAACCGATCGACTGATAGTTGACGCGGTTTTGGGTGGCCTTGTTGTAATCCGAAGACCATTTGGTCATGGCCGGAAACACGAACGAGGCGCCGGCACCATTTGTCTGGCCTGCCTGGGCGTTGAAGCTGAGTGCCGCGGCGAGGCCGAGGACTGCAAGTTTGCGTTTCAGATTGTTTAACACGAGTAACTCCTGGGAGGTGACTTGTAGGTAAAGTTTTAGATTGTGCGCATTGTGTGGCGCAAACATGACGGCTTAATGTCTTGTTTATGACAGTTATATGACTAAAAAATAGTTGCCGGATAATTGCGGGCCAGCATAAAAAAACGCGGCCAGCAGGCCGCGTTTTCTCTGTTCAGAAGTGAATTCTTACCAGTAAACCTGGGCGCGGAATTCAACAATGTTCGGATTGTCCTTGATCAGTGGTGCGAGCAGATTGGCGCGTTTCTCGCTATCGACCATCACGTAGTTCAAGGCAAACTTGAAGTTCGAGCGCCAGTAGTAGTTGGCACCGATGGTCCAGTTGCTTTCCTTGCCGCCGGTGACGGCGCCATCGTTCAAATCGGCGTGGTCGTAACGCAAGCCCAATTGCCACATGCCGGCACCCGGATCTTCCGGCAGCGTGGTCACGAGATTGCCGGCCTTGTAACTCCAGGTTTCACCGGTCAAGTTCCACACGCCCGAAACGTAATAGCTTTCAAAGCCATAATCAGGGTTGAAATTACGGGTCAGGTTGGTCGTCATTGCTTCGGCCTGCAACTTGATCGGGCCTTTTACCCAGGCAGCTTCACCACCATAGGTCGTGATTTGGTCGCCATCGGTAAATTGTCCGGAATCGATCAGACGGGTAGAGGTGAGATCGGCATCCGGGCGAACGCGGAAGCGGGCGCGGCCATCGGCGTTTGCAGCGGCATTGTCACGAGCATCGAAGCTGACGGCAGATAGACCGAGGTGGAAAATATTGCCGCTGTCATGCATCGGAGCCCAGGTGCCGCGTGCGCCAAAACCCTTGCCCTGTGCCAGGTTGCGAGTCAATTCGCGGTTCATGTAACTGCCGGTCAAGGTCCAGTCGTCACCACCGGTAGCAACTGCAACACCGGTACGGCGAGCAACGCCTTGCAGGTTTGTCGTCATGGCTTTCGAAATGAAGTCGTTGAAACGGGTGCTGCTCAGTTCTTCCAGGCTGTTCGGCTGCTTGAACTGGCCAACGGTGATATTGGTAAACCCGCTGAACTTGTATTTCACGTTCACGTCGAGGAACTTGTCGGCGCGGGCGTCATAACCTGCTACCCATTCCCATTGACCTGGGCCCTTGCCTTTGAAAATGATTTCGGCACGGCGCATGGATTGATCGGAGTCCAGACCATCCTGAATGCCTGCGCTGTTGTCGTTGAGGTCTTTGACATCGCTGTCATACCAGTAGGAGTCGCCTTGAAGCAGACCTTCGAAGGTGATTTCCGAACCGCCGATAACATCGATGGCGATTTCGGCCGAAGCCGTGCTGGACAGGGCAGCCAGAACGGCCAGGGCAAGTGCTTTGTGTGCAAGTTTCATGTTGAATTCCCGCTAGGGTGTGGAGATAGGTGGGCACTCTAGAACATGAAAGTTTCGTTAATGTGACAGTTTTGATTAAAAAGCCTCGCCTAATTCACAGATTTGGCTGCCCGCAAATGGGAGATAGGCAAGTAATGATTTCAAGTTTTTGATTTATATAAAGAAGAGCCGGTTGGCATCAGTCGGCCAGACATTCTTTCCACTTTCGGACGGAATTAAAGAAAGCATATTTACGCCATCGTTTTATCTTTAAATTGACATAAATCGCGAATCACGCAATTCGGGCAATCGGGTTTTCGTGCCTTGCAGACATAGCGACCATGCAGGATCAGCCAATGGTGCGCATTCACCCTGTATTCCGGTGGAACAGCCTTGAGTAATTTATCTTCAACGGCACGTACCGTGCTGCCCTTGGCCAAGCCAGTCCGGTTGCCAACCCTGAAGATATGAGTGTCCACGGCCATCGTAGGGTGACCAAATGCGGTATTGAGAACGACATTCGCTGTCTTGCGGCCGACCCCGGGCAAAGATTCCAGTGCTTCGCGATCATCGGGCACTTCGCCATCGTAGTCCTGCTGCAATATCTCGCAAGCCGCAATGACATGCTTGGCCTTGCTGTTGAACAGGCCAATGGTGCTGATGTATTTCTTCAAACCCGCTTCGCCCAGCTTCAAAATGGCGGCCGGTGTATTGGCGATCGGGAAAAGTTTCTTCGTGGCTTTGTTGACGCCGACATCGGTGGATTGTGCCGATAGCATCACGGCGATCAATAATTCGAAAGGGCTGGAATAGACCAGCTCGGTTTTAGGATTGGGATTCAATTCAGCCAAGCGTGCAAACAGTTCGCGACGATTTTCCGGTTTCATTGTGTTTGAAGGCCTATGGTTTCTTCGCTTGTTCACGCTTGGCTTTCGCGCGGGCAAGTGCCTGCGCCACCGCGTCGGGACTTGTGGCTTGTTCCTTGTGTTCTTCCTGGCGCTGGTATTTTTCTTCTGCCACCCGAATCAGACGCAGGTTCCTGCGTTCATAACGCAGGCGGGCGGCATCCCGTTTTGCCTGTTCTTTCGGATCGAGCGGTGTCAATGGCATTTCCTGAGTTCAGCGCCCGACAAATTGCGGTTTACGCTTTTCAAGGAAGGCGCCGGTGCCTTCTTTCATGTCGTCGGTGGAAAACGCGATCGCAAACCCCTGGGTTTCATAATCCAGCCCGACATCCAGTCCAGCTTCGCCGCCGAGATGAATGGCATCGATCACACCACGTAATGCCTGTGGCGCCAGACTGGCAAGATGTACCGCAAATTTCTCGGTTTCAAGTAGCAACTGGTCGGCAGGAAAAATACGGGTTACCAGATTTAATGCGTAAGCTCTTGCAGCATCAATCGTCTGCCCGCCGAGACATAATTCAAGTGCGGGTCCACGACCGGCCAGACGCAGAATACGTTGCGTACCGCCGAAGCCGGGTATCAGGCCCAGATTGACTTCAGGCTGTCCAAACTTTGCATTTTCTGAAGCGAATCTGAGATGGCATGCCATGGCCAATTCCATCCCGCCGCCGAGTGCGAAACCATTGACCATTGCAATAACGGGTTTACCCAGTTGTTCGATTTTCGACATCAGTTTTTGACCGTGTCGGGAAAAATCGCGTGCCTGCACCGGGCTCAATCCACTCATTTCCGAAATATCCGCCCCAGCAACGAAGGCCTTCGGGCCTGCACCGGTCAAAATCACGACATTGACGGCATCATCCCGGGCGGCTTCATCAAACGCGGTGTGCAGCTCGCCGATCGTGGCGTAATTTAGCGCATTGAGCTTGTCAGGGCGATTAAGAGTGATAGTCCGCACGCGGTCTTTTTGCTCGATTACGAGGTTCTGAAATGCCATGAAGACTCCAAATACTTGAATGTAGGGAACTTTGCAGTCCGTGCCGGGTCACTGCTAGCGCGTTGGGCCAAGCCGTCAGTGGCGGTTCAGCGTCAAGGCCGGTATCCTACCGCGTCTCGGGACTGTTGTTAGTCCCGTTTATTTTACTGGAGATTCACTCAATGAAACTGCGTGTGTTGGCTGCCACTTTGGCGGCACTTAGTTTAACCGCCGGTGTTGCCTTGGCTCAAACGGCTGCTCCTGCAAAACCTGCTGCTGCCCCTGCACAACAACTCACTGCGCCCGACAAAGCGACGCTTAGTTATGCGCTTGGTTATGAACGCGGAAACATGATTGCCCGTTCGGGTGCCGACATCGACGCAGCGGCAGTCACTCGCGGCTTGCAAGACGGTATGGCAAAAAAAGATCCAAGCATCTCCGGCGATAAGCTGTCCAATGCACTGAGCTATTTTGGACAAAAAATGGAAAAGGACGCGCGCGCCAACTTTGAAAAAGTCGCCCGCGAAAACAAAGTGAAATCCGACTCTTTCATGGCGACGAACAAGACCAAGCCCGGAGTGATTACCCTTCCCGGCGGCGTGCAATACCGTGTTCTGACGGCAGGAACTGGTCCGAAACCGACCGCAACGGGACAGATTGTTGCCCACATGCGTGCCGTCCTTTCCGTTGGCGGCCCGATGTTTGACACCTTCACCACGACGCCGCTGGCGCCACCCACTCTGAAAGTTTCCGAACTGGGCCCTGCAGGTCTGCGCGAAGCCGTGATGTTGATGCCTTCGGGTTCGCGTTGGGAAATTGTCGTTCCGCCAGAAAAAGGCGTTGGCAAGGATGCCCAGGCACCGGGCGGTCCAAACCAGGTTGCCGTTTATGATTTCCAGCTGGTAAATGTGAAGTAAAATATCAATGCGCCGGGAAACCGGCGCATTTTTTTTCATGAGTAATTTTCAACGCGCTATTCAAAGTCCCTGCATCGGCATCTGCATGCTCGACGAGCAGGGCCTATGCGAAGGCTGCTATCGAACCAGCCATGAAATCGCATCGTGGTCACTCTATAACGATGAGCAACGCGCACACATTATGGATGCCGTGTTGCCTGCACGTGAAGGCAACACCTGATTCGTGAGCGAGCCTCACTCTTTTCTCGATTCGCTTGCCGCCGCGCTACATCCGGTAGCTCGTGCGCCAGTTGACGTCGCCTGGAACTATGGCGAACTGATCGATCTCATCTCCGAAAACGGCACGGCAATCAGGCCGGCAGCGGTACTTGTCGGTCTCATTGAACGCAAATCCGGCTTGCAGGTGATCCTGACGCGACGCACCGAAGCACTCAAGCATCATGCCGGGCAAATAAGCTTTCCCGGTGGTCGCATAGAAGAAAGCGATATCAGTCCGGTTGCCGCCGCCCTGCGTGAAGCGCATGAAGAAATTGGTCTGCTGCCTGCCCATGTGGAACCGCTTGGCTATCTGGATTCTTTCCTGACGATTACCGGTTTTCACGTATATCCGGTGTTGGCAAAAGTGTCTTCTGATTTCATTCCCTTGGCAGATCCTGGCGAAGTCGATGAAATATTCGAAGTGCCGCTCGACTTCGTGCTGAACCCGCTGAATGCCAAGCCGCTTGAAATTGAGTACCGCGGCAGGAATCGGACTATCATCGAATTTCAATATGGGCGATACCGGATATGGGGCGCCACGGCTTCCATGCTGGTGAATTTCAGAAAGCGCATCGAACAGGCGGGCTTGCAATGAACTGGAACACGATTGTTTCCGCAGAAGAATTGTTGAAGCATCTCCATGATCCGGATTGGATCATTGTCGATGCAAGATTCGCACTCGGTGATGCACAGGCCGGAGAGCAGGCGTGGCAGACCGCGCATTTGCCGAATGCTTCCTATGTGCATCTGGACCGTGATTTATCCGACAAACAAAAGCCTGCGCAATTCGGGCGTCACCCTTTGCCCAATGCCGATGATTTTTGTCATACCCTGATGCGTTGCGGTGTTTCCAGGCAGTCACAGGTGGTGGTTTACGACGCCAGCGACGGTGCGATGGCCGCATCAAGATTCTGGTATTTGTTGCGATTGCTCGGCCATGAAAAAGTGGCGGTACTCGATGGCGGCTTTGCCGGTTGGCTGGAACTCGGCTTGCCGGTAAATAGTGATGCGCCGACCCATCTTCCTTCGCTTTACCATGCCGATTTTGACCGGGCCAAAATGGTCGTCGCCGATGTCGTGGAAAATAATCTGGCAAGCAATCAATTTTTATTGCTCGATGCACGTGCACCGGAACGTTACCGGGGTGAGATCGAGCCGATTGATAAAGTAGCGGGCCATATTCCCGGTGCACTGAATCGGCCCTATGGCCTGAATATGGAAAATGGCCGCTTTCGATCGCCTGATTCATTGAAGCAGGATTTTCTCGAGATGTTGGGTGAACACTCTGCGTCTGAAACAATACTTTATTGCGGCTCCGGTGTGACGGCTTGTCATAATTTATTGGCAATGGAAATTGCCGGTTTGTCGGGAGCAAAAATATTCCCGCCGTCGTGGAGTGGCTGGATCAACAATGTCGACCATCCAGTGGCAACCGGAAAATAAAATCGGCAAAACACGAAAGTGCGGTATTTCCGTTTTTGTCACAATCCAGTAGTGCTGTGCGAGTAGCTTGTGGAGCGCCATGCGGCGAATCTCCTTCAGGTCTACTCAGTCATGATCCGTCAAAAACTGCTTTCGACATTTCTGCTATCGCTTGTCATTTTACCCGGGCCCGCGGTGGCTCAGGATACGATTCGAATCAATGGATCCAACACGCTCGGGGACCGCATCGTTCCTGTATTGGTCGAAGGATGGATGAAGAAATTTGGCTACGGGCAAGTCACGATTGCCCGGCCAAAGACCGGATTGAAAATTGTGTCTGCCAAGCGCGACACGGACTCGGTAGAAATAGAAATACTCGGAAAAGGCAGTCGGCCCGGATTTCAGGATCTGGTCAATGGCGACACCGAAATCGCAATGATGTCGCGTCCACTATCTGCAAAGGAAATCGATGATGGTTGGCAATTAGGTAATCTTAATTCGCCTGACCAGGAACATGTAATTGCATTGCAGGCAATTACCCCTATCGTGCATCCCGGCAATCAAATTGCGGGCTTGGACTTGTCGCAGTTGACCAAAATAATTTCCGGCGAAATTACCGACTGGAAGCAGCTCGGAGGCAAGCCGGGAAAGATTCGCTTGCATATGGCACGTCAGGGAACTGGCCTGGCAGAAATGCAGGCGACAATCCTGAATTCATCGGCCGCTGCACCTAATTCACAGCGCCATAGGGATTCGAATGAAATCCGGATGGCGATAGCGGCAGATCCCAACGCCATCGGAATTGCCGAATTTTCGACGAGTGCCGGTGCTTTCAAGGCGCTGCCGATTCGCGTTGCAAACCGCCTTGTTCCAGCAGATCAACTGCACATCAAGACAGAGGAATACCCCTTAACACGACGGCTATATTTCTATACCGGCCAGATTGTAACGGCGCTCGGACGAGGATTCGTTACGTATGCGGAATCCGAGGAAGCGCAGCGCTTGCTTGCGTCGCATGGATACTTGAGTCTTGCGCCAATGCTGACTCCGGTAACTCAGGAAAAGAATCTGCCGGCGGAGTACAAACAATGGGTCGATGGAGCTTCAAGAATGTCCCTGTCTTTTCGTTTCGGCAATGCCTTCTCGATTTTCGACAGTCGCGGCGCCCAGGACTTGGCGCGCCTTAAGGATTTTATGCAGCGTCCGGAAAACAGGAATCGCAAGGTAATCCTGATCGGTCATGCAGACAAGCAGTCTTCGATCTATATGGCCAATTCGGTGAGCAATGAATATGCCGATCTGGTCGCGACATCGCTGATGGAGATCGGCATCAGTCCGATGCGCGTGCGAGGAGTGGGTTACAGTTTGCCTTTGACTTTCACGAATAATGCGGTTTATCGAAACCGACGAGTGGATGTCTGGTTACGGTAATCGTTCAGTCCTTTCCGTGAGGCCTGCGCTGCTTTTCCGTTGCTCGTTTTATTTTTTTTAGCTGGAGCTCGGCCTCTGTTTTTTCAATAGGGTCGATCCAGCATTTGTCATTGCTGCTGGCGGATACAGCTGCTCCATTGACAATCACCACATCTGAAATGGCGGATGAAGAGTCCATTCGCAAATAGGTTCTGGATTTTGCTGCAACGATGACCTTGATGCTGCCGCACTCGATATTCCACCAGACATCGCGGATGGGTGTAATAACATACTCACCAGGCCGCATGCTTAGTTCTATGTATCTATTGTTCCTGAGCTCGCCAATGATTGTTTCATTCACCTTGACGTTTGGTGAGCCGGCCAAATTGGCAAATCTGAAGGGTCGATACAGTATCAGCGTTCCGTTGTCCGGTTCGGTTTCCGAGGTGTTCTGTTCGTAAACAATCCTCATGTTTTCAGCAGTGTCAATCGATGCCAGTTTATTTGACGACTGCACGTTTTCTTGAGCATTAACCGACCAGTCAGGCGAACAGAATAGCATTGCCAATAATAGGGGTTTGACCATTGCGCCATTGTTCCGGCGCATATCTATTTACCTAACTTCATCATCATGGCTTTTAGCGCCGCCTGCGTGTCTGCCGAATACCAGCCCGCAACAAACATTTCCAAATCGGCATCCCGAAAAGATCCCAGAGCATTGACGACATCGGCACGTGCAATTTTTCGCGTTGCCAGCATCGGTGTGGAAGGCAGCGCGAGGGTGGCGTCGAGCCAGACTTTCGCGGTTTCGACAACCTTGGCCTGATCGCACAAAACGTCTACTAGTCCGATCTGGTGTGCGTGCTCCGATTCAATCATCGCACCAGCCACGATCAAGCGTTCCGCACGCTGTGCGCCAACGACACGACGCATCAAATATTGAATTGCTTCCGGCACTGCCAAGCCGACTTGTGTTTCATTCAGGCCAATGCGGAAAGGGCCGTGTGCCATCACACGGTAATCGCAGCACAGCGCCAGTACGCAGCCACCAGCGGGGTTGTGGCCCGATATGGCAGCAGCGACCGGCACTGGCGAGTTTGCCAATGCTCGGGCGGCGTCGAAGAAGCGGGACCAGCATTTCATCAGGCCGGCTTTATCGAGTGTCATCAGATACGGAACATCCAGCCCGCCGGAAAAAACTTTTTCGCCGCCCGATAAAATCAGACCGCGCGCACCATTGGCGGGCGCGGACTCAATCGCAGCAACCAGCGCATCCAGCAAATCGAAATTCAGGGCGTTTACCGGCGGGCGTGCCAGTCTTATTTCATGGACTTGTCCATGCTGGATTATCTCGATCATTGTTCGTTCTCAATTTGGGATTTTGACGTCGGCTGCCCAACGGTAGCGCACAGTGTAAGTCAAAGTGGTTTCGCTGTCGGCAGCTACCGGCACATCGAAACTGACCGTTTGCGCATTGCGCTTTTCAAACGGTACCGAACTCGAGACCATCTCCCAGTCGCTCCAGCGAGGCAAGCGTTCGCCGACGCGTATGGTCGCGGCCTGGGCTTTTGAATTGATCAGCTTGATGCTGACGCGTTCGGTCATGGTGCGGCCATCCCGGTCAATCTTGAAATCTTCGCGGGTACGGGTCGATTTCAGGTCAAACACGTTGCCGATTTGCAGG
>JAKQKT010000239.1 GCA_029560515.1 Pseudomonadota bacterium
CCGGTCGATGTGGCTCGTGCGATGGGTGCCGATATCCTGATCGTGGTGGATGTCGGTACGCCGCTGGCGGCGCTGGATGAAAATGCCTCGGTGCTCAGTTTCGCCGATCAACTCGGTAGCCTGATGACGGTCGGCAATACCAAAAAATCACTCGACAGTTTGCGGCCCGGCGACATCCTGATTCAGCCGGCGCTTTCCGACCGTGTGCGTACCGGCGATTTCGACAAGGCGGCACTGGCGCTCGAGATTGGTGATCAGTCAGTCAAGGCTTTGGACACACAACTGGCTGCCTTGGCAAGGCCGGGCGCGGACAAGACTGATGAAAAACGGATCGCGATTACGGACAAATACGAACGCGAAAAACCGATGATCGAATTTGTCCGTTTGAACAACAAGACCCTTTATTCGGATGAAGTTTTGCTGGCGCGACTGGATATCCGCAATAACCAGCGCTTCGATGTCGACAAGGTCGAAGCCGCGATTCGTCGTGTTTACGGATTGGGAACGCTCGACAGCGTGACCTACGATATGGTCGAGGAGAATGGCAAGAGCGGCCTGGTCGTGGATATCAAACCACAAAGCTATGGCCCCGATTATCTGGAAACCGGTGTGAATACCTATTCGGATTTCCGTGGCGATTTCGTTTTCAATGTGCGTGCCGGCGTGATCCGAAATCCGATCAATCCACTCGGCGGCGAGCTGAGATTATTGGCTCAGATAGGCAGCGAGCCCTCCATTTTCGGTGAATATTTCCAGCCGCTGGATCCGAAAGGCCGTTATTTCGCCGGTATCAAGGGTGGCTTTGAAAACCCGCAACTAAATTATTTCGGAGCCAATGGCAATCGCATTGCACAGTTCGAGTTGCCAAGCTGGGGGCTGGATATCTATGCCGGCCGTGAGTTCGGCAATTACGGCGCGGCAACACTTGGTGTCCGTCGTCGCAGTGGCGAAGCCAATTTGCTGATCGGCACGACCACTATTCCCGACAATGACTTTGATATCGGCGAAGCCTACTGGAATATCACCTTTGATCGTCTCGACAGTTTTCAGGTACCTAGAAGCGGCACCTTCCTGTCCTTTGGGCAAACCTATGGTCGCGAAGCCCTGGGTTCGGATAATGATTTCAGTCAGTTCAATCTTGACCTCATCTATGCACATGCAATCGGCGTGCATTCGGGTTATGCAGGGCTGCGTTATCACGATACGACTTCGGGTACGCCATTGCTGCAGAACTATTATCGTCTCGGCGGCGTAACACGATTGCCGGGCTATCGCCCGAATGAATTATTCGTGGCTAACTACGCACTGGGTTTCGTTGGCTATACC
>JAKQKT010000259.1 GCA_029560515.1 Pseudomonadota bacterium
GCTTTCCAGAATGGCCGTAACATCCACAAAAGCAATACGTTGTGCGAAAGCGAAGGCCGTCAGAACGAAAGCGAACAAGGTGGTTGAAACGATTTTTTTAATCATGGCTTTGTAAATTGATTTGTGTAATGGTTTAGTGCGTCGAAGCCGAAAACTCCGCCTACATGCTTTGTGGGCCAAAAGTAGGATTTTCGGATGTTCAACGCCGCCTTCTGACGTAAGTTCAGGGCAGGAAGTTGCATGCTTGATGCAAAGTATTTCAATGGAAAATTATTAAATAATTGATATTCAAATGGTTGTACTCGTATTCCGCTCGGATATCAACAAGACATTAACCGCTGTTTAACCTGCTTTTAATCAATTTTAACGGCTTGAAAAATCGCTTTGTTCGCCGTAACGAGGCAAAGGGCGGCTATTATAAAGGTGAAAACTGTACCTTCGCAGCCCTTAATTGAAGCCTAACCAAATTTATCTGACCGTGCACCTGATCAGCCCTGCCCGTCTTTCCCTTGAAAAAATCGGCGAAATCCTGTCCCATCATGTCCCGCTGCAACTTTCGGAAGAATCCACTCAAAGGATCCGGACCTGCCGCGAATATCTCGACCGCAAAATCACGGATTCCGACGACCTCTTTTACGGTATCAATACCGGTTTCGGTTCGTTGTGCAACATACGTATTTCCGACGACGACATCGAACAATTGCAACACAACCTCGTCGTGAGCCATGCCTGCGGTACCGGCGACCTGGTACCGCCTGAAGTGGTGCGTATCATGCTGCTGCTGAAAATCCAGAGCCTTTCTTACGGTCACAGCGCCGTGCGGGTGGAACTGGTACAACGGCTGATCGATTTTTACAACGAAGGCGTTTTTCCGGTCATTTTCGAACTGGGCTCGCTGGGCGCTTCCGGCGACCTGGCCCCGCTGGCACACCTGAGTCTGCCGCTCATCGGATTGGGCGAAGTATGGTACGAAGGCCGCCGGCAACGCGCTGATGTAGTCCTGAAATTGAAAGGCTGGGAACCGCTGCGTTTTCAAGCAAAAGAAGCGCTGGCGCTGTTGAACGGCACGCAATTTTCGGCTTCCTATGCCGTCTGGTGCCTGCTGGAAAGTCGCCGACTGGCACGTATCGCCGACCTCAATGCCGCCACGGGCTACGATGCTTTTAATTGCCGTTTGTCGCCGCTGGATGCGCATATTCACCAGGTGCGCCCCCATGCCGGACAAATCGGCACGGCCCGAACACTCCGTGAACTGCTCGAAGGCAGCCAGATTGCCGCCGCCGAAAAAACAAGTGTGCAGGATCCCTACGCTTTTCGGTGCGTGCCGCAGGTTCACGGCGCCAGCCGCGACGCCATCGCACACGTCGAAGCGATGCTGACGACGGAAATCAATTCCGTGACCGATAACCCGAATATCTTCCCGGAAGATGACCTGATCGTTTCCGGTGGCAACTTCCATGCGCAACCGCTTGCTCTGCCGCTCGATTATCTGGCTATTGCCCTCGCCGAACTGGGCAGTATTTCCGAACGTCGGGTGTATCAACTCATTGGCGGCCAGCGAGATCTGCCGCCTTTTCTCACCGACAACCCGGGTCTGCATTCGGGTATGATGATCGCGCAGTACACCGCTGCGGCCATTGTCAGTCAGAATAAAACGTTGTGCACACCAGCCTCCGTTGACAGTATTGTGAGTTGCAATGGTCAGGAAGATCATGTGAGTATGGCCGCGAACGCCGCTACCAAAGCCCGCCGGGTAGTGCTCAACCTCGAACGGCTGCTCGCCATCGAATGGATGGTAGCCATGCAGGCCCTGGATTTCCGGCGCCCGCTGCGCTCTTCCGAAACGATTGAAAAGGCTGCTTCGGCTTACCGTTCCGTCGTGCCACGCCTTGCTGAAGACCGGGTGCTGAGTGATGATATTCAGCAAACGATTGAATTCCTCAGAGTTATGAGTTATGAGTTATGAGTTATGAGTTTTTGGTGGTAATCCTTGGCTTACGTATTGAAAAGGCAAAGGGTTGCCACCAAAAACTCATAACTCATAACTCATAACTCATAACTCATA
>JAKQKT010000269.1 GCA_029560515.1 Pseudomonadota bacterium
ACCGGTATCGGATTGGTGGTTTGCAAGCGTCTGATCGAACTGATGGGCGGCACGATCGGAGTAGAAAGCACGGTTGGACAAGGTAGTGTTTTCTGGTTCGAATTGAATCTGACCAATGAAATTACGCTGGAACCGCATGCCGCGGAGCTTGTCGAGCTCAGCAATATCCATATCAATGCCGAAGCCCACAGTCATACCTTGCTTTATGTCGAAGACAATCCGGCCAATCTGATGCTGGTGGAAGATTTGATCGCGCGACGCCCCGATATCCGTTTGCTGACGGCAAGGGATGCTACACGCGGGATTGAAATCGCGCGTGCCGAATTGCCGGACGTGATCCTGATGGATATCAATCTGCCGGGCATCAGTGGAATCAAGGCACTTAAAATCCTGCTGGAAGATTCCTCGACTGCCAGTATTCCGGTGATTGCGCTGAGTGCGAATGCCATTCCGCGCGATATTGAAAAGGGCCTGGAAGCAGGCTTTTTCCGCTACCTCACGAAGCCGATCAAGGTAAATGAATTCATGAATACGCTCGATGTCGCACTGAAATTCGCCAAAGCCGATACGGTTTGCGAAAACAGGGATCCAGAACATGATTAGCACGCAGGAAATACTGAATGCCGCCATCCTGATCGTGGATGATCAGGAAACCAATGTGCAGCTGCTCGAGCAATTCCTGAGCCAGGCAGGCTATACCAACGTTCGTTCGACGATGAGACCGGAAGAAGTCTGCGTTCTGCATCGAAAGAATAATTTCGACTTGATTCTGCTGGATCTGCAAATGCCGGACATGGATGGCTTCCAGGTCATGAACGAACTCAAGTGCAATGACACCGACAGCTATCTTCCGGTGATCGTGCTGACGGCACAGCCGAATCACAAGCTGCAAGCCTTGCAAGCCGGCGCCAAGGATTTCATCAGCAAGCCGTTCGATTTGCTGGAAGTAAAAACCCGTATCAACAATATGCTCGAAGTGCGTCTGCTGTATAAAAAACTCGAGAGTTACAATCGTCTTCTCGAACACACCGTGGAAGAGCGCACCGCCGAGTTGCGCGAAAGCGAAGCGCGCTTCCGCAGCCTGACCGAGCTGGCATCTGATTGGTATTGGGAACAGGATGAGAATGGCGGCTTTACCCGGGTTTCCGGCCCGGTAATGGAAATGCTCGGTCTGCAGGGCGAGGCGGCGATGAATGTCTCGGGCTATCCACTGGCCACCTGGAATGAGGCGGAGCGCGCCCTGCTTCAGGCCAATATCGCGGCTCGCCAGCCCTTCATAGATTTCATCTTCAGTCGCATCAATGCCGATGGATCGCAACAGCAATTTCGTGTCAGCGGCGAACCCATGTTTGACTCGGCATGTCGTTTCACCGGTTACCGAGGCATCGGTGTGGAATGCACGCCAATCAAAAGTCCGGGCTTACAGGGGACATAAGCATGATGGCCCTGCATAGTCCGAATCAGAATCATCTGCTCGCCGCCTTGCCCGACGCCGATCGTGAATTGTTGGCGGCACGGCTGGAACTCGTACCTTTGAGGCTCGGTGAAATGCTGTACGAGCCCGGTATTCAATTGCAACATGCCTACTTTCCGACGACATCGATCGTATCGCTGCATTATGTGATGGCATCCGGTGCTTCGGCCGAAGCGGCTGGTGTCGGCAATGAAGGCATGCTCGGCGTTTCCTTGTTCATGGGCGGCAATACCACGCCAAGTTCGGCAGTGGTGCAGACCGCAGGCCATGCCTTCCGGATGGAACGCAGCGTATTGAAGGATGAGTTCAATCATGCGGGTGTAATGCAACGTCTGTTGTTGCGTTATAGCCAGGCATTGATGACGCAGATGATGCAAACCGCCGTCTGCAACCGGCATCATTCGGTCGAACAACAGTTAAGCCGCTGGCTATTGCTGACGCTCGACCGGGTTCCGACCCGCGAATTGATCATGACGCAGGAGCTGGTGGCGAGCATGTTAGGCGTGCGTCGTGAAGGCATTACCGAAGCGGCGGGCAAATTGCAGAGCGCCGGTTTCATCCGCTACCGCCGCGGGCATATTTCCGTGCTCGATCCGGCCGGATTGGCAACGCGAGCCTGTGAATGCTATGCCGTGGTCAAGACCGAATTGAACCGCCTGCTGTCGGATGTGCATTAACCCGCAGGAGGGCCCTTGGGCCCGACCGTTCCAATCGAATAATTCGGTCGGGCTCAAAGGCCCTCCTGCGGGGTGTTTATGCGCGTCGTCGCAAAGACTGGTTTCGGCAGCAGAGAATACTTGAAACCTCTCTCCATTGGATGTGGTTCACCCTGAAAACTCACGCATCCATTCGAAGATCATCTGCATGCGGCGGGTAAGGTGCAGCGCGAACGTGGCCAACCGGTTCACCGGCCAGCTTGCTGGAAAAACCATGATTGATATCGCGGCGATGGGCTTCATCGGCGCGTACCAGCACAATGACATCGCGCAAGGTCGCCGAATCCGGCAGTTTCCAGTAATGCTTTGCAATGGCGGGGGCGGGCATGTCCGGTGAACGACCTTCGTCGAGTTCCCGCAGGTATTGGATATAGCTGATGACGGCTTCTTCCTCGAAATAGCCGACGACGCGATGCGCGGTTTTGGCAGAAACCAGGTACAGCAGAAAAAATCCGCTGAAGAAAATCCATTGCACGAACAGGATGACCGCGCGTTCGAAAAACGACGGCTTTGCAATTTCGACGAATGTCATCAGATGCATGCGCTCGTTTTCGGCTTCTTCCATCAGTGTGCGAATCCAGCCTTCATCATCGACCATGCGACGTAGGCACCTCAAATGGATGATCATGCCGCCGACCATGCCGGGCACCGCCGCCACGGTTTCCAGCACGATGGCGCGATGACCATAGCGTTTGGCAAAAAAGGTGTCGGCGCAGAAACGGAGAAATTTCGTAAAGCCAAGCGCAAACCGGTCGGAAAATGTTTTCGGCACATGGTGTGGCTTGTGATAAAGCTTGTTCACGATGCGAATCTCGGTATCGCGCTTTTCAATCCGGATGAGCGGTTCGCTGTCGCGGTTCATTGCGAGGCAATCGAAGAAACCCGGAAGGGGTGTTGGCGACTGCCATCCCTGCTGACTTCCTGTGTCGTTGCAGTACTCACGCGCCACACCGTATTTCCCACATCATCGGCAACCAGTAGTGCGCCTTTCTTATCGAGTGCCACGCCGACAGGACGACCATATGCTTCGCCTTCCGTGCTTAGGAAACCCGTCAACACATCGATGGGTTTCCCTGTCGGTTTGCCATTCTTGAATGCAACAAAAATCACCTTGTAGCCACTATGCGGTTT
>JAKQKT010000156.1 GCA_029560515.1 Pseudomonadota bacterium
TCTTTTTCTGGAACGCTCGAGTAAATATTTTCCGGTCAACCCGCTGCCGACATTGATCAGCATTGCCCAGACGGCCAGCCATCCCAGAATGGCATTGAAGTGAATGCCGGCATGCACCAGTATCAGCAAGGAACCTGTCCAGGCCATCCGCTCATGCAGGCGAAGCCAACGAAGCGTGGTGCCGGATTTGATGAGTTGCCGTTTGCGTAGCGAATAAGCAAACGAGAAGATAATCAGCAAGGTGCCCGGGATGCCGAGATAGCGGCCGATCCAGACAAGATCAAACACGTGCAGCAGTGCATCCAAGGACAGCGAGACCAAGGCGAGCGCCGTCAGAGAAACATAAAACGGCAGCACTTCGCGGCTCAGCAATGTGGCCTTGATATTGTTCATGCCTGTATCACCAATGCCGATTCGGGACGGCCAACGCACAGTAGACAGTGTCCGGGGCTATGTCGTACTCGGGTTTATCGCGATAGTTAACCGATCCCGAAACCACTTTCGTTTCACAACTGCCGCAGCTACCGGCGCGGCAGCCAGCTTCTACCGCAATATTGTTGCGTTCGGCAAAATCGAGCAGGTTTTGATCGCGCCCATCCCAGACCAGCGTGCGTTCCGATTTCTGGAATTTCACTTCAACGGATATATTTTCAGCCGCTTCCACCGTGATTGGCGTAGCATGAATCGAAGCAGGTCCGAAGGCTTCGTAATGAATGTTGTGTCGGCTCACGCCCCATTCAATCAGCCCTGGAACCAGCGATTCCATCATTGGCGCAGGACCGCAGATATAAAACTGCTGCTCGCCGTAAGGCAATGTACGACGCAACAGGTCCGTGTCGACATAGCCAATGTGTTGATGGTCGGTGCCCATTTCGTCGCCCGGAACAGGACAGCTATAGACGACATTCAAATGCAGATTTGCGTGTTGCCTGGCCAGATTCTCCAGCAAGGCCTTGAATACCTGTTCGCCGCTATTTCTGACGCCGTAATAGAAATGAATCACCCGTGTCGGTTGATGCTCGACACACCACAACACCATACTCAGCAAAGGCGTGATGCCGATGCCGCCGGCAATTAATACCGCTGGTGCATTCGATCCGGAATCGATATGAAATTGGCCGGAGGGTGTCCGTAGGCCAATGACATCGCCTTCCTGAATGTGGTCGTGAAAGTAGTTGGACACTATGCCTGGTAAGCAATCTGGCAAATTCGCGGGCGGCAACACGCGCTTGATGCTGATGCGATAGTTTTTTGTGCCGGGCGCGTCGGACAGCGAATAGCAGCGGGTGATTATTTTTGTCTGCTTTTTCAAATCCTGAATTTGCAGGGAAACCGTCAGAAATTGCCCTGCCAGGAAATCGTGTAGTGGCAACGCGTCCAGCGGCTCCAGATAAAACGAGCACACGGTATGCGCGCTGTCCTCGTATTGACGACGGGCAATCTTGAACTCGCGCAGCCCCTGCCAAGCAGCCGCAAGCGCGGCGGGTCGCTGATCGTTTGCGCTAGAGGCGGCATGATCGGGATTGAGACGGTATCGGCGAACCGCCAAGGTAATCGCCACGCCAAGCTGAAACAGCAGTGCCGCAGAAATGTAGCCTAGAAGCGTAAGCGCCGTCATAACGACACCTTACAGCGTGCCTAACTTGGCAGCTTGATCTCAATCAAGCCGCATGTCGGGTTGAAACGATCAGGTCATGCGCTTGAGTGTGTCGTCCTTGCGGATGAAATGATGGAAAAGCGCAGCCAATACATGGAAGCCGACCAGAAAATAAAAGATGTTCGCAAACAATTTGTGCAGGTCTTCGAGTTGATGTGCAAGCCCTTCGTTTTCAGCCAGCAAGGCCGGTAATTCGATGCCGGTGAAGGGGATCATGATGACTTTGCCGTCGGTCCATACGGTGGCGAGGCCCAGCAGGGGCTGGGCAAACAGGAATACATAGATGGCGACATGTACCAGTTTGCCGAGGTTGTTTTGCCAGGATGGCAGCGCCGGTTCGATTGGTGGCACGCCACGTTTGAAGCGCAGCAGAAGACGTGGAATGAACAGCGCGAAAATCGAGATGCCGAGCCAGAAATGCGATTGCACCATGAACACGCGGCCGCTGCTGCCACGCGGGAATTCACTACGGAATTCGATCGTGATGTAGGCCAGTACCAGCATCACAAACATTAGCCAATGGAGGTTGCGTTGTGCGGTGCTGTATCTGTTCATGATGATTCTTTTCCCCGTGAAATGGCTTCAGTTAATCATACCGCCAATCCATTGCTCAGTGCCAAACCATTCATGTATTCGTCAATGGAAATCTTTCAATAAATGTACTCCACGCTAAGCCAGGTTTTGGCGACATCAAAACCGACATCATCGGCCTGGTAGTTGGCATGCTTCAGCAAGGCATTCCATTTCGGTGCGAAGGCCCAGGCTAGAGAGGCGTCCCACTCACTGCCGTAATGGATATTCATGCGGTCGGAATGAAAATCATGCCAGGCGACATTGGCAGTAACCTCGCCCCATTTTCTGTTGCAGCCCAGGTAGGAATCTTCCAGGCCATTCACCGGCGTGGTCAGAAAGCGATCGGCCCAGCCGTTGAAAGCATGCAAGGTCGCAAACGGAGTGGCGAAACCATAGCTGCCATTCCCACTCAATTTTTCCCAGCCAGCCTTGAAGGAATTGGCTTTCCACACCAGACCGCCTTCCAGCAAAACATAATCGGCATCGATCATATTACTGCCGTTGGCGTAATCATTCTGTTTCGCATATTCGGCGCTTGCCAGCCAGCCGATACCATCCTTGTTATCGTGTTTGGCGACATAGCGCAGGCCGATATTTTGATGCGAGCTCAGCGGCAAGGTCTGGTTTTCGATGAAATGTGCGTAAGCGGTCAACGAGCCAGGCCCGAGTTTATGGCTCAGGCTCAACAGGTGCGCATCGAGTTGCCAGCGTGCGAAATCTTCGTTGGGATGATCATCGCCGTAAATGCGCAATGCACGATCAAGATAGGTGTAGCGAAAATTCAAGCCATTGCCGAAACGATGTTCGATATTGAGCGCATCGAAAGTCTGTTCGTTCTGGCGCCAACCAACATTGCCGAAAAAGCGCTGGTTATCGTAAACGACACGCTGACGACCGAGCATGAATTTGGTCGCATCGGTCGGTGCGTATTGCAGGTAAGCCTGGTTGAGTTCGGTATTGTCCGGATCCACGACGACCGGATACGCGGTTTGATTATTGGCCGTGCTGTTGAAGTCTTCGTTGAACAAATGCGAAGTATGCTCAAGCTCCACCACGCCGCTCCAGCCGCTGCGGACT
>JAKQKT010000303.1 GCA_029560515.1 Pseudomonadota bacterium
CCCTTTCCGTCTGAAGACCGATGACAATCCGCTCGGTACCGAGCAGGAAGCCTTCGACAAGACTGCGCACGCCATCAACGAAGACCGGGCAAAATTTTTCACCGAATTTTTCCATAAATTCTTCGGTGTCGGTTCGCTTGCACGTCCGGTCAGCAGCGAGTTGCTGGAATGGGCACGAAGTGTTTCCATGCAGGGCAGCCTGAAAGCGACGCTGGAATGTCTGAAGTCATTTTCGACGACGGATTTTCGCGGGGATCTCGCCAGCTTCAAGGTGCCGACATTGATTATCCACGGTACCGAAGACAAGACCGTGCCGATTGAAGCTTCGGCACGTCTTGCCGCGCAAGGCATTGCACAATCGTTATTGATCGAATACGAGGGTGCGGCACATGGATTGTTTGCCACCGAAAAGGAAAGGCTAAGCAGGGATTTGATCGACTTTCTCCGCAAGTAACATCATTTCGATTACGAAATCGCAATCATGAACGGGGAGTTCCATGAGTGCCGTATCAGTGCGGTGTCGCACAGAAGTAATTTCCCACGGCGCCTATTGTCATTTCTCAGCTACGCATGCCGCGCTTTCACACGAGATAGCTCCCCCTACTCAGGCTGCTAGCTGTTCATATCCAACATAGAAAGGAAACCACATATGTCTACCCATTCAAACACTGCCGAAACCGTTGCAAAGAAAGCAAACCAGGTTGCGACGAATGCCTCTTCGGAGTTCCAGAATTTCATTGCCGACGTTGAAGACCTGGTCAAGGAAACCACGACCTTGACTGGCGAAGATCTGGCTCGCGCCAAGGCAAAATTGAGCAGTCGCATTGCCGACGCCAAGGATTCGGTCGTTGAAATGAGCGGCGAAATCGCACAGCGTGCCCGCAAGGGTGCCAAGGCGGCCGATGACTACGTACATGAACAACCGTGGAAAGCGATTGGTGCCGGTGCGGCGATCGGTTTGCTTGTCGGGTTTGCGCTTGCCCGTCGTTGATAACGGAAGCCCGACTGAAATGAATCAGGAATTTCCTGAGCCGCCATTGAAAAATGCATCGGCATCCTTCAATCCGCTGGGCGCATTGAGACTGATGCGTTCAGCGGGCCGGGCCATACTGGGTCAAGCCGGTTTATACGGACAATTGGCAAGATTGGAGTGGGCCGAAGAAAAAAATCGCCTCGCAAAAATGCTTGCTTCAGGTGCCGCTGTATTTGCCTGCCTGCTTTGTGCCATGTTGTTTGTCGGTCTGTTGGTGCTGGCCTTGAGTTGGAACACGCCTTATTTCATCGCGGCCATTGTGCTGATGATCGCGATTTATATCGCAGGATTGGGCATTGCCTTTTATGTCTTGCAATCGCAGGCAGCACTGGGTGACCAGGCGTTCGCCGCGACGCGCGAAGAATTCGCCGCGGATATCGCCTTGATCAAGAGCAAGCTATGAGCGATATCGAAAACGCGGAAGCACTTGCTTCGATTGACGCACAACGGGATATCCTGCGCCGGAAAATGCAGGCGCAACGTCAGCTTATCGATGCCCAGATGGGGCCCGATAGTGATGATGGCCCGGTATTTCCACGTAGCAACACGATGCGCTTTTTCTACGAAAGACCGGGGCTTGCGAGCAAGTTGGCGATCGAATTGGCAAGCGTGCTTGTCGGTGCGCGTCTTATCAAGTCGATGGGAAAAACACTCGGATTCGCGAAGATGCTGCAGTCGATGTTGAATAAATAATAAAAGTGGTCGCACCCTAGGCTAAACTTGCCGGATATGCAGAAAAATAAAAACCACTTAAGGCATGGTGTATGCAGATGAACGATAAACCCGATGTTCCCGAGCATTCCACGGACGAGCCTGGCATCACACCGAATCGGGAGCTAATCCAGACTGGCGAAAAAAACGCATCGTCCGGAACCTGGGCCTTGCCGGGTCTGTTGTTGCTGGCCGTGCTAACCCTGCTTTATCTTGCGCGTGAAATGGTATTGCCGGTTGTGGCGGCATTGATCCTGAGTCTGGTTTTTCTGCCGCTTGTTCGCGGCATGAAAAAAATCCTCATTCCGGCGCCGCTCGGTGCTGGTCTCGTGGTGCTGGGCCTGTTGGCCGGATTGGTGGGCGGAATCTACAACCTGGCCGATCCTGCCAGCGAATGGCTCGACAAGGCACCGCAAAGTTTGCGGGAAATTGACAGCAAGCTTCGCACGGTGACCGGCTCGGTTCACAACGTTGCCACCGCGACGGCCCAGGTGCAGGACATTACCGAAAAGCTGACCAATGGCGGCGAAACAAAAAAGAAACCGCGCGAAGTCATCGTGAAGGAACCCACGATAGCGGGTGCCTTTTTCTACAGCGCAAAAGACTTTACCGTATCGATTATCAGCACACTGGTGCTGCTCTATTTCCTGCTTGCCTCGGGTGATTTGTTCCTGCGGAAAACGATTGCGGTAACACCGAGATTTTCCGACAAGAAACGTGCGGTGGATATTGCACAACAGGTCGAAGTCGCGGTTTCCCGTTATCTGTTCACCGTTGCTTTCATCAATGTCTGCCTCGGTGGCGCCGTTACGCTGGCCATGTATCTGCTCGGCGTACCGAATCCGGTGCTTTGGGGCGTGATGGTCTGTGCGCTGAACTTCATTCCGTATATCGGCGACATCATCAGTTTCAGCGTGTTGACGGTCGTCGGTCTGTTGACCTTCGATCAGCTATGGCAATCATTGATGGTGCCCGGAATATTTTATTTATTGACCGCGATTGAAGGTTATCTGATAACGCCGATCATCGTGAGCCGCCGTCTCAGCCTGAATCCGGTCGTGATTATTCTGTCGGTATTGTTCTGGGGCTGGATGTGGGGCGTTGCGGGTGCACTGCTCGCAGTGCCGATTCTGGTCGCCATGAAAACGGTTTGCGATCGCGTCGATTCGCTCAATGTCGTGGGCGAGTATCTGGGGGAATAGGGCGATTTGTAAATCGCCCGTAGCCATCCGGCTTCATACTTTTGATGGCAGGCCTTCGAGCAAATCCGCCAGTTCATCGGCATGCTCTTCTTCCACCGCCAGGATGTCTTTCAGCATCTTGCTGGTGGTCGGATCCTGATGGCCGAGGTACTGAATCAGTTCGCGATAGCTGTCGATGGCGACGCGTTCGGCGACCAGATCTTCCTTGATCATTTCGACCAGGGTTTTACCGGCAACATATTCGGCATGGCTTCTGCCGCTCAGGCTATCCGGAGCAAAATCCGGTTCACCGCCCAATTGCACGATGCGTGCCGCAATAAGATCGGCATGCCCCTGTTCTTCATTGGAATGGGCAAGAAATTCGTCGGCAATGCTTTTGGCCACGATGCCGCGTGCCATGAAGTGATGGCGACGGTAGCGAAGTACGCACACTATTTCGGTCGCCAATGCGTCATTCAGCAGTTTTACCACTTCGCCACGATCGGCCGAATAACCGGCAGTCACGGCGCCCTGTTCAATATGGATACGCGCCTGTTCGCGCAACTTTTTTACATCGGTCAATGTTGTTTTGGTGTCCATGATTTTTTCCTTGTTGGGTAACTTGATCCTGATGCCGGCAGCATGCAAAGTCGGTGCGCTTTCGCACAGACTTGTACTATCCCGCAGTCCAATCATGGATGCCGATAAAGTCCGTTAAAACAAGGAATCACATTGAAAATACTTATGGTGCTAACTTCGCATGACAAACTGGGCGACACCGGCAAAAAAACCGGGTTCTGGCTGGAGGAATTCGCAGCGCCTTATTACGTTTTCAAGAATGCCGGGGCAGTCATCGTCGTTGCTTCGCCACTTGGCGGACAGCCGCCGCTTGATCCCAAAAGCGATGAGCCTGATGCGCAGACCGAGGCAACCAAACGCTTCAAGGCCGATCCGCTCGCACAGGCCGTTCTGGCCCATACGGTAAAGTTGTCTTCCGTTTCTGCCGAAGATTTCGATGCCGTGTTTTATCCCGGCGGTCACGGTCCGCTGTGGGATCTTGCGGAAGATCCGGATTCCATCGCTCTGATCGAAAAAACATTGGCCGCCGACAAATATGTGGCGGCGGTATGCCATGCGCCCGGCGTGCTGCGCCATGTCAAAACAACCAACGGTAGTCCAGTCGTGAAAGGCAAAAAAGTTACCGGGTTTACCAATACCGAAGAAGCGGCAGCAGGCCTGAGCAAGGTGGTTCCCTTCCTGGTGGAAGACATGCTGGTGGAAAATGGCGGACACTACTCGAAAGCGGAAGATTGGAAGCCCTATGTCGTGGTCGATGGTTTATTGATTACCGGGCAGAATCCCGCCTCTTCCGAACCTGCAGCCGAGGCCTTGCTGAAAAAACTGACATGACAAAATTGAACTCCCTCGAAAAACGCGAACCGGCCGAAGCGGCCAACATTGCCGAAATGACCGATATCCTGCGCCGTAAAATGGAACGGGATTACGAGAAAGGCGATACCCGGCGTGATGCCCATCCGAAAACAGTCGCCTTGCTGAAAGGCAGTTTCCGGATCGAACCCGACTTGCCGAGGGAACTCAAAGTCGGCGTTTTCGCCAAGCCTGTCAGCCATGACTGCTGGGTACGCTTTTCCAATTCGAGCGGAAAGATCCAATCCGATGCCGTCAAGGACGCACGCGGCATTGCGATCAAATTGATGGCGCCGAAAACAAAAGCTAAAAACGGCGATGTTCCGCTTGGGCAGGATTTTGTCTTGTTGAGCTCGCCGGTGATGCCGCTGGGTACGGTCGCGATGTTTCGCGATGCCGTGTATTACACGATAGAAAGCACACCGGTCTTGATGGCGGCAAAATTTTTCATGATGGGCAAGGCAGGCGCTCTGCTTGCACTACTCGGTCTTCGCATCAGTCCGGATTCATTGCTGGATATTCGCTATTGGAGTACCACACCCTATCTGTTCGGAAAACAGCGGGCCGTGAAGTATTCGCTGTTGCCGACATCTAAATCTGCGGGCAAAAAAACAGACTCGAATGGCGAAGACTATCTGGCAGAAAACATGCAGGCGCATTTGAATCGCCATGCGGCGAGTTTTGATTTTTGCATGCAAATGCAGAAAGACGGCATGCCGATAGAAGATGCCGGCGTGCTGTGGGATGAGCAGGAATCGCCGTTCATCAAGCTTGCCACCCTGCATATTCCGGCACAAAAATTTCGCAACAAGGAACGCTTCGAACTCGCGGAAGCACTGTCGTTTTCCCCGGGCAATGCGTTGCCCGAGCATGCTCCGCTTGGTGGCCTGAATCGCGCCCGAATCGCCATTTACAAGGCGCTCTCGAAGTTTCGACACCAGCGTGATTCGCGTGACAATCTTGAATAATTCCTGAAATCCTGATTCCTTGCGTTTGCTAACGTACAGAAGATATATACGGCGGGATGCACCCTGATGCTCCGCAACAAGATCAGGAATGCAAGCCATGAAATTTATCAAGTCCGCCATTTTTTGTTCGGTCACCAGCTTGATGCTGATGACTGCCTGTACCACCAGCCAGCCGCGCAATCATGTTGTTCGTTCGGCCCCCGGCGATATGCGCAGCGAAAGCCGCATCGGCAATGTCAGCAATATTGAAGTGATTGAAACCTCGAAACGCACTTTCGGCGGCGGCGCCATTCTGGGCGCCATCGTAGGGGGCGCCTTGGGCAATCAAGTCGGCAAGGGTGATGGTCGCAAGGCGGCAACGGTAGCCGGTGTGGTCGGCGGTGCCGTTGCGGGAAATGCCATCGAAAGACATAACAAGCGCGATGGCGAATTCTTCCGTGTCAGCGTGCGCTTCGACAACGGCAGTACCGCGCAATACGATTACAACGATATTGAGGACCTGCAAGTTGGCGACCGTGTAAAGGTCGTGAATGGTCAGGTTAATCGTCTGTAGCACTGCCATTCGATAGGCGGTATTGGCGGCTGCCCTTAAGACAGGGTAGTCGCCATACTTCCAGGCGTATATGCCTGTATGTGTGGTATCGCACAGACCTGAGCTCGCCTGTCGCCCACTATGCGAGGTAGCGCCAGCGTCTAGCTAAAGTCCCCTTCAAAGAGTCGCCATTCAGGCAAACTCGATTGTTTCCGGCCAAGCACACGCGGTTCATGTTTTGAACCTGATGTACTTTTCACGGAAACAACATGCAAACACTGGAAACTGGCTTCACGTTCACGGACGGCATCAGTGAGGAGCGGCGTCAGGCCGTCCTGCTGAAAACCGGTGCATTGCAGAATGCCATTCTGACCAGCGAAAATTTTTCGATTATCGCGACCGACGAGAAAGGCATCATCCAGCTTTTCAATGTCGGTGCCGAACGCATGCTGGGTTACGAAGCAAGTGAAGTCGTCAACAGGATCAATCCGAGCGACATCCACGATCCGCAGGAAGTGAAAGCGCGTGCGCAGGCGCTCAGTCTTGAACTGGCAACGTCGATTTCACCTGGTTTCGAGGCGCTCGCTTTCAAGGCCTCGCGCGGCATCGAAGACATTTACGAACTCACCTATATTTGCAAAGACGGAAGCCGCTTTCCGGCGATTGTTTCGATTACCGCCTTGCGTGACGATTACGGAACGATCATCGGCTATTTGCTGATCGGTACCGATAATTCCGTCCGCCATAAAATCGAACTGGATTTGCAGGCGGCCATGGCCGATGCGAAAAAGGCGAATCTGGCGAAATCCGATTTTCTTTCCAGCATGAGCCATGAATTGCGCACGCCACTGAGCGCGATTCTCGGCTTTGCCCAATTGATCGAGTCGGGCTCGCCGCAACCGACGCCGACACAGAAACGCAGCGTTGATCAGATTCTGAAAGCGGGCTGGTACCTGCTCGACCTGATCAACGAGATTCTCGATCTGGCATTGATCGAATCGGGCAAGCTGATTCTCTCGCTTGAACCGATTTCACTGACTGAAGTCGTGCGCGAATGCAAGGCGATGATCCTGCCGCAGGCACAAAAGCGCGGCATTGGTGTCAGTTTTCCGCTGCTGGAGTTTCCGTATATCGTCAAGGCCGATCGTACCCGCGTGAAACAGGTGCTGATCAATCTGCTTTCGAATGCGATCAAATACAATCGCGAAGGCGGAACCGTTGTTGTTGACTGCATCGCTGCCGATGAAGGCCGTATTCGCGTTTGTGTAAAGGATGTTGGTGAAGGATTGTCCGCTGAAAAGCTGGCGCAGTTGTTCCAACCATTCAACCGGCTCGGGCAGGAATCGAACGACGAAGAGGGGACCGGTATCGGATTGGTGGTTTGCAAGCGTCTGATCGAACTGATGGGCGGCACGATCGGAGTAGAAAGCACGGTTGGACAAGGTAGTGTTTTCTGGTTCGAATTGAATCTGACCAATGAAATTACGCTGGAA
>JAKQKT010000307.1 GCA_029560515.1 Pseudomonadota bacterium
ATGCTCGGTATTTATTCCGAACGCGCTGAATTGAAGGATGGCCAGCATATTCTGGAGCTGGGTTGTGGCTGGGGTTCGCTCACCCTCTGGATGGCCGAGAAATACCCGAACGCAAACATCACCGCCGTATCGAATTCAGCCACGCAAAGGCTGCATATCGAAGCGGTCTGTCGCGAGCGTGGATGGCAACACGTCAAGGTGATCACCTGCGATGTGAATACGCTGGAACTGGATGCCAACCAGTTCGATCGCGTGGTGTCGGTCGAAATGTTCGAGCATATGCGCAACTATCAGACCTTGCTGAACCGCATATCGAATTGGATGAAGCCCGAAGCAAAATTGTTCGTGCACATCTTCTGCCATCGCTATGTCATGTATCCCTTCGAAACCGACGGCGATGACAACTGGATGGGCAAGTATTTCTTTACCGGTGGCATCATGCCCTCGGCCGATACACTGCTGCATTTCCAGCAGGACATGTCTATTCAACAACGCTGGCTGGTTTCCGGCGAGCATTATGAAAAGACATCGAACCATTGGCTCGCAAACCAGGATGCCAATCGCGAGGAGATCATGCAGATCATGAAAAGCACCTACGGCGAGAAAGACGCCAAGCGCTGGTTCAATCGTTGGCGGATGTTCTGGCTATCATGTGCCGAACTGTTCGGCCTGGAAGATGGCAACGAGTGGCTGGTAGCACACTATTTATTTTGCAAACGCTAGCCGGAAGTCGATATTGCGTTTACTGCCAGCAAATAGCGGATTGATATTAAAAAAGCCTGCATTGCAGGCTTTTTTTACAATTAACAGGCTTTGTCTTTTGTCGGCGTGCAGTCGACCGGTGTAGCTGCTGCATCTGCCCCCGGCTTGCCGGTCGCAACACGGATGCCTTTCGCTTTCATCCATGCATCGAACTCCACCGACGTCATACGCTTGCCATTCTGATTCATGTCGAAGCGCCACGGAGTGTTGTCGTCTTTTGTTTTCGGTACATAGGCACCACTCGATGTGGTCGACGGCGCCGGCATCGACGTAAAAACGCCGCTCGACGAACCAGCCTTTGCCTTTGAACGGGCGATGAAATCGCTGATGATGACGCAATTGATGGCAGTACTGTTTCTCGAATTCAACATTTCTTCAGCGGGTGCATTGGTTAATTCAAAAGTCGATTCAGTTCGAACAACGGCGCATTTACCTGCCGCCATGACATTGTTGGAGACGCCAAGAACCGAAAGCGAAACGGACAGCAGCAGAAGTTTATGTTTCGAGAGCATCTTGCACACCCTAAATATTCATTCCCGCGAGCATAGGCGGCCAGGAATTAATTCGCAAGAAAAAAGAAGCCCGGCCAAGGCCGGGCTTCGTTCAGCTTAAGAACAGTTCAGATTAGTTTTGAACGTTCAGCTCGGTGCGACGGTTACGTGCGCGACCTTCTTTCGTGGTGTTGACGTCGATTGGCTTGGCTTCGCCGAAACCATTCGGACCCACTAAGCGAGCAGCGTCAACGCCTTTGCCGGTCAGGTAGTTGTACACGACTTGTGCACGACGTTGTGACAGACCTTGGTTGTACTCTTCGGTACCGACCGAGTCAGTATGACCAGCAACTTCAACTTTCAGTTGTGGGTACTTGTTCAGGATGTCGGCAGCTTCGTCGAGGATCACGACAGCGTCAGGACGCAGGGTGTCTTTGTCGAAATCGAAGTTCACGCCTTTCAGATCAATCGTCAAAGGCACTGGGCAGCCGTCAGGACCGATGGCTTGGCCAGCTTGTGAATTAGGGCAACGATCGTTGCAGTTGTTCACGCCGTCGCCGTCGTCGTCTTTCGTGGAGCAATCTTCAGCTGGCGGAGCGACTGGTGTGTCGACCACTGGAGCTGGCAGGTTGCCGAGAGCGAACAACAAGGAAGCACTTGCGTACAGGTCGTTGTAATGGCCGTCGTTGAAGTCGTCATTGAAGTCAAAACGCATACCGGCTTCGATGCGAACGTCTACGCGCTCATTCACGTCTGCTTGCAGACCTGCGCCCAGCTTGACCAGCAAGTTGGAACCGCCGTCAAAACCGTTGTAGGTGCTCTTTTGTGCGCCGATACCGCCAGCGAGGTAGGGCCACCAGTTACGGCCTTCCTTGATGAAGTGGTAACGACCGGTAACCGACAAACCGGTGAGATCCCAGCTTGCGTTTGGCAGCGGATCGATATCGGTGTTGGTGCGATCAAGATCAACGTCGACCGAAACGTTAGGGGAAACCATTTTGCCGACGCCAATGCCGTAAATGCCGCCATTGCTGGTGTTACGGGTGTCGTCCGTGTTCACTACGCCAGCAGTAGCCGAAATGTACCAACGGTCATCAAAGTCTTGAGCCATTGCCGAATGAGCCATTGACATGGCACCAAGCATGGCGCAAAACAGGATTTTCTTCTTCATAAAATGCTCCAAATTCACTAGTTAAGACAAAAATTAAGTTTGCTTGCAGAACAGTTCAGAGCCCGCTAACAAATAGGAAATCAACGTTCCTGTATCCGGCACGTTAACGTGAACATAACAAATTTAACAACAAAAGCCAAGCATTAACACTTAAACCACAAATAAATCGAGGAAGCGGTGAACCGGGGTACTTTCGAACTTCGAAGTGTCCTGGGTCAAGGCCAGAATCTGTTTTACCTGATGTGCCGAAAGGTGCCCGCCGATTGCGTCTTCGAACTTTTTCAGCAACACGGGGATGCCCTCTCCACGGCGTTCCCGATGCCCGATCGGGTAGTCGATCGAGACCTTTTCGGTGCTGGTACCGTCCTTGAAGAAAACCTGCACCGAATTGCCGATATAGCGCTTTTCGATATCGAAGTAATCTTCGGTGAACTGCTTGTTTTCCTTGACCACCATTTTCTCGCGAAGCGCATCAATGCGCGGATCGGCAGCGACGGCATCGGTATAGTCGTCCGCAGTCAGTCGGCCAAAGATCAAAGGCACGGCAACCATGTACTGCAGGCAATGGTCACGATCGGCATAATTTGCCAAAGGGCCGGTTTTGTCGATGATCCTGACGCCCGCTTCCTGAGTCTCCATCTCGATGCGTTCAATCTGGTCCAGCTTACCAGCCACCTGCGAATGGAGCTGCATGGCACACTCCACCGCGGTTTGCGCATGGAATTCGGCCGGGAAACTGATCTTGAACAAGACGTTTTCCATCACGTAGGCGCCAAATGGGCGTTCGAACTGGAACTGGTTGCCTTTGAACATGACATCGGCAAAACCCCAGGTCTTGGCAGTTACTGCACTCGGATAGCCCACGCATCCTTTGACTGCATTCAATGCGTGCGTAACCGCACGACGGCAGGCATCACCGGCAGCCCAGCTTTTGCGAGGGCCCGCGTTAGGTGCATGGCGATAGGTCCGCAGCGCACCACCATCAATCCAGCTATGGCTGACGGCGTTGATGATTTCTTCCTTGCCGCCGCCCAGCATATGGGTCGTCACGGCAGTCGAGGCGAGTCGCACCAGGATCACGTGATCCAGGCCAACGCGGTTGAAGCTGTTTTTCAGGGCATAACCGCCCTGGATTTCATGCGCCTTGATCGCGGCTGAAAGCACATCGCGAATCAGGACCGGTTTGCCGCCTTCGCGCTCGGCCTTGCGGCTTTGATAATCGGCAACAGCAAGGATGGCGCCGAGGTTGTCCGAAGGGTGACCCCATTCGGCCGCCAGCCAGGTGTCGTTGAAATCCAGCCAGCGTACTTGTACGCCGATATTGTAAGCAGCCTGCACGGGGTCCAGCTCGAACGAGGTCCCGGGAACGCGTGCACCACCTGCCAGCGTGGCGCCCGGCACAAGTGGGCCGAGATGCTTGGTGCATTCTGGGTGCTTCATCGCCAGCATCGAACAACCGAGGGAATCCAGCAACATATAACGCGCGGTGGTAAAGGCTTCAGGCGAATCGATGCGGTAATCGGTAACGTAATTGGCGATGTCCACCATGCTTTGATCGGGATCGGGGCGTTTGGCGGAGCGAATATCGTGATGGCTCATGGGTTGGGTTCCGGCGCTGGGTCAAAGGAGCGTATTTTGCCAGATTTCATGAATCTGTACTTGAGCTAATGTGACTTTCAAGGCATCGTGGCGACTTTAATTCTGCGTAATCCCGATGAACGACAAATACCCGCATTTGTTTGCACCGCTCGACCTTGGCCATTGCACTCTGCCCAACCGAATCCTGATGGGATCCATGCATACGGGGCTTGAGGATAAAAGCCGCGATTTTCCGAAATTGGCGACCTACTTCCGGGAACGCGCAGAAGGCGGCGTTGGCTTGATGGTCACCGGCGGAATTTCGCCCAATATTGTCGGCTGGCTGAAACCTTTCGGCGGAAAGCTGAGCTGGTCCTGGGAAATTCACAAACATCGCATCGTCACCAAGGCCGTGCATGAGGCGAAGGGCAAAATCTGCATGCAGATTTTGCATGCCGGTCGCTACGGCTACCATCCCTTTTCTGTTTCCGCTTCCGGCATTCAAGCACCGATTAATCCTTTCAAGCCACGTAGCCTCGGCAACTGGGGGGTCGAGCGCCAAATCAACGCTTTCGTAAACTGTGCAAGATTGGCACGTGAAGCCGGTTATGACGGCGTCGAGATCATGGGTTCCGAAGGTTACCTGATCAATCAATTCTTGAGCCCGCGTACCAATAAACGCGAAGACCAGTGGGGCGGCAGTGCGGAAAACCGCATGCGCTTTGCAGTTGAAATCGTCAGGCGTACGCGCGAAGCCGTCGGAAAGGACTTCATCATCATCTATCGTCTGTCGATGCTCGAATTGGTCGATGAAGGCTCGGCCTGGGATGAAATCCTCGCCCAGGCAAAAGCCATTGAAAAGGCCGGCGCCACGATTATCAATACCGGCATCGGCTGGCATGAGTCGCGCGTTCCCACCATCGCAACCTCAGTACCACGCGCAGCATTTAGTGGCGTCACCGCAAAATTGAAACCGCATATCGGCCTGCCCCTGATTGCCACCAACCGGATCAATATGCCGGACGTCGCCGAAAATATTCTCGCCACCGGGCAAGCTGACATGGTGTCGATGGCGCGGCCTTTATTGGCGGATTCGCAATGGGCAGTGAAAGCCCGCGAAGGCCGCAGCGACGAAATCAACACCTGCATCGCCTGCAATCAGGCCTGTCTTGATCACGCGTTCGAAAACAAGACCGCCAGTTGTCTGGTCAATCCGCGCGCCTGTGCCGAAACCGAATTGAACTACACCAAAACCGATTCGCCAAAACGCATTGCCGTTGTCGGCGCAGGCCCTGCCGGTCTGGCCTGCGCAACGGTCGCCGCACAACGCGGACATCAGGTCACCTTGTTCGATGCCAGCCCGAAAATCGGCGGTCAATTCAATCTGGCGAAGAAAATTCCGGGCAAGGAAGAATTTTACGAAACGCTTCGTTATTTTGGGCGGCAACTCGAGTTGCATAAAGTCGAACAACGGCTCGGTATCCGCGTTGAAGCGGAAGCGCTGAAGGATTTCGATGAGGTAGTACTCGCGACGGGTATTACCCCACGCAAGATCAGTTTCCCCGGCATCGATCACGCCAAAGTCTGCAGCTATATCGACGTGCTTACGGGCAAAGTCATTCCCGGCAAAAAAGTCGCTGTCATCGGCGCCGGCGGCATTGGTTTCGATATCAGCGAATACCTGATCCACGACGGTGAGTCCTCCACCCTGCACAAGGATCGCTGGATGCAGGAATGGGGAGTGAACGCGGATTTCAGTGGTCGTGGCGGGCTTGCACGACCAAAACCTGAAGCACCCGCTCGCGAAGTCTGGTTGCTGCAAAGAACCGAAGGAAAAATCGGTGCCAAACTCGGCAAGACCACCGGCTGGATACATCGCAGTACCTTGAACGCCAAGGGTGTGAAAATGTGGGGCGGCGTAACCTATCTTGGTGTCGACGATGCTGGCTTCAGAATTCAAATCAATGGTGCCGAACAGGTTTTGCCAGTCGATACCATCGTAATTTGCGCAGGCCAGGAACCGCTGCGCGCGCTGGTTGAACCCTTGCAGGCGATCGGCAAATCACCGCATCTGATCGGTGGTGCCGACGTGGCAGCCGAACTGGATGCGAAGCGCGCGATTAATCAGGGCAGTCGCCTGGCTGCCGGCTTCTGAAACTCCAATCATCGAAGGACGACCAATGAAACGCTTGATGACCGCACTGCTCGTCCTCGGCTCGCAGATGGCCTTTGCCAAAGAACCGTCAAATATCCTGGAAATTGAAACGCCGCTCGAACAAAGAAAGCACAGCCTGAGCGAAGCCGAAGTCAAAGAGATGAACGAGGTCGCCAACCTGATTCGAAACAATGATCATGCCGGCGCCCTGGCAAAGCTGAAACCGGCTTTGAGCCGATGCGAGAAACGTGACGAGGGCTCGGGCAAAAAAAGTCTTTACTTCGACACGATGGAGGAATTCCTCGAATACTCCTTGAGTGCCGAGAACAAATCCACGGGCATCCAATGGGTTGCCGATTCCTGCCCGCGTGCCTATAACCATGCTGCTTTTCTGTACGTGGCGGCCGCCGACAAAGACAATGCCTTCAAGTACCTGGATCTTGCGATAGCTTCGGCACCTTACTGGGCAGAGCCGCACAATGAACGCGGCTATTTTCTCGGCAAGCTGAAAGACTATAAATCCGCCATTGCGGCCTACGAAAAAGCCATCGAGCTGGCGGACGCCCACGAAAACTCGGCCAGCATCAAGCCACTTTCCTTGCGGGGCCTCGGCTTTATCCTGACCGAAATGGGCGAACTGCAGCGCGCGAAGCAAGCCTATCTGGATTCCCTGGTTTTGGACCCCGGCAACGAGCTGGCCGAAAACGAACTGGAATATATCCGCCAGCTGGAAGCGAGAAAGTAAGGACCGCCTCCAGCCAGTGGGCTGGCTCAGAATCGCGCATAAGGCCAAATCCGCCGTGTGATCGGCCTGATTTCACAAAAATTAACGACAAAACTATCCACAGGCTTGATGGAAAAAAAGCCTGTGAAACCGGTCGCTTAGCCGAGCTTTGGAGTATTCACTCCAGCAAAATCAAGCACTTGAACGTTTTATTCACAAAACTTGGGGCTTATTTCCGTATGATTCGCCTCGAACCGGCCCGGCAGACATCCATAGTTGTCGGGTTTGCTCCAAACTCGAAACGAGGGTGGCGCGAAACGAACGCTTCAACAATTCAAGTTCGTCCACCCTGAATGCGAGGCTCAAGCCACCGACACCGATTCACTAAAAGAATCGGTGCTACTGCGAAAGCGGTTTGGTGAATTGCGGCGCGCCGATTTGAGGCACGAGTATGAAGTTATCTTTTTTGATGTGGTTGTCCAGCCTGCTGCCCCAACCCGTGGCAGACCCCTTGTGCTTGGCAACGACGGTATATCTGGAATCGCGCGACCAGTCCGAACTGGGACAACGCGCGGTAGCTGAAGTGGCATTGCGTCGTCGACAGGATGGTCGGTGGGGTGATTCGGTTTGCGAGGTTGTCACCGCACCGAAACAGTTCGCCCCGACAATCGTGGGACCCGGTGTGCGAATCAAGTCACTGGATGCCTGGCAAAAAGCCGTGAACGTTGCCTTTGCTTCGCAAAAAGACTGGAAACAGCCTGCTGGCAAGCGTAATGAAGTCGTTCCCGGTGCAAGTCATTTTGCGGCACGTAATTTGGTGAACCCGACCTGGAGCAGCTATCCGGAAGTGGCCAAGATCGGAGATCACACGTTTTACAAGGTTGATCGGCTGAAACGATGAACCTTCGGTTGTAGCGCTGTATGCCGTCCTCGTCGGTATGCATCAGCGATACGAGAACCCGCTCAGGCAACTGGGCGGGTTTTTTTATTTGAGCCGGAAATCTAGCGGCGCCAGAACCTTTCCATTTCCAAAAACGTGAACGAGGCAGACCACGTAATCATCACGAAGCCGGTCAACGCCTCCGTGCCTGCCAGAAACCGGATGGGCCCGACCGGCGCAAGATCACCGAAACCGACCGTGGTATAGGTCATCGCCGACAGGTAAATAGAGTCTAGAAAACTGGTCGAGGCGCTCGATACCACATGCCCGGTTTCAGGCCATAGCAGCAATGCCCAGTAACCCAATCCAAACAACCATATTTCGATCACGTGCAAAAACAGCACCGCAAAAATGCCGTACAGCACTTTGCGTCGCGGCTGATGATCGTGCCGTTTTCCAAGCCCCTTGACCAGCAGGCTCAGGCCCTCGTAATGCACCATCACGCAAAGGCATACGACGATGCCGGTAGCCAACACCACGAGTCCGTTGGCATACCAGTTATCGTACATCAGCGTTTATCGATACTGACGTATTCGCGATCTTCAGGCCCGGTGTAATTTGCACTCGGGCGAATGATCTTGCCGTCCTGGCGTTGTTCGATCACGTGCGCACTCCAACCCGAGGTGCGTGCGATGACGAACAGCGGCGTGAACATCGCGGTCGGGATTCCCATCATGTGATAAGCCGAGGCGCTGTACCAATCGAGATTCGGGAACATCTTCTTCAGATCCATCATCAGGTTTTCGATGCGTTCGCTGACATCGAACAGGGTTTGATTGCCGCCCTGCTTGCACAGCTCACGCGAGATTTCCTTGATGATCGGATTGCGTGGATCGCCAATCGTGTAAACCGGATGGCCGAAACCGATCACGATTTCCTTGCGTTCGACGCGCGCACGGATATCGGCCTCGGCTTCATCCGCCGTACCGTAACGGGCGATGATTTCCATCGCGACTTCATTCGCGCCGCCGTGTTTCGGACCGCGCAACGCACCGATGCCGCCGGTGATGCAGGAAAAAATATCGGAACCGGTACCGGCAATCACGCGACAGGCAAAAGTGCTGGCGTTGAATTCATGCTCGGCGTACAAGACCAGAGAGCGATCCAGCGAACGCGCATGCAATTCACTGGCGGGTTCTCCGTGCAGCAGGTGCAGAAAATGGGCGGCGATGGAATCGTCGTCGGTTTCGCAATCAATGCGACGGCCGTTGCGGGTGAAATGCCACCAGTACAACAGCATCGAGCCAAAGCTCGCCATCAGGCGATCAGCGATATCACGTGCTTCATTGTCAGGATGCGTATCGCGCTCTGGCAAAACCGTACCCAGCACGGAACAACCGGTACGCAACACGTCCATCGGATGCGCGTTGGCGGGAATCAATTCCAGTGCTTCGGCAACCAGTACCGGCAAGCCGCGCAAGCGTTTCAATTTGGTTTTGTAGGCAGCAAGTTGCGATGCCGTCGGCAACGCGCCATGCACCAACAAGTGCGCGACTTCTTCAAAACTCGATTTTGTCGCTAAGTCATGAATATCGTAACCGCGATAGTGCAGATCGTTACCACTGCGTCCCACGGTGCAAAGCGCGGTGTTACCGGCTGCAGTGCCGCTCAGTGCAACGGATTTTTTTGCCTTCGGAAGTACTTGTTCTGATGGAGTGCTCATAAAACCTCGATATCATTATTTTTTCTGCGTGAACAACTGGTCCAGTCTTTCTTCGAATGCGTGATAGCCGATGCGATCATAGAGCTCTTCACGGGTTTGCATGGTATCCAATACGCTTTGCTGATGACCATCACGGCGTATTGCCTGATAAACGTTTTCGGCCGCCTTGTTCATCGCGCGGAATGCCGACAGCGGATACAGCTGTATCGCAACGCCGACCGATGCCAATTCTTCACGGGTAAACAGTGGCGTTTTCCCGAACTCGGTGATATTCGCGAGTACCGGCACCTTAACAACATCGACGAAACGCTTGTAGGTAGGTAGATCGTAAGCGGCTTCGGCAAAAATACCGTCGGCTCCTGCTTCGACGCAGGCGATGGCGCGTTCGATGGCAGCATCCACGCCGTCAACGGCAATCGCATCGGTGCGCGCAATCAAAAAGAAATTTGCATCGGTTTTTGCATCGGCGGCCGCTTTGACGCGATCCGCCATTTCCTGCAGCGAAACGATTTCCTTGCCGGGGCGATGACCGCAGCGTTTTGCACCGACTTGGTCTTCGATATGGCAGGCGGCAGCGCCGGCCTTGATCAGGCTTTTCACGGTGCGCTCGATGTTGAATGCACTCGGGCCAAAGCCGGTATCGATATCCACCATCAGTGGTAAATCGCAGATATCGGTAATCCGGCGTACGTCAATCAATACATCTTCCAGCGTGTTGATGCCGAGATCCGGAAGACCCAGTGAACCGGCAGCAACGCCGCCGCCGGACAAATAAATCGCCTTGTAACCAGCACGTTTTGCCAAGAGCGCGTGATTGGCATTGATCGCGCCAATCACCTGCAGTGGAGATTCTTCTTTTAATGCGGCGCGAAATTTCGCGCCTGCCGTATGCGTCATATCATTTCCTCTATACAACGAGGCGACCCAATGGTCGCCTCGAATTATTTCCGATTACAGCAAATCTGCTACACCGGCGCGTTCTTCTTCAAGCTCGTTGAGCGTGAAGTTCATGCGGTCGCGGCTGAAGTCGTCGATGTCGAGACCTTGCACGATTTCGTATTCGCCGTTCTTGCAGGTGACCGGAAAGCCGTACATCACGTCTTTCGGAATGCCATAGGAGCCATCGGATGGAATACCCATCGTTACCCAATGACCGTCGGTGCCGAGTACCCAGTCGTGGATATGATCGATCGCAGCGTTGGCGGCCGAAGCGGCCGATGACAAACCACGTGCTTCGATAATCGCCGCGCCGCGTTTGCCGACTTTCGGAATGAAGGTTTCCTTGTTCCAGCTCTCGTCGTTGATCGAATCTTTTACCGAAGCGCCGCCGATGGTAGCAAAGCGGTAATCGGGATACATGGTCGGGCTATGGTTGCCCCAGACGACCAACTTCTGGATGTCGCCGACCGGCTTGCCGGTTTTCGCCGCCAATTGCGAGAGCGCGCGATTGTGGTCGAGACGCAACATCGCGGTGAAGTTCTTCGGATTCAGATCCGGTGCCGATTTCATGGCAATGTAAGCATTGGTATTCGCGGGGTTGCCGACGACGAGGACTTTTACATTGCGCGATGCGACGGCATTCAATGCCTTGCCTTGTACGGTGAAGATTTTCGCGTTTTCGAGCAGCAGGTCTTTACGTTCCATACCCGGGCCGCGTGGACGTGCTCCAACCAACAATGCGATGTCGGCATCCTTGAATGCGACCATCGGATCATCGGTGCCGACCATTCCGGCGAGCAGCGGGAATGCGCAGTCGTCGAGTTCCATCATCACGCCTTGCAGTGCAGCCTGGGCTTTTTCCATCGGCAGTTCCAGCATTTGCAGGATGACCGGCTGGTCTTTACCCAGCATTTCGCCGGAAGCGATACGGAAAACAAGTGAATAACCAATTTGACCGGCAGCACCGGTAACGGCAACGCGAATCGGGGATTTCATGAGGCTCTCCATTATTTAAATACGATGTGCGCCTTCGCGCACCGATTAATTTCAACAAATAGGCAAAACAAAAAAAGAAGGCGGCGCATCGAAATGCACCGCCGTAAATTCAATCAACTCAGCTCGGCAAAAAATTCCTGGATGCGTTTCAAACCCGGCTCGAGTTGTGCAGTCGGGCAAGTGTAGGAAATACGCAAGGCTTTCGGTTCGCCGAAAGCGGAACCCGGTACGCATGCAACGCCTTTCGCTTCCAGCAATACATTGCAGAAATCGATATCGTTGTGGATGTCTTTCACGCCATGGGCTTTGCCAAACGCGCAGGAAATATCCGGGAACACGTAAAACGCGCCCTGCGGTTTCGGACAGACAACGCCGGGAATCGCATTCATCGCGGCGATGACCAGATCACGCTTGTTCTGGAATTCGATATTTTTTTCCGTCGGCACGGTTTGTGGGCCCGTCAATGCAGCGACCGCGGCGGCGGTAACGATTTCGGGTATGTTCGTGATGTGATTCGAATTCAAGGTGGTTAATGCTTTGGCCACCGACTCCGGACCCGCCATGAAGCCGACGCGCCAACCCGGCATGCCGTAGGTCTTGGAAAGTGAATCGACAAAAATCACGCGATTGCGCAATTCGGGTTTCGAGTGCACGAAGTTGTGGTAACCCAACCCATCGAACACCATGCGATTGTAAATATCGTCGGTGATAATCCAGGTGTCCGGATATTTCACCAATACTTCCGCGAGAGCTTCGATTTCGTCCTTCGTGTAAACCATGCCGGTCGGATTCGACGGATTGTTGAACAGGAAAACTTTCGGTTTGTGTTCCGCCATCGCGGCATCGAGTTGCTGCGGCGTCAGCTTGTAATTTTGCGAGGCCGGGCATGGCAAGGTCACAGCCTTGGCATTCACGATATCGGCGATGTCCTGGTACGTGGTCCAGTAAGGCGATGGATACACGATGGTATCGCCCTCTTCCAGCAGCGCTTCGGCCAGCGAATACAACACATGCTTGGCGCCGATGCCGGTGCTGCAATGCTTGCGTTCGTATCCGGTCAAACCGATTTCGGCGATATGCGCGATGAATGCATCCAGCAAGGCATCGCTTCCGCGATTGGAACCATACTGTCCGGAATCTTTGCTCAACGCCTCTCTAGCCGCGGCATACACATGCTCGCCCGGAAGAAAATTCGGCACGCCGATCGAGAACGAAATAATGTCGCGACCTGCGGCTTTCAGCGCTTTGGCTTTTTCAGCCACGGCCATAATGGCGCTGGGCTTGGCGCGACCCATGCGTTTGGCGAGTTGGAGCATTGCGATTCCTTAATGAGGTTGAAACGAAAGATTTGCCGCGCCGAATTTTATCACAGCTCCCCATCGCCGAAACCAAGCCGAGATGCTAAATTCTGGGCACACCATCGGGGGAGATGAGCATGCTGAAGTCGCTGATTCGCGGGAAATTCCATTATTTTGCCATTGTCGGCCTGCTTCTGATAACAAGCTTTGACAGTTTCGCCTACACACAAAACCGCGTGCTAAAAGGCCCTGACGGCAAGCCGGTAAAAATCGAGGGCAGCCTAGTCATGATAGAGCCTGATATCGAACTCTCGGAGGTACTGGTGGGTGGCATCCGGGAGCCGCGCCAGGAATGGAGCGACAAGGCACGCGAGCTCTATCCGCAGGCGGTCGACCGAATACTCGGCACCGGAAAAATCGAACGCAAACCGAACTTGAAGGTTATTGGCAGCATTGAACCAAACTCGCGAATTGGCCAGCTCGTACGCCTGAATGTGGCCGTCTCAAGAAGTATTCTGTTTTATACCGCCAGCGGCAACCGGCTGGCGACCAAAAAGGACAAGCAGCTCGATTGGTCGCTTGGTACGGGCGTGCAGGAACTTCGCGAAAAAACCGGTGCCGATTACGCACTGTTTACCTACATCGAAGATAGCTATACCAGCGCCGGACGGGCAGCACTTCGCGTAGTCGGCTTCCTCTTGCTCGGTGGCGGTGGTGCCCAAGTGGGTGTAACAACACTGGTGGATCTCCGGACCGGGCAAGTGGTTTGGTTCAACTTCCTCGCCAAGCAAAGCGGCGACTTGCGGGACGAAAAAGGCGCGAATGCCACTGCTGCCGTGATGCTCAAAGGCTTCCCGCTGTGAAGAGTCCATTCTTCAATGCGACCGCACTGACCCTCCTTTCTTTCGTGACCTGCTGCGTTCAGGCCGAGAATGCAAAACCAGGCGATGTGACGCCCATTGCCGCCGGTTATCGACCGACCTTGAAAACGGATGAATCCGAGCTCTGGTACATCTACGACAAGATCGAAATCAATGTAAAGGAATCGCCCCGGCTAATCCGCGATCCTGCATTGAACGCCTACGTACGCGATGTAACTTGCAAAATAACCGGCGATTATTGCAAGGACTTGCGGATCTATATTCTCGACGTTCCCTACTTCAATGCGATGATGGCACCGAATGGAATGATGGTAGTTTGGAGCGGCGCACTTCTGCGCATGCAAAACGAAGCCGAGCTTGCCCTGGTTCTCGGCCATGAATTCGGGCACTACAAGAACAGGCATCAGTTGTCGCAATGGCGCAAAGCCAAAAAAGACTCTGCATTCCTCGCGACATTCGGAATGATAACGGCCGGTACCGGCATTGACATGGCAGCCAGCCTGATTGGTTTCGCCAATATGGCAAAGTTTAGCCGGGACAAGGAACGTGAAGCAGACAAGGTCGGCTTCGAGATGCTCAGCAGGAACGGCTATGACCCTTTTGTCGGTGCGCAGCTTTGGGACCGCATGTTGCGCGAAGAAAAAGTAATCACATACGGCAAACCACTTCCTGTTTTTGCAAGCCACCCCAAAGCCCAGGAGCGCCGGGACGATTTGATGGCGGCAGCCCAAGCCCTTCCGAACCCGGGAAAGAAACTCGATGCGGAACATTATCGCAGCATCACCGAAACGTTCCTCGAGAAATGGCTAGACGATGAAATTTCACGCCGCCTGTTTTCGACCTCGTTGCAGGCTCTGGCGGATATGGAACCGGGTTACCCCTCCAGCAAGAAAGGACTATTTACCTTCTATCGTGCCGAGGTTTATCGCCGTCGCAACCACGATGGCGACAGGGCGATGTCGGCAAAACTTTACCGGGAAGCCATCGGTGAAGAAGGTGCGCCGGCAAGTGCATGGCGCGAACATGGATTGGCTCTCAAATCTGCCAACTCCAGGGCCGAAGCAATCGATGCCCTGGAAAAATACCTCAGCCTTGCGCCGCACGCCGACGACATGACTTTTATTGACCAGAATCTGAAAGAGTTAAGGACAACGCCATGAAGAACTTTCTAAAACTAATGCTCGCGGCATCCTTACTGTCATTGCTTGGCTGCGTCAGTGCGGGCGGTACACTGGTCAAGGCGGGCAGCAGCATCCCTGTATTCGATATGCAGGTCACGACATCGCTTGATTGGGCGAAGCAGCGCTGGGGCCGTTTCGAAATCTGGACCATTGACGGGGGACTGCTCAACGAGTTGGCCATTTTTTCCAAAGTCAAACCGAATGAAAATGTATTTCTGGGCCGACGCGAAACAAAAAGCCGTCCAGATGGTGTCTGGTACAAACCAGGTCTGCGCCAGGATGAGTTGCGTGATTTGATTCTCGATGGACTTCGCAGACAGGGCCTGGCGAATGTGGAATCAAGCAATCTGCGCCCAGCATCGGTTTCGGGTGCGACCGGGATACGTTTCGACACTAAATTCACGACGGCACAAGGACTAAATTACGGAGGCACAATAATGGCGCTTGAACGTAATGAAAGACTTACCATCTTTATGTGGGACGCGCCGCTTGAGTACTATCATGGCCGCGACGTTGCTTCAGTCAACAAACTTCTGGACTCGGTAAAATTCGTAAAATAAACAGCTGAAACACACGATCAGGTTTGTTGCGGAAATTCCGAATATGCTGTCGTGATGTAAAGGTTCAAAAAAAAACGGGAGCCAAGGCTCCCGTTTTTTTATTTTTGAATCCGGATACTCACGCAGCATCAAGCACGGCATTCCATTCGGCAATGCGGGCGGCTTGCGAGGCCAGCAACGCAGAGGCATCGCCTTCGATCGTAATGCTTTCAAGCGCATCGCTGCCCTTGATCGCATCGACCACTTTCTGGTCGCTGCTGTCGATCACTTCACCGAACACGGTGTGCTTGCCGTCAAGCCACGGGGTTGCGGTATGGGTGATGAAAAACTGGCTGCCATTGGTTTTCGGGCCGGCATTGGCCATCGACAACACGCCGGGTTTATCGTGGCGCGCATCGGGACGGCATTCGTCTTCAAACTTGTAGCCCGGGCCACCGGTGCCGGTGCCGCGCGGGCAACCGCCCTGAATCATGAAATCCGGAATCACGCGATGGAAATTCAGGCCGTTGTAGTAACCGCGCTGGGCCAGATTCACGAAATTGGCCACGGTGACCGGGGCTTTGTCGGCAAATAGACGGACGCGAATCGGGCCGCGTGCTGTGGTGAAGGTCGCAATTAAGTCGCTCATGGGAAGTCCTTGGGTGTCATGGCAGTAAATTCTGGCCCTCTATTCTGCCACAAGGAGCAATTACTCAGCTCATCGGTCCGGTTTCCCGCTATAATATTGGGCTAACTTCCCAACCGTGAAGCGCTGGTCTCGGCGCCCTTCGTTATGTCTATTGAAAAAATCCGCAATGTCGCCATCGTCGCCCACGTTGACCATGGCAAAACTACCCTCGTTGACAAGCTGCTGCAGCAATCAGGCACTTTCAGCGAACGCACGGTTGTCACCGAACGCGTCATGGACAGCAACGATCTCGAAAAAGAGCGCGGCATTACCATTCTCTCGAAAAACACCGCCATCCGCTGGAAATCGCCGGAAGGCGAGGAATACCGCATCAATATCGTCGACACCCCAGGCCATGCCGACTTCGGCGGCGAAGTGGAACGCGTATTGTCGATGGTCGATTCGGTCCTGATTCTCGTGGATGCGATGGACGGCCCGATGCCGCAAACCCGTTTCGTCACCCAGAAAGCTTTTGCGATGGGCTTCAAGCCAATCGTCGTGGTGAACAAGGTCGACCGTCCTGGCGCGCGTCCTGACTGGGTTCTGGACCAAACCTTCGATCTGTTCGACCGCCTCGGCGCCACCGACGACCAACTCGATTTTCATACCGTATACGCCTCAGCCTTGCACGGTTATGCCGGCTTGAGCCCGGACGTCCGCTCCGGCGACATGACTCCGCTGTTCCAGGCCATCGTCGACCACGTGTCGCCACCACCGGTGGACATGGAAGGTCCGTTCCAGATGCGCGTCACGTCGTTGAGCTACAGCAACTATGTCGGCATCATCGGCACCGGTCGCGTTCAACGCGGCAAGGTCCGTACCAATATGCCGGTATCCATCGTTGACCGCGAAGGCAAAGTCCGTACCGGTAAA
>JAKQKT010000342.1 GCA_029560515.1 Pseudomonadota bacterium
CAGCAGTTGCAGGATGTCGAGGATGCGGAGCATGCCCGCGATGCCGCGAATCTTGCCCGCATGAAAATCATGGGGCAGCTCAACACATTGCATAAAAGCCTGGCCGCGGCCTTGCCGGAAATTGTGCATCATGATCCGCAGGCAGCGGCCTTGTTGCGGATTGAATGGTTGTTGAAGCACGGCACCGGCGATCCGGCAGCGGCAGCGGCCGCCAAGGCGGCGGAGATGGAAGCGCCGATGCCATCGCGCGAAGTGCTTGAAGCCGTTGTAGCGGGTAAGCGACAGTTCAACAAGGCACAGCTCGAGTTCACCGTCGGCGAGGTGATGGTATTGACCGGTTGGGAAATGACGCCGATCGAGTTGATCGAGAAAGGTGAGCCCTGGCTGGCGCAGAAAGTGCTGGATCACCAGAATAAATAGGGTGCGCCTGTGGCGCACCACAAACGTCACCGCTTCGAATTCATCCCCACGCATTGCATGAATTCGGCACGCGTACTTGGGTCGTCGCGAAAACTCCCCAGCATTTTCGAAGTCACCATGCTCACGCCGGTTTTATGGATCCCGCGGGTAGTCATGCATTGGTGGCTGGCATCGACGATTACGCCGACACCCAGAGGATGCAACACTTCCTGGATGCAGCGTGCGATTTGCGAGGTCATTTTTTCCTGCACCTGGAAACGCCGGGCATAGGTTTCGACCACGCGCGCCAGCTTGCTGATGCCGACCACTTTTCCACGCGGCAAGTAACCGACATGGGCGCGGCCGATGATCGGAGCCATGTGGTGTTCGCAATGCGATTCGAACGTGATGTCGCGCAGGATGATCATTTCATCATAGCCTTCGACTTCCTCAAAGGTGCGGGTCAGAAATTCCTGTGGATCATCCTTGTAACCACTGAACCAGTCGCCATAGGCATCGACGACGCGACGCGGGGTGTCCAGCAATCCTTCGCGATTCGGATCTTCGCCAGCCCAACGCAGCATCGTGCGTATGGCTTCCTCGGCTTGTTCACGGCTGGGTTTGATAATGTCGGACATGGCGATCTCCTGATGACAGCATCATAAGGCAAACAACGCGGCGGGAATTGAAAATCAGGTGACGAAGCCGTGCATAATCGACCGCAAACCCGGGGGGAGCCATGCCAACTATCAGCGTGAATGGTGTCGAGTTGTTTTATACCGAGCAAGGCGATGGCGAGCGGACCATCGTGTTTGCGCACGGATTGCTGATGGACAACAGCATGTGGGATTTCGTGACGCCGCATTTTGCCAAAACATGCCGGCTGATCTGTTTTGATTTCCGTGGCCAGGGTCGCAGCCAGGATACAGGTCAGGGCTATGCGATCGATACTCTGGTGGAAGATGCCGCTGCCTTGATCAATGCGCTAAGCGACAAGCCGGTCGATTATGTCGGTCTTTCGATGGGCGGCATGGTCGGCATGCCATTGGCGGCAAGATATCCGCATTTGCTTCGTTCGCTGGTTTTGCTCGACACCAGTGCGCAGGCAGAGCCGCCACACAATCTTCGAAAATATGCCGTGATGACATGGATCGTGCGGGCATTTGGCGTGAAGCCACTGGTGTCCAGGACATTGCCTTTGATGTTCGGAAAAACCACGGTGAATGATCCTGCCAAACGCGAATTGGTCAAGCATTGGAGACGCAAACTATCGGCATTGAAAAAGACGATTCTCGGACCGATTGCCGGGGTGACGCAACGGCGGGATATTACGCAGGAACTTCCGAAAATCACATGCCCGACCTTGATCATCACGGGCGAAGAAGACCGGACCACACCGGTATCCTGTGCACACCATATGCATGCTTATATCGCTCATTCGGAATTGCAGATTATTCCGCGATGCGGGCATAGCAGTGCATTGGAAGAACCGGAACAGGTAGTAGCAGCGATGAAAAAGTTTTATTTGAAATGAATTTTGGCAGGTCGGGCCTGGAAGGCCCTCCTACCGCTCGCCGCGTGTTGATATCCACGCGATAAGGCCACCCATCGCCACGAATGCGCCGGCCAGGTAGAAGGTGGCGCCGGAGTGCCAGGAAGGAATGGCGACGGCAGAAACCCCGGCGAAAATATTCGTGTAAATCGGCGGCGCAATGATGCCGGCGACGCTGTTCAAGCTACCGATCGCGCCCTGCAGACGGCCCTGTTCGTTTGGTGCAATATGCCGTGTCATGATGGCCTGAGCGGCGGGATTGGCGATGCCCCAGAAAGCCGAGATTGGAATCACTGCCCAGAACCAGTAGCCGCTTGGCACATAACCGTAGAGAACGAAGGCAAGGGTTCCCATCGCGCAGCCAAACATCAGCATGCGGCGTTCGCCCAGCCAGAGCTTGATTTTGCCGATCAGGCCGCCTTGCACGATGGCACCGGCAAGACCCACGATAGCCAGCGAATAGCCCACCATTTTCGGACCCCATTCGAAACGGTAATCGGCATAAAGCGCGAAGGTCATCGGATAGACCATGTGAGCCAAGGCCATCAGGAAAACCACGACGGTAAGCGCGAGGATTTCCGGCTGTGTTTTCAGCCACATCAGCGAGGCAACGGGATTGGCGCGACGCCAGGAAAACGGCGTGCGGTTTTCCTTCGCCAGTGATTCCGGCAATACAAAATAGCCGTAGCAAAAATTCGTCAGGCACAGGCCGGCGGCAAGCCAGAACGGCCAGCGCGGATGGATCTCGCCAAGCGTGCCGCCAATCGCGGGCGACAATACAAAACCGAGGCCGAAGGCCATGCCGATCATGCCGAAGGCTTTCGCCCGCTGATCCGGCGGCGTCACGTCGGCGATATACGCATTCGCGGTCGAAAAACTCGCGGAAGTCATGCCTGACAACACGCGACCGATAAACAACCATGGCAGTGTGTTGGCCACGGCCATCAGGATGAAATCCAGCCCAAGCCCGAGGTTCGACATCAGGATGACCGGGCGTCGACCGAATCGATCAGACAGTGCGCCTTGTATCGGTGAAAAAACGAACTGCATGATCATGAACCACATGGCGAATTTGCCATGTTGCAAGGCTGCGCGGCCAAGATCGCCGTCCAGAAAGCTGGCGATGAGTTTCGGAAATACCGGAATGATCAGGCCGAATGCCAGCACATCCAGAAATACGGTGATGAAAATAAAGGCGACTGCGGCGCGGCGCGGGCTGGTCACAACATCCGAACTAGAATTCACGCTCAATCCTTTTGCAGAATACGAACGATGCGCCTTGCGCACCCAAGATGATTAAAACACGCGGCAGAACACGGCTTTCAGGTAACGGCTTTCCTGCACATGCGCCATGAAAGGATGATCGCCACCGGCACCCGATACCTTCAGGATTTGCACGGTACGCCCGGCAAAAAACGCGGCGCGGCGAATCATGTCGATGAATTGCTCTTCGCTGACCAAACCGGTGCAGGAACAACTCAGCAAGATACCGCCGGGTTTCACCACGCTCATCGCGAGCTTGTTCATGTCGTTGTATTTCTTCAGCGCCGGAATGATCTGCTCGCGATCGCGGGTCATTTTCGCCGGGTCAAGAATCACCACGTCGTATTCGTCGCCGCGCGCTGCCGAATCGCGCAGGAACGGAAACAGATCGGCTTGCGTGAACTTGATTTGCGCCTTGTTCAGATGCGCGTTTTTCTTCGCGACTTCTAGAATTTCTTCATCGAGATCAATCCCGGTCACCTCGGCTGCTTCGCCACGGGTCTTGGCATAAATTGCAAAACCGCCGGAATTGCAGCAAATATCGAGCACGGATTTGTCTTTGGTGAAGCGGGCGAGATACTCGCGATTCTCGCGTTGGTCGGCGAAGAAACCGGTCTTGTGGCCGGTACCCGGACTGGCGCGGAATTTCACGCCGAATTCTGTGATGACCGCAGGTTGTGGCGCATCCGGTGAACGGAAATCAAAACTTTCCTGCTTCTGCACGTGATCTTCGGCGAACGCATAGAAACGGCAGCCGGGGAATTCTTCGCGCAAGGCGGTGTAAATCCATTCGCGGTAACGAAAAGCACCGGCCGAGAAAAATTCGACCACCAGCAAATCGTCGTAGCGATCAACGACCAGACCCGACAGACCATCACCTTCGGAATGCACCACGCGCCAGGCATTGGAAATTTCATCGATCTTCAACACATCGCGGCGCAGTTCGACGGCCTGGCGAATCTTGCGGCGGAAGAAATCTTCATCCACAGCTTCATCGGGATCTTCGGTCAGCACCCGCAAGGCAATTCGCGAATGGCCGTTGTAAAAACCGCGGGCACACCAGGTGCCGGTCGCATCGACGATATCGACAATCGAGCCGGGTTTTGGCTTCTGCTCGGGTTTTTCGACCATTTTCTGGAATATCCAGGGATGGGTCGATCGGCGTTCGATTTTCAGGTAAACCGTGGGAATGATGGCGCTATTGAGAGTATTCATGGCGCTATTGTAACCGCCCAAATGGCCGTGTTGACGCCAAATTCACCATTCCTTGCTATGATCCGTGGCTAGAAGGGGAGTAGCTCCCGCCTCCGATGTCGTCAATACGGGCCGTTTCACATAAGCCCCGGCACGGAAGACAGGCCAGTCCTGTGAGCAAGACCTTCGCCGCAAGGGCGAAGTCGTGTCTGAAATTCATCTCGGTACTTCACGTCCAGCATTTCTAAACACTTGCCTGGAGATTTTATGCAAAGCATTGGCACCCCGACCATGTGGTTGGTCTTTATCGCGCTGGTAATCGCCGCATTGCTGGTGGATTTGTTCGTGTTGAAACAAGGCGGCCCGCACAAGGTCAGCATGCGGGAAGCCGGTATCTGGTCCGTCTGCTGGATTGCACTGGCCCTGTTATTCAATGCCGGACTCTGGTGGTATCTGAAAGGGGAGATGGGCGATGTCGAAGCCAACCGCATCGGCCTCGAATTCCTGACCGGTTATCTAGTCGAGAAAGCGCTCGCCGTCGACAATATTTTCGTGTTCCTGATGATCTTCGGCTATTTCGCGGTACCGCCGCAGTATCAGCAACGGGCATTGATCTGGGGCGTGAACGGCGCGATCGTGCTGCGAGCGATCATGATTTTCGTCGGTGCCGCCTTGATAGCGCAATTCCACTGGATTCTATATTTCTTCGGTGCTTTCCTGGTCTTGACCGGAGCGAAAATGTTGTGGGCCGCCGGCCAGGAATCGGACTTGAACAATAATCCGATATTGAAATGGTTGCGCGGACATTTGCGCGTCACCGATAAACACCATGATGAAAAATTGTGGATTGTCGAAAACGGGAAACGGTTTTTCACGCCGATGTTTCTGGTGCTGATCATGATTGCGGTGACCGACGTGATTTTCGCGGTGGATTCAATCCCGGCGATTTTTGCGATCACGACCGATCCGTTCATTGTTCTCACCTCAAACGTATTCGCGGTGCTTGGTTTGCGTGCGTTGTATTTCCTGCTGGCCGGCATGGCCGACCGGTTCCACTTGCTGGCTTATGGTCTGGCCCTGGTGCTTGTGTTTATCGGTACCAAAATGCTGATTGTGGATTTGTACAAAATACCGGTCGGCGTGTCGTTGATGGTGGTCGGTGCCTTGATTGCTTCGGCAATGGTGCTGAGCTTGTGGATAAAACCGCGGCTTGAAAAATAAGGCAATGTGCCGGGGAAGGTCTTGTGTTCGGCGAGACCTTCCCCATTTCGAGTAGATGAGTAATCCTGATCCCATCGAAAGTTCGCCGATTCCGCAGCGGTTCCGTCGTGCATTGAACATCAGTCTCGGCTTTATTGCCCTGTTGTTTGCCTGTTTTTATCTGCAGCAACAATCGGAATACCAGAGCCTGAGTTTGCAGCCTGGAGTGGCAGCAGGTCTGGTCGGCATCCTGACTGCGCCCTTGCTGCATGGTTCGTTCGAGCATTTATTTTCAAACAGTTTTTCTATTCTTGTATTGGGCACGTTGGCCGGCACGGTGTATCCGAAAGCCAGTGTCCGCGCGTTACCGGTAATCTGGATATTGTCCGGCATCGGTACCTGGTTTCTTGCCATCAAGGGCTTTCACATCGGTGCCAGCGGAATCACGCACGGATTGATGTTTTTCCTGATGACACTCGGCCTCTTGCGCCGTGATCGTCCGGCAATCGCGGCTGCGTTTATCGGGATATTGCTGTTCGGCGGCATGCTGCTGAGCGTGTTGCCACAGCAGCCGGATATCTCCTGGGAATACCATCTGAGCGGTGCCTTGGCCGGTGTATTGAGTGCTGTCATCTGGCGCAAACTGGATCCGGCTCCGCCTCGGCGTGTTTATAGCTGGGAAGAGGAAGAGGCCGAAGAAGAGATCGACGAGGAAGCCGAAACTTTCGAGCCGCCACGGCCGCAGGAAGTCCCGGTGCTATGGCATCGTCCGACTAATGACGGGCCGGTCGTGTTGCCGTTTCGTCGGCCCGGCACCGGCAAAACAAGCGAGTACGACGAACGCTGATTCAGGCAGCTCCCGCGTTACTGAACTGCGACGATTTTTAGAGTAGCCTATTCCAGCCAAAACCAAGGGGTAGGGCTTGAGTCTGGATTTCGATATTCGTTCGGCAATCATGGTTGGCGCGCTGTTGAACACGCTGATCGCGATCATGTTGCTGATTGTCCGGAAAACCCTGCCTGCCAATTTTCAAAACAGTTTGAGCTGGTGGTGGTTTGGCCTGCTGTTGCAGCCTGCCGGTTTTGTGCTGATCGCCCTGCGCGGCCATGTACCGAGCTTTGTCTCGGTAGTACTGGCCAACATGATGATTGCCGCCGCACTCGCCTGCTTCGCGATCGCGATGCGGATGTTCACAGGCGTACGCCAGCGCCGCGCCTATGCCCTTATTCTGGTATTGCTCGCCGGTTTTTTTGCAATCTTTTATTCCAACGATTTGTTGTCGCGCATCATCAGTCTTTCCCTGTTGCACACCCTGCTTCTGGCTTTTTGCGCTCGCGCCATTTACCGGCAGGAACTGAAAATTACCCGGGTATCGCATGTATTGGCGGGCCTGTTCGTGATCGGTGCACTATCGATGGCATCGCGCGCTGGTTACCACATGGTGTCGCATGATCCGATCGTCGATATTTTCAGCATGCGCTGGCCGACGATTCTCAGTTACGGCATGGGCGGATTGTTGCCGATTGTGGGCACGATCGGGTTCCTGTTGATGTGCACTGAACGTAGCCAGAAAGATCTTGAACGCATGGCCAGCGAAGATCCGCTGACCGGGGCCTACAATCGCCGCGCACTGGCAGAATTCGGCATGCGGGAAATGGCGCGCGCACGCAGGCATGGTATCCCCTTGTCGGTGATCCTGATTGACATCGACTACTTCAAGAAAATCAACGACGAACTTGGTCATGCTGCCGGTGATCTGGCCTTGATTGAAACCGTGCGGCGCCTGCAAAAAAACCTCCGCAGCGAGGATTATCTAGGGCGCATGGGCGGAGAGGAATTTCTGATTTTGTTGCCCGACACCGATATCCAGCAAGCACAGATACTGGCGCAGCGAATCAGGGAAGAATTTGCGAGCCATCCGATGCTGTTGCTGGAACAGCATCG
>JAKQKT010000360.1 GCA_029560515.1 Pseudomonadota bacterium
GAATACAGCCCGCGTGCTTGCCTATACCCTTGCAGGCGTGGTGGTCGGCAGCATCAGCACAGGCTTTATCCGGCTGATCCCGATCGAAACCCTCAGCATCATGGCGCGTGCGGCAGTCGGTGTCGTGCTGCTGTTGGTCGCAGTGCGCCTACTTGATACCAAGGCAAGATTTTCCTGGCTGAACAAACCCAACCAATGGCTGTGGAGCCTCTTGCAACCATTGCAAAAACGCTTGCCGAAGAATCCGGGCCTGCGGATGCTTGCACAGGGATTTCTCTGGGGATTTTTACCCTGCGGTCTCAGCGGAACCATGTTGATTGCCGCCTGGCTGAGTGCCAGTCCGCTGCAAGCCGGCTTGATCATGATGAGTTTTGGTCTTGGCACCTTGCCGGCGATGACGGCATTGAGCTGGAGCGGCGTGCGACTCGGCGGATTGCTCACGAAACCGAAAAATCGCGTGATCGGAAGTATCGTGATTGCGCTTGCCGGACTAATCACCGTTCTCGCACCATGGCTGAGCAGCATACCGGCTCTTCATCACGGACTCGAAGCCCTGGGTTGCAGTTCTCTCCTCCCGTAGGAGGGCCCTTGGGCGCGAAAAAACGGGCGTAATTTGTCGGGCCCAAGGGCCCTCCTACGGAATCATCTTTGCTTGATTCATGTCATGGCACGAATTTTCAATGCGCCCAAACTTCCTTTAGTCCTTGCGGGAGTTTGAAATGAACAGGAAATTACAGATCGTCAATGGCTTGAGCCTCGCATTGATGGCCTTGCCGATATTCGCCGCCGAACCCGTCTTGACGAAAGACGCAGAAGGAAAGCTGCTATTCGACGCGCGCTGGCGCATGGAACAGGTGGACGATGATGCCTTCGCGAAAGACGCGAATGCCGACACACTACGACTTCGACTCGGCTATCGCACGCCAGTCCGCAGCGGCTGGAGCGGCGTGGTGGAGCTTGAGCATACTTCGCATTTGTTCAACGAAGACTTCAATAGCACGGCCAATAATCAAACCGCGTATCCGGTCGTCGTGGATCCGGACAATACCGAACTCAACCAGGCTTACCTGCAATACGCACCGACCGATGCGACCAAATTCATGCTCGGTCGTCAGCGCGTCATTTACGATAACCAGCGATTTTTCGGCAATGTTGGTTGGCGCCAGAACGAACAGACTTTCGATGCCCTCAACATCGAGCATCGTTTCGGCAATGGCTTGAATTTTCGCTACACCTATCTTGATCGTGCATTGCGGATTTATGGCGATGACCATCCCAATGAAGATTTCGCACGCTGGCAACTCGATGCTCACCTGTTGAGCCTGAGCCATAAACTCGGGCCAGGCTCATTGACCGCTTACGCACATTTCATCGAAAACCAGACCTTGCCGCTAAATTCACACCAAAATATCGGCCTGCATTACGTCGCCAAACACGACAACAAGGAAGGTATCGGCTGGATGGCAAGCGCCGAATATGCGAAACAGAATCATTACGCCAACGGCAGTAATACGATCGATGCTGATTATGTTTTGCTCGAAGGCGGCATGGTCTGGAAAACCAATACCTTCAAGGCTGGCTGGGAGCGCTTGGGCGGCAATGGCAGCTACGGTTTCGCCACGCCATTTGCGACCTTGCATGCATTCAATGGCTGGGCCGATCGTTTTCTGACCACACCGGTGAATGGCCTGGAAGATTCCTACCTGGGCTGGAATAGAAAATGGGGCAAGGTTACTGCCAATGTCGCCTGGCATGATTTTCATTCCGACCGCATGAATATCCATTACGGCAGTGAGTGGGACGCCTCTCTCGCCTGGGCCTTCGCACCGAAATGGAATGCCTTGCTGAAGCATGCCAACTACCAGGCCGATGATGTCGGTTTTGATGTCGCCAAAACCTGGCTTAGCGTGGAGTACATTTATTGAAAGAT
>JAKQKT010000021.1 GCA_029560515.1 Pseudomonadota bacterium
CAAGACCTGGTCGCGCCGCTCCATGATCCTGCCCGAGTTCATCGGCTTGACCATCGCGGTGCACAACGGCAAGCAGCACGTGCCGGTCTATATCACCGATCAAATGGTAGGTCACAAGTTGGGCGAGTTCGCACTCACCCGGACTTTCAAGGGCCATCCTGCTGACAAAAAAGTCGTAAAGAAATAAGGAGGTGACCATGGAAACACGTGCAACCCTTCGCGGCGTCCGTTTGTCGGTAGACAAAGGTCGCCTGGTCGCGGATCTGATTCGCGGCAAAAAAGTTGACCAAGCCCTCAACATCCTGCAGTTCACGCAGAAAAAAGCTGCCGTGATCATCAAGAAGGTTCTGGAGTCGGCCATTGCCAATGCCGAGCACAATGACGGCGCCGATATCGACGAACTGAAGGTGAAAACCATTTTTGTTGAACAAGGTGCTTCACTGCGGCGTTTCACGGCCCGCGCAAAAGGCCGTGGCAACCAGATCAGAAAACCCACGTGCCATGTGTACGTGACGGTTGGTAACTGAAAGAGGACCGGACAACTATGGGACAAAAGATAAACCCAACCGGCTTTCGCCTGTCGATCAGCCGTAACTGGTCCTCACGCTGGTACGCCAATGACCGTGATTTCGCCGGTATGCTGGCTGAAGACATCAAGGTGCGTGAGTACCTCAAGACCAAGCTGAAAAATGCTTCTGTGTCGCGCATCCTGATTGAGCGCCCGGCCAAAAATGCACGCATCACGATTTTCTCGGCACGTCCGGGTGTTGTGATCGGCAAAAAGGGCGAAGACATCGAAAACTTGAAGCGTGAACTCGGCAAGCAACTGGGCGTGCCCGTTGCCGTGAACATCGAAGAAGTGCGCAAGCCCGAAATCGATGCCAAGCTGATCGCCGACAGCATCACGCAACAATTGGAAAAGCGGATCATGTTCCGCCGAGCCATGAAGCGTGCGATGCAGAACGCCATGCGTCTGGGTGCCCTGGGCATCAAGATCATGTCGTCCGGTCGTCTGAATGGCATTGAAATCGCGCGTTGCGAGTGGTACCGCGAAGGCCGCGTGCCACTTCACACCCTGCGTGCTGATATCGACTACGGCACTTCCGAAGCCAAAACCACCTATGGTGTGATTGGTGTGAAGGTCTGGGTCTACAAAGGCGATACGCTCGGTCGCAATGATCTGCCCGCAGTGGAAACACCGCGTCCGGATGACGAGCGCCGCCCGCGCGGCCCGCGTCGTGATGGTCCTGGCCGTCCCGGTGGTGACCGTCCTCAAGGTGATCGTCCGCCCGCACGCGGTGCACGTCGTCCCGTGGGTGGCAATGCCGCCCCGGCCGATGGCAGCGACAAACCAGCGGAAGCCGCTGGAGCTGATACCCCGAAAACCGCCGTTAAGCGCGTCCGCAAGGTAGCCGCGCCAGCTGCAGCAGCTGACGGTGCCAAGACCGAGTAATCGGTTGAGAAACACGGAGAAATAAAATGCTGCAACCAGCTCGTAGAAAGTATCGCAAGGAGCAAAAAGGCCGCAACACCGGCGTCGCTACCCGTGGCAACACGGTGGCGTTTGGTGATTTTGGTCTGAAGTCCACCGATCGGGGTCGTCTGACGGCCCGTCAAATTGAATCTGCACGTCGTGCGATTTCCCGTCACGTCAAACGTGGTGGCCGTATCTGGATCCGGATTTTTCCAGACAAGCCAATTTCCCAGAAACCTGCAGAGGTTCGCATGGGTAACGGTAAAGGTAATCCAGAGTATTACGTTGCTGAAATCCAGCCTGGCAAGGTTCTGTACGAGATCGTCGGTGTACCCGAAGAACTCGCGCGTGAAGCGTTTCGCCTGGCAGCTGCC
>JAKQKT010000374.1 GCA_029560515.1 Pseudomonadota bacterium
GCCGGTACTGTTTACAGCTATCTGCCGGTTGAAAAAGGCGAAACGATGAGTGAAAGCCAATCGGCCGCCGCCATTCGCGCACTCTACAAGACGGGCTTCTTTACCGACGTAAAACTCGAACGCCAAGGCGATATTCTGGTCATTACCGTAAAAGAGCGCCCCGCCATCAATGCGGTAACGATGATCGGCAACAAAGACATCAAAACCGAAGAACTTGAAAAAGGGCTCAAGAATGTCGGTATCGCCGAAGGCGAAACCTACAATCCCCTTAATCTGGACCGTGTGACCCAGGAATTGAACCGCCAGTACAACAATCGCGGCAAATACAATGCCCAAGTGGTCCCGGAAGTCACCGAACTCGATCGCAACCGGGTCAACATCGTTTTGAAGATTACCGAAGGCAAGGCAACGCGTATCCGCGACATCAACCTGATCGGCAACGAAAAATTCTCGGATGCCGAGCTGCGTGAAACATGGGAATCCGGCACAAGCAACTGGCTGTCATGGTATCGCCGTGATGACCAGTATTCGCGCGAGAAGCTCTCCGGCGATCTGGAAAAACTCTCCAATTTCTATCTCGACCGCGGTTACGCCGATTTCAATATCGAATCGACCCAAGTCGCCATTTCGCCTGACCGCAAGGATATTTTCCTGAGCGCCAGCATGGCTGAAGGTGATATTTACAAAGTATCGAGTGTTCGCATTTCGGGTGACACCGTCTTGCCTGTGGAAGAACTGAACAAATTACTGCTCATCAAGGAAGGCGATACCTTTTCACGCTCCCGTCTTGAGTTCACTTCGGACGGCATTACTTCGACGCTTGGAAACATCGGTTATGCCTTCGCCAAGGTTAACCCTGTGCCCGAGATTGACCGCGAAACGAAAACCATCGGAATCAATTTCGTCGTCGAACCGGGCCCACGTGTCCAAGTCCGCCGTATCCGCTACTCGGGCAATGTGCGTACCGCCGATGAAGTCTTGCGCCGCGAAATGCGCCAGTTTGAGGGCGCCTGGTATTCACAGGCCGCCCTTGACCGCTCGAAAATCCGCCTGCAACGCTTGGGCTTCTTCGAAACTGTCGACATCGAAACGCCCGAAGTGGCAGGTCGCCCCGATCAGGTCGACGTGGTGATCAACGTCAAGGAAAGAAACTCCGGCAGCTTTGTTTTTGGTCTCGGTTATCAGGCACTTTACGGTTTAACCACCAATGTCCAGCTGAATGAAAACAACTTTCTCGGAATGGGCAATCGCCTCGGCGTCACCGTGCAGAACAATACGTATTCGAAGCGACTGACCCTGAATTATTTCGATCCCTACTTCACCGATGACGGCATCAGCGCCGGCTATAACATCAATTACTCGGACAACTCGACGGCCAGCGACAGCTCGAACGTCAATCTTGCCCGCTATAGCGGCAAGATTGCCTCGGGCGAGGCAATTTTCGGCTTCCCGCTTACGGAAACCGACACCATCCAGTTCGCGCTTGGCATTGACCGGAACCAGATTTCCACAACCGATGGTTCGACACCACCAGCCTTTATCAACTATCTCGTAGATACCCTCGGTGATCGCCAGCGATTCCCTCTGTACCATGTGGACGATGACAACAATTCAGCAACAGATTCTTCAAACGACGACGCCGACCCAAGCACGCAAGATACCCCTGTCTCAATTCCGGGCCTGAGTGTTTACCGCTCCTGGAACGTCAATGCCTGGCGCCTGCGCAGCTCCTGGGGCCGTGACACGCGTAATGATTATTTGCTGCCAACCCGCGGTACTTATCACCGCGTCGCTGCGGAAATCGTGCTGCCTGGAAGTGACCTGGAATACTACAAACTTCAATACGATTTCGAACACTATTTCCCGATCAACAATTATCTGGTGTTCAAAGTCAGTACCGAACTGGGCTACGGCGACAGTTACGGAAGAACCGGAAATGCCGGTCTGCCCTTCTTCCAGAACTTCTATGCCGGCGGCCCGAACTCGGTGCGTGGTTTTGAACAGAATACTCTTGGACCTACCTATCAGATTTCCAGTGCCAGCTTCTTGCAGCCTTTGGGCGGTGGTGTGAAAACGGTCGGTAGCGCAGAACTGCTGTTCCCGAAATTGTTCAGCAAATCACGCGGCACACGTCTTTCTGCCTTTGTCGATTTTGGTAATGTTTTCTCCAAACCCAGCGATTTCGATATCGGTGAAATCCGTGCTTCTGCAGGTGTATCACTCCAGTGGCAAGCACCCGTCGGCCCGATCTCGATCAGCTATTCCACCCCTTTGCGCAGCGAAGATGGCGACCGGGTCGAACGCCTGCAATTCAGCTTCGGCCAACAGTTCTAAGCAGGGGCGGTCATGTCAGGTCCATGCTTCACGCTGGCCCAGCTTGCCGAAAAATTTGATTTGAAAATCATGGGCGACGCCGATACGAAAATTATCGGCGTTGCCACTTTGGCGACCGCCGGTAAAAACCAGATCGGTTTCCTGGCAAATTCGCTATATAAAAAACAGTTGTCACAGACCAAAGCCGAAGCGCTTATCTTGCGTGAAGCAGATGCCGAATTGACGACAATTCCATGCCTGATCGCCAAGGACCCCTACGTTGCCTTCGCAAAAATATCGGCATTGTTTGAAATAAAGTCCCTTGCTACACCCGGTATCCATCCAAGTGCCGTGATTGATTCAAGTGCAAGCGTAGATCCCACGGCAAGCATCGGGCCCTTTGTCAGCATTGGTGCATCTTCGCGAATTGAAGCCAATGCCGTGATCGGTGCAGGCTGTGTCATCGGTGAACATTGTCACGTTGGAGCCAACAGCGAACTCGTTGCCCGCGTCACCTTGGTAACACGCGTGCAGATCGGCCAGCGTGTACTTATACATCCTGGTGCCGTCCTCGGTGCGGAAGGTTTCGGGCTGGCGATGGAAGCCGGCCAATGGCTCAAAGTACCGCAACTGGGCGGCGTGATCATCGGCGATGGTTGCGAAATCGGGGCAAATACCACGATTGACCGTGGAGCATTGGGCGATACCGTGCTCGCGGAAGATGTCCGTCTCGATAACCAGATTCAAATCGGCCATAACGTACAGATTGGTGCGCATACCGCCATTGCCGGTGCGGTGGCTGTGGCGGGTTCGAGCAAAATTGGCAGCTACTGCCTGATCGGCGGGGCCGCCGGCATTGTCGGGCACATCGAAATCTGCGACAAAGTCCGCATCAATGCCTTCAGTCTGGTCACCCATTCGATCACCGAGCCGGGCGAATACACCTCTGGTACACCGCTGCAGGAAAGCCGCGAATGGCGAAAAAACGCGGCTCGATTCAAGCATTTGGACGAAATGGCGCGTAAAATTAAAGGCAATAATCCAAAAGAAGATTGAAACATGCCACTCACTTTGCCCGTCGATGTCATCCGAATCCAGTCCCTTCTGCCGCATCGCTATCCCTTCCTGCTGGTGGATCGCGTGATTGAACTGGAACCGCACAAGCGAATCCGCGCCATTAAAAACGTTACGATCAACGAGCCTTTCTTCCAGGGCCATTTTCCCGGCCATCCCGTGATGCCCGGAGTGCTGGTCGTCGAAGCGATGGCCCAGGTGGGCGGCTTGCTGACGCAATTGTCTCTGGCCAATGCGCCGGAAAAATCGGAAAAACTGTTTTATCTGGTCAAGGTGGATAAGGCGCGTTTTTCGAAAATGGTCGTCCCCGGCGACCAGCTCGATATCGAAGTCTTCCTGAAACGCACCATTCGCAATATGGCGATGTATGAATGCGTTGCACGCGTGGATGGCAAGGAAGCCGCCAGCGCCGAAATTCTCTGTGCAGAAGGCAAAGCTTGATGATTCATGCGACTGCCCTGATTGATCCAAGTGCAAAAATCGGCGCGAACGTTTCGATCGGCGCCTACTCCATCGTCGGTGCCCGCGTCGAAGTCGGCGACGGTACCAGCATCGGTTCGCACTGCATGATTCAAGGTCCGACCAGAATCGGCCGCGAAAACAATATCTACTCCCATGCCAGCATCGGCGGCGATCCGCAGGACAAGAAATTTTTTGGCGAAGACGCGGAACTGATTATTGGCGATCGCAACACCATTCGCGAATTCACCACCTTCAGTCGCGGCACCGCGGATGGCGGTGGCAGCACGCGTATCGGCAACGACAACTGGATCATGGCCTATGTCCACATCGCCCATGATTGCCAGGTCGGCAACAACACGATTTTCGCGAACAATGCGACGCTAGCTGGTCATGCCATCGTCGAAGACTGGGTGATTCTCGGCGGCTTCGTCGGCGTGCACCAGTTCTGCAAGATCGGCGCGCATGCGTTTATCGGCATGGGCAGTTTGATCAACGCGGACGTGCCGCCTTTCGTGATGGTGGCCGACAAATACGCCGAAGCACGCGGCATTAATTCCGAAGGCCTGAAACGCCGCGGTTTCGATGCAGAGCGTATCAGCGCGATCAAACGCGCGTATCGTACCGTCTTCATGTCTGGCAAACCCTTGGCCGACGTCAAGGAAGAACTGGCAGCCAGCGCGGTGACTTCTGCCGATGTCGGAATGATGCTGGAATTCATCAACCGCAGCGAACGCGGCATCCTCCGCTAAGTCGTGGGCAAGCCACTTCGATTTGCCCTGATTGCAGGTGAAGCTTCCGGCGACCAACTTGGCGCCGGCCTGATTGCCGAGATAAAAAAACGCCATCCCGATGCCGAGTTTGTTGGTATCGGCGGTGATTTGATGCGGCAAGCCGGACTGACGGCCTGGCACGACAGCCAGGAATTGGCCGTGATGGGCTTGGCCGAAGTACTAAAACACCTGCCTCGGCTGCTGCGACTTCGGCACGCGATTTTTGAACGCATACTCGACTGGCAGCCGGATGTTTTCATCGGCATAGATGCCCCGGACTTCAATCTGGGGCTCGAGAAAAAACTGAAACGCAAAGGCATCAAGACCGTGCATTACGTCAGCCCCTCGATCTGGGCATGGCGCGAATCGCGGGCGAAAAAAATTGCCGACTCCGCAGATCGCGTTTTGTGTCTGTTCCCGATGGAACCTCCGATTTATGCGCGGTACGGCGTCGCAGCCGATTTCGTCGGGCATCCGATTGCCGACCGCTTCGAGATCGAGCCGGATCAATCTGCAGCACGCAAACTGCTGAAACTGCCGCAGGATAGAAAAATACTCGCGGTTCTTCCGGGCAGCCGACGTAGCGAGATTCAACGCCTGCTGCCGGTGTTTCTGGATGCGCTCAGCCTGTTGCAACAAAACCATCCCGACATGGCTTTCGTGATTCCCGCTGCCAACAAGAGTTGCCGCGATGTGATCGAGAGTTTGCTGAAAAACAGGAGCATCGGCAATCTGCAAGTTATCGACGGGCAATCACATCAGGCGATGATCGCATCGGACGCGATACTGCTGGCATCCGGCACTGCGGCTCTTGAAGCCCTGCTCGCCAAGCGTCCGATGGTGGTGGCGTATCGAATTTCGGCGCTCACCTATTTCATCGTCAAAGCCTTCGGCATGATGAAAATCGATTACTACAGTTTGCCGAACGTGCTCGCCAATGAAGCCGTGGTGCCGGAACTAATGCAAAGCAATTGCACGGCGGAGAATATTGCCGCCGCGCTCAAGCCGATGGTGGATTCGCCGCAAGACTATCGGTCCTTGACGCAGAAATTCATAGGCATCCATCAAGATTTGAAGCGCGACGCCAATCATCTGGCAGCCAATGTCGTGCTTGAGCTCGCACAAGAACAATGAGCAAGACGCCGCGATGGGTTGCTGGTGTTGATGAAGCCGGCCGCGGTCCCTTGGCCGGGCCGGTCGTGTGTGCTGCCGTCATACTCAATCCGGAAAAAGCCATCGCGGGGCTGGGCGATTCAAAAGCGCTTTCCGAAAAAAAACGTGAACAGCTATTTCCACTGATACAACAATGTTCGCTGGCCTGGAAAATCGTTTTTATCGAAGCCACCGATATTGATCGCCTGAATATTTTCAAGGCGACCATGGAAGGCATGCGACAAGCCGTGAATGGTCTGAATATCAAAGCATCGCATGCGCTCATCGACGGCAATAAAATCCCGCCTGGGCTTTCCTGCTCGGCCGAAGCGCTGGTCAAGGGCGACTCCCGCGAGACCTGCATCATGGCGGCGTCCATTTTGGCGAAAGTTGCACGCGATGCCTACATGCTCAGGTTGCACGAACAATTCCCTCAATACGAATTCGCGCAGCATAAGGGCTACCCGACTGCGGCGCATTTTGCAGCGCTCAAGTTGCACGGTCCCTGCCCCGAACATCGCCGCAGCTTTGCTCCGGTACGCGACCTTATCGGGCTTTCGCTGTTCTAGGTGTTTCCGAAAACGTCTGCAGAATGTTCGGCAGTACCTTGGCAAAATGGGTTTCGATCGGACAATGTCCGGCACCGGGAACCATCAAAAACTTCGCCGTCGGAATATTCTTTGCCAGCGTTTTTCCAACTTCGGGCTTAACCCACGTATCCTTGTCGCCCCAGATGATCAAGCTTGGAATCGCGTTTATCTGCGAAGGCTTGATGTCATCCGCCCATTTTTTTGCATAGCCCGAGAGCGCGGCCGGCACCGTTCCCGGCAACAGCAAGGGTCTCAAATAACCCTGGGCTTCTTCACGGGTTGCCGGTCGCGCATAGGCCTGACTCAAGACCTCGATGAATTTCTTTTCATTCAGATAATGTTTTTCGATCCAGTTGATCGCGGCATTGCGGATGAAACCCGGACTGGAAAACCATTTTTTCCTGCGCTCCGAAGATACCAGTGGCGAACCATCGGAATACACAATCGCCTGAACCCGGTCAGGCTTGAGTGCCGCTACCTGGCCTGCCAGCTTTGCGCCCATCGAATGCCCAAGCAAGCACCAGGATTGCCCCGGCTTTTCACGCTCGAGCAATTGCCACAAAGCCATAGCCGCTTCGCCACTGAAAGCGCTGCGCTGGCTGTAACCGTAACCGGGCAAATCAACCGCCAATACCGGATGGCCAGCCTTAGCCAATGCCGGAGCCAATTCGCGAAACGAAAACGTCGAACCGGCAAAACCATGCACTAAAAGTACCGGGCACAGGCCGCTATCGTTTCCGGCCCAATCGCGCACATGCAATCGCACGTCATCAACCAGCACATAGCGGGAATTATTGAAAACCGGTGCCATTTCCGTGGCCAGGGTCGAACCGATAAATGCCGTCTGCGAAAAAACGAGCAGCAATGCGGCGAAGAACGGATGTTTGAAGGATTTCATCGGATCATTCAAGCAATAACTCCGTGATTTTTTCGTGACTTGAGAATGAAAACGGCATGACTTCCGGCATGGCAAATAATCGAATCCGTATGACGATGGTCATTAGGACTTAGGCCACGCGTAAAAAACCTTGCAACCATACAAACTGTTCGTGCATCAAAACCAGTACAAACACTCAAGGAGATTTT
>JAKQKT010000387.1 GCA_029560515.1 Pseudomonadota bacterium
GCCACCAATTGAAATCGTGCAGGAAATTCGCTTTGTCGCGCCGCACGTGAAATGGTGACTACGCCTGATTCCAGCGGTTCTCGTAAAACTTCGAGCGCGCGACGATCCCATTCGGCGAGCTCGTCCAGAAACAGAACGCCATTATGTGCGAGGGAAATCTCACCTGGTCTGGGTTCGGCGCCACCACCAACCAAGGCAACGGCCGATGCCGTGTGGTGTGGCGAACGAAAATTTCTCAATCGCCAGCGGGCAATATCGACGCCGCGCCCGCTGACGGATGCAATGGCTGCGCTTTCCAGCGCTTCTTCTTCGGAGGCTTCCGGCAGCAAGCCCGGCAATCGTGACGCCAATAATGTTTTTCCGCAGCCGGGCGGACCAATTAAAAGCAGATGGTGAGCTCCTGCCGCAGCAATTTCCAAAGCGCGACGTGCTTGCAGCTGTCCACGCACATCGGCAAGGTCGAGATAAAAAAGCGGTTCGTTGATCGTTGTTTTCGGCATCGCCAATGGCAGCGCGTGCACGCCGTTAATATGCGCGACGACATCGAGCAAGCTGCGCGCGACATAGGCCTCGACATCACTTGCCAAGGCAACTTCATCGCCATTACCGAGTGGCACGATCAAGGTCCGTCCTGCCTTGGCGCAGGCGAGTGCCGCGGGTAACACGCCATCCACCTCCCGCAATTCGCCCGTGAGAGCGAGTTCGCCAAGACACTCATACTTCGACAAGGCTTCCGTGCTCACCTCACCGCTTGCCGCGAGGATGCCGAGTGCAATGGCCAGATCAAAACGCCCGCCATCTTTCGGCAAATCTGCCGGCGCAAGATTGGCGGTAATTTTGCGATTTGGAAATTCAAGATGGGAGCATTGAATCGCGGCGCGAACGCGATCGCGGCTTTCGCGAACGGCAGCTTCGGGCAAGCCGACGATATTGAAATGCGGCAAACCGCCGGCCAGGTAAATTTCGACCCGGACTTCCGGCGCATAAACGCCCGTCCGGGCGCGGCTATAAGCCAGCGCCAGTGTCATGAAAGAAGAGGCCGGTCTAGTTTTTGCTGTTGCTGGAAGGCGCGTTCAAGCGTGCTTCCAGAACTTCGATGGCACGTTCCAGAGCATCGATTTTTTCGCGGGTACGGAGCAACACGGAACGTTGAACATCGAATTCTTCGCGGGTCACCAGATTCAGTTTATTCAAGCCCGATTGCAAAGCCGCCCTGAAATTCTGTTCAAGATCGGCGCGGGCGTCATTCAGGCCCGGTGGTACCAAATCATTCAGGCGTCTTGCCAGCTCATCTATCGCTTTCAGGTCGATCATTACGTGTACTCCTTGATGGCGATATCAGTGTACTGATGAAAATGCGCAGCCAAAATCAGGGGAAATCGGCGCGACAGGTAGGAAAAATCCTACAGCCGCCCTTTTTCAGCGGGCCCATAATTAAACACGAAAATCGTGAGCATTCAATCCTATTGATGGTGTTTATAAACGTCATTAACAAGGGGGTTGACCATGTTCAAGAAATTCATCGCGTTATCCGTTTCTCTCATCGCACTCGCCGCTTCGCCGGCCTGGGCTCAAACGGCGGCACCCACGCTTGATTCGGGTGATACCGCATGGATGCTGACATCGAGCCTGTTGGTTTTGATGATGAGCATACCGGGATTGGCACTTTTCTATGGCGGTCTGGTTCGTTCGAAGAATGTACTAAGCGTACTTATGCAATGTTTCACTATTGTGAGTTTGATTACGGTGCTTTGGCTGGTTTACGGCTACAGTGTGGCATTCAGCGCGACCGGCATGGTGGCCGGGGAAATCAACTTCAATAGCTTTTTTGGCGGGCTGGATAAAGCGATGTTGTTCACAGTTGGTCGCGACAGCATGACCGGTACCGTGCCAGAAACGCTTGTGGTGATGTTCCAGCTTACCTTCGCTGCGATTACCCCGGCGCTGATTGTCGGTGCTTTCGCCGAACGCGTCCGCTTCGGGCCTTTGCTGGCGTTCACAGCGCTTTGGTTTACGTTTTCTTATTTACCGCTTGCTCACATGACCTGGGCCGGCGCCGGGGGTCTGTTTTGGGATTGGGGTGTGCTCGATTTCGCTGGCGGCACGGTGGTGCATATTAATGCTGGTATCGCAGGCCTAGTGGCTTGCATCATGGTCGGCAAGCGCAAGGGTTATCCCACCACCGCAATGATGCCGCATAACCTTACTTCGACCCTGGTCGGCGCAAGTCTGTTATGGGTCGGTTGGTTTGGTTTCAATGCCGGTAGTGCTGTAGCGGCCAATGGCAGCGCCGGTATGGCGATGCTGGTCACGCAAATTGCCGCTGCAGCCGCAGCAATTAGCTGGATGTTTGCCGAATGGATTTCGCACGGCAAACCGTCACTGCTTGGCGTGGTGTCTGGTGCGGTGGCGGGTTTGGTCGCGATTACGCCGGCCTCCGGCAGTTGCGGTCCGGGCGGTGCCTTGGTGATTGGTTTGAGTGCAGGCGTGCTGTGTTTCCTTGCATCGTCGCGTTTGAAACGTAAACTCGGTTATGACGATAGTCTGGATGTGTTTGGCGTACACGGCATCGGCGGCATCGTGGGCGCATTGCTGACCGGTGTGTTTGCCGATGCCGCATTGGGTGGTGTTGGTTTTGCCGAAGGGATCTCGATGGGCGCACAAGTCGGCAAGCAAGCCTTGGCGGTTTTGGTGACATGCGCATGGTCGGGTGCGGTAACCTTCATTGCCTGGGGCTTGGTGAATAAAATATCGCCGATGCGCATTGACAGTGATGGTGAAACCGAAGGCCTGGATTTAGTCTTGCACGATGAGCGCGGCTATAACCTGTAATTCGCCGGCTATCCCGAGACAGCCCTGAATATTAATTGCGAGGAGCAAACCCAATGAAAATGGTTATGGCGATTATCAAGCCATTTAAACTAGACGATGTACGCGAAGCGCTTTCCGAAGTTGGTGTGACTGGCGTGACGGTGACCGAAGTGAAGGGCTTCGGTCGCCAGAAAGGCCACACTGAACTTTATCGTGGCGCCGAATACGTCGTAGATTTTCTACCGAAGATCAAACTTGAGGTCGCCGTCAACGGCGACCAGCTTGAACGCGTGGTCGAAGCGATTCAGAACGCGGCCAATACCGGAAAAATCGGCGACGGCAAAATCTTCGTCTATGACCTGGAACGCGTAATGCGAATCCGTACCGGCGAACTTGATGGTGATGCGCTTTAAATTCATTTGCGGGGGCGCCTCATGGTGCTCCCGCGGATTTGATAATTACAAAATCGGTACCAGTCCCGCGCCAAACGCCGTCACCATGCGTGTATAAATGCCTTTCAAAGGCAGATCCACTTCGGGAAAATCACCGACCTGTTCATAGCAATCCTGGAATCGCTTGTCGGTGAATGGCACCGGTTGGCAGCCGTCTTTCAGTTCATAGCTGGTCGGGTACGGAAACGGCCAGATATCGAAAATGGGCAGTTTTTCGGAAAGTTTTCCGGTATTATAAACAATCCCGGAAAAAATCGGCGGTTTCGGACGGGGTGCAATC
>JAKQKT010000423.1 GCA_029560515.1 Pseudomonadota bacterium
TGTCGCCATTTTCGTCTTCCAACTGGAAGGAATCGGTCGTGGTCGCCGAAGCATCGTGGCTATAAGTGACGGTCTGATTGCCGGGCCCCGATTGCGGGCTGACGAGGATCGTACCGTGCAACGGGAGGGTGTTTTCCACCATGCCGAGATTGAAAGGGCCATCGCAGTTAAGCAGATCGATCGATCCCACCGATCCCCCGACCGTAACACTCAGGCTCTGCGTCGGGCAGAACGGTGATACCGCCGCCAATGACATTGATGACCAGAGCATGCCAAGTAACAGGAGCAGATTTACGAAATAAAGCTGCGATCGCTTTTGACCATGACGCAGCTGAAACCCTGAAAGATATTGCATGCCCCTGCTCCCTTTATAAAAACCCGTTACTTATTTGCAGATGAAGTGATTTTACTTCGCTGAATTATTTTTTGCGTACTTTCGATTTTGATACGGTGATATTGACGGCGACCAGACCATTGTCGTTATCTTCCAGATAGAAAACATCTTTTGTCGCGTCATTTCCGCTGTGGACGTATGTGACTATCTGGCTTCCCTGCTTGGTCTGCGGACCCAATTTTACCTTTCCGTTTTTTGGCATGAAACCTGGAAAAGGGCCGCCCATGCCGATATTGAATGGGCCATCGCAGGCACTGACGTTGATCGTAACCGTGCCGCCTTTTGGCACACTGGCGCTTAATGTTGGACAAAATTCAGATGGCTTCGCAAATGCAAATGGCGCGGCAAGAATGCCCAAGCTAACCAGCCCGGCCCGCCATGCGTTGCGTAGATTGACGACTGGAAGAATCCCCGAAAACTTTTCTGTACCCATGCGCCTGCCCCAAAATTCGGCCTTTGTCTAGGCACTATACCTAATGGACGAAATTAATTCTTCCTAAATTCTCGGCATTTTGAAAGCGGCTTGCTTGAGTTTTCAAGTCGTAACATCTTATGGATTCCTTACGAAAAAGGCTTTTGTATTTTGGCGATGCAGGCCAAAACAAAATGATATAGAGTTGGTCCGGGCCTGTCGCAACGACTCGCTCTACAGACATGAATTCAGGAGGGGGGAAAGATGAGCGAATTCTTTATCGGACAAATCATGATGTCCGGCTTCAATTTTGCGCCGAAGTTCTGGGCACTGAGCAATGGTCAGCTGTTACCGATCAATCAAAATCAGGCCTTGTTCTCTTTGCTGGGAACCCAGTATGGTGGCAACGGAACTACCAATTTTGCCTTGCCGGACTTGCGTAGTCGTACGCCTATTGGCTATGCCTCTTCGGTGGACCCGAGCTGGCAACCGCCCAGCGTACAAATCGGCCAGGCCTCGGGCGTCGAAAATGTGACCTTGCTGTCGACCAATTTGCCCTCGCATACACATTCGGCGAATGCTTCGACGACAGCGGGCAACAACCGTAATCCCAGCACGCGCGTTTACGCCACCAGCACCAATACAGCCGGGGCCGCCATGCTCTATGCGCCTTCCTCGGGCCCCGCAGTCCCCTTGAATCCGCAGACGATTGCACCTGCAGGCGGCAATCAGCCGCATCCGAATATGCAACCTTACTCCGTGATCAATTTCTGCATTGCGCTGTCAGGTATTTTCCCGTCGCGGAACTAAACTACATTTATTCAAGATACGACCAAGGTCTTGGTCGTCTCGGAAAATTTTCAAGGAGCTGGATACAATGAGCACACCTTATATTGGCGAAATCCGCATGTTCGGATTCGGAACCCGCGGAGCACCAAACGGCTGGCAAGCCTGCGATGGCAGCTTGCTTGCCATTTCCGAATACGATGCACTATTCGCGTTGATTGGCACGACCTATGGCGGTGACGGGCAGACCACTTTTGGTGTCCCTGACCTTCGTGGACGCTTGCCCATCCACCAAGGTACCGGTCCAGGTTTGAGCACCTACGTTATCGGCCAGAAGGCGGGCACCGAAACCGTGACCGTGTTACCGACCCAGATGCCCGCACATACTCATACGGCCATTGCGACGAGTGCGGCATCTACCTCGTTAACACCGGGCAATACTCTTCTACCGGGCGCCGTTAGCGGTGATGTCTTCTATGCCACCGATCTTACCGGTGCCACCGCAATCTCGATGTCCGCGCAATCGACTAGCCAGAGTGGCGGCAGCCAGCCACACGAGAACCGAATGCCCACGTTGACCGTGCAGTATTGCATTGCCACACAAGGAATTTTCCCCTCACAGGCTTAGTTATGCACAACACATAACAATAGGCTGACACCGCTGCCTCTCAGGCGCGGGCAACATCACCGGAGGACTTCAACATGACACAACCGTTTATTGGCGAAATTCAATTGTTCGGTTTCAACTTCAATCCCCGTGGCTGGGCGTTCGCGAACGGCGCCACACTTCCCATCTCGCAGAACACGGCTCTGTTCTCGTTACTTGGCACTATCTACGGCGGGAATGGGCAGACCACCTTCCAACTGCCGAATTTCGCCGGCCGTGCAGGCTGCCAGCAAGGCAACGGGCCTGGGCTTTCACCGGTGGTGCTGGGTGAGAACTTTGGCGTCAACACGGTCACACTAGCCAGCAATCAGATTCCGTTACATAACCATGGGGTTACTGCTTTCTCCCAATCTGACGGCACCAAGAAATCCGGATCGCCAGCGGTCAACGCAGGGCTTTCCACTATGGGCAGTAGCACGGCACGACCGTTTATCGATACGCCGCTGAATACCACATTTGCTCCGAACATGATTCAGCCCAGCCAAGGCGGCGGACAACCGCATCAAAACCAGCAGCCCTATCTGGGCGTGAATTTCTGTATTGCCTTGCAAGGGATTTATCCGTCGTTCCCATGATGGCGACGCATCTTCCTGCCTTTCCGGACAGGTTGGACAACACGATTGCAACACCCGCGTTCTTGCTGGAGCGCGGGTTTTCTTTGCGTCACGCTCGGGACAGGGACATTCCGCGTTTACGTCTGCTTTATGCCGACACGCGCGCAGAAGAAATGTTGTTGGTGCCCTGGCCGCAAGCAGCGAAGCAGCAATTTCTCGATCAGCAATTTGATCTTCAGCATCAGCATTATTTGAAACATTATGCAGATGCCGATTTCCAGGTAATCGAACGCAATAATGTTTTGCAAGGCCGCTACTATCTATCAAGAACAGAGCCCGAGCACCTGATAATAGATATCTGCATGATGGGGGAACAACGCGGGCTTGGCATCGGCCGCGCACTGATTGAACATTCACAGCGCGAAGCGCAAGCATTGCAACGCGGCATGCAATTACACGTGATCAAATATAATACCCGCGCACTTGCCTTATACGAAAAGCTGGGATTCAAAATCAAGGGCGGGACAGACATGCATCACTACATGAGCTGGCGCTTCAACGCAGATGCATGATTACAGCTAGTAACTTGCATTGACTGCAGGTTGCTCCATAAATTTATAGAAACGTCACCCCAATGAAAAACGAGGCACGAAGTTGGTGCAGAGGGGATCGCAAGCAGCTTCGAAGATGGATATGTATCCTGGCTTTGGCCGGCATGAGGTTGTTTGGAAGATGACATCTCGAAAAACGTCAACCCCAACCTAGTTAATTAAACGTGGCCTGATACAAAAAGCCTTCTCGTTCCCGGGCTATCGGCACCAGGAAAATACCGACCTCGCCAATCCGCGGGTGACGCATCTGGTAAATTTGCTGCGGGAATAGAAACACCGCCGTGTTTCGAAACAGTAGCGAGAACGGAACGCGCATGGCATTGGGCATTCGCTGTTCGATGGCCCTGGCTTCGACCAGCACAAACTCGATTTCCCCTTCATTTAGCGCTGCGGTAAATGTCTCGTTTACACAGCTGGAAAAATGGTCAAGTGTCAGCAAATCCATAAGTGGTTCCTTGGAAACAAGTCGCCTAGTTTATTCAAAACCGGCGTGATAGTCGCGCTATTTATCAATCGTTTTTTCGAGCAGCGAAAGCAGGATCAGGAACCGGTTTTCGGTAATGAATCCACTGCCTTCATGGCGGCTTCGATAAAATCCGATTCCCGTTCGGTCAGGGCTGCCGGCTCGATGTAGTTATGGTGATCATGCCGGCTATCGGCACCTTCGGTCATATTATTGATTTTGTACTGCAATACCTCGGACTTCATGTCTTCAAAAGGCAGGAAATTTCGAAGTTGTTCGATTGCCCGGCCGGGTTCTTTTATCAGCTCTTCGTATTTCAACATCAGCACCGGATTTGAATCTTGCCATTGCAACATAAACCTCAAATGGCCAGCCCATTGCGTACAAAACTGCTGGGTGTCGGCTTCGGAGTGAAGCTCGCCCCAGGCTTTCGCAGAACGAACGCAATCAGCGAGATCCCGAAAAATATAAATCGCACGCGTTCCCGGGATGGCATCAAACAACATGCGTATCAAATGCGGCTGCCACCCAGGATATTTAAAGCCCCAGAGTGTCCGCCCATTTTTTTCCGCATGCTGCTGGCAATACGAAAGCCCGGCAAACGATCCCTCTCGCAGTGCGACCAGATAGCCATCGATATCGGGCATCAAATCCGGAATCCAGTCATTCGTATCGCCCTGCATCACGCGATCAAGACTAATGGCAAAACGCTGGCGCGAATGCAGGTACACCATTTTGCGCGAGGCGAAAATCTGCAGCTGCAACTCGAGATCCTTGCCGATTTCCTCGCCGTAGATCAGGGTGTTTTCTGACGAGCACAGTAATCGCTGCAGCAGAGTGGTGCCGCAGCGTATCGTGGGTGAACTCAGCAAGATGGGCCTGGGTTCAAGCATGCGCAAAACAAATTCGAGCGCTGATTATTTTACCCGTGCAAGCGAATAGACTTCGCTGGCCGCACGCAGCCCCGAAAGCGCAGCGCCTTCCATGAAGCCCTGCCATTCGTAGAAGCTGCTGGTGTGTTCACCGGCAAACAGCAGGTTTCCTACCGCCTTGGCTTCATTGTCGGCAATGGATGTGAAGTAACCAGGGCGATTGCAGCTATGCGAACCCTTGCTGAGCGGGTTGCTCGACCAGTTTTCGGTATAGGCCAAAACGTCGCCGCGGCCATTGCGTTGCGCGGCATCGTTCGCGCCCGGAAGTACACCCTCCAGGTAGCTCAGGAAAGACTTTGCATCCGCTTGCACCGTGCCGGATTTCATGCTGCGAGACTGCATGCCGCCAGCGTAACCGGCGAGGACTGCACGAGTATTATTCGACATGCTTGGATTGGCTTCCCAGGTTGACTGAATCGAAGCGCTGTCGCTGTAGCCGCTTCCGTTGAGGCCATGGCGAGTGTACCAATAAGGCTGTTTGAAACCGACCATCAGCTTGCTGTGGTCACCCATGCTGGCGTTGCTGATGGCGAGGCGTTTTGATGCAGGCAAGTTCAAGCTGGCATCGAGTTCGACATCGCGTAATACGCTGAATGGCAGGGTCATCACGACCGCTTCGTGGTCACTTTGCAGCGTGCGGCCACCGACATCGAATGTCAGGCGCAGGCGGTGATTCGCAAGTTTCCGCACGGCGAGCAATTTGTAACCGAGCGCCACTGGTGTCGGCAGTGCCGCTGCCAAATTCGACGTGATGCGATCATTGCCTTCGGCCACGCGCAAATTTTCGCCGCTGAACACACCGAAAGGGGACAGCTTGCTTCGTTTGTCGGAGTAGACAAAGCGCAGGAAACTGATCGCGCTAAGCTCGTCGATACCGGCGCCGTATTCGGCCATGTAGGCGGAACTGATTACCGTCCTCAACAGATCGCCGGCTCCGTGCAGGATCAAATAGTCTTCAAGACTCATGTAATCGAACAAGGCATCCGCTTCGGTAAAACTGTCGGCAGTTGGACAGGTAAGTGTATTCAGATCTTCGCGGATGGAAGCCGCGAATGCACGATATTCTTCCGCCACTTGGGCTTCGGAGTACATGCGACCACCGAACTGGTAATACGCCGTTCCGGGAAACATTGTGGAATCTTCAAGTGTGAGCCCCATCATCCGTGCATAACCGATCATGGTCTGGTGCGAGCCATTGATAAACTCGCCACCGCGTTCGACGACTTGGCCGGGGAAGAAACCACGCAGACTCGAGCAACGACCGCCAACACGCTCTGAAGCTTCAAAGACGCGCGCCTGGATACCCATGCGCGCCAATTCGGAAGCACAGGCAAGGCCGGCAAGGCCGGCGCCTACCACGGCGATGCCACCACCGCCCGAGCTACCCAATTCGATTATCTTGCCGCCAAGTTTGGCCATGCGAGACCAGGCGGTCGGAGAAAGCGCACCAACGGCGGCTGTTGCCGTCGCTGCTACAGCGCCTTTCGCAAATTTTCGACGGCCCGCAATACGCAGGTTTTCCTGTTCGATTGCTTCCTGTGAGCTTTCGCCGGTTCGTTCGCAACGTTCTGCCAAACGCGCCAAGCGAAGCAATTGCGCCATCATGTTACTGCGACTCATAAGCACCCCATCCCCTGAATGTGTGAAATTAGATATACCGCGTTGCCATACTCTGTACAAGTCAATATCCGTGACATGTTTCAAGCAGGTCTGCCGGACAAGAAACTTGTGACACGAATCAAATAAAGTCCGCGGAATAACAGTATTCGATGACGACTAGTCGTATCAAACCAACGTTGCTCGGCAGTCTTCGGCAGTGCCCCGCGCGATGATATCAAGCACGCAACATCTCGGGTGGCGTACCGACGAAGAGTTGACGAGTTTTTACTTGCCGTTCTCCCGGTTCGCACTATTATGGTGCAATGTCGGATCCTGCTCACATCAGCGTCGAAAGTCTCGCCACTCCAGTGGCCTGGTTGTCCGCTGCAGGTGCCGTACAAAACTGCAATCAAGCCTTTGCCAGCTGGCTGGGTGTTAGTGTCAGACGATTGCAAGGCATGCCCTTGGGCGAGCTCGATGTCGAAGTGGGGCGTTTGTCCGAAGTATTCCAGCGACTACCCGAACACGGCCATACCTTGCGGGTGCATCGTGCAAGGCTGGCATTTCCGGGCTCTGGCGAGCATTTTGCCGAACTCTGGCTGACGCGCCTGGAAAGTGCTGAAGTCCGGCTCGAAGCACATCCAAGCGAAGAGTTTCTCGGCGAAGATCCGGCCAAGGTCTTGCCGGCGGCCTTGTCGGCGGCACTGAAAGGACTGGCCCATGAAATCCGTAATCCACTCGCCGGCATGAAAGGCGCGGCGCAATTATTGTCGCGTCGCGTCGACGATCAGGACTCGAAGGAATTGATCGAATTGATCGGTACCGAAGTGGAGCGCCTGGCGGCACTGGTCGAACGCTTGTTGAATCCTGCGCCGCCGCGCGAGTTTGGTGCCGCCAATATTCATGCGGTGCTTGAACGGGTACTGCAGCTGGCAGATACCGATGCCGGCTGGGCAGTAAAACTCGTGCGCGATTACGACCCGAGTTTGCCGGAGCTGTATGCCGACGCCGACCGACTGACGCAGGCGATCTGGAATCTCGTCCGCAATGCCCTGCAATCGGGTGCATCTCAGGTCGGTTTGCGAACCCGTGCGGAACATCATGTGCTGATTGGCGATACCGCCCACCGCCTGAGTTTGCGCGTCGAAATTTCCGACAATGGTCGCGGCGTACCGGAAGATCTGGCCGAACAGATTTTTCTTCCGCTGGTCAGTGGTCGTGCCGAAGGCACCGGTCTCGGCTTGGCGATGGCACAACAAGTGGCACGTGAACATGGTGGTTCGCTCGGTTACCGTTCGCGGCCGGGCCACACGGTTTTTACGCTGTTGCTGCCGGTCAACGATGTGGAAAGCGATGACGAATAATTCGCGCCTGTGGGTGGTTGATGATGATCGGAGTGTTCGCATTGTGCTGAGCCAGGCTTTGCGTGATGCTGGCTATCAGGTCCACGGTTTTGATTCTGCCGATACCGCCTTGTCCGCCTTGCTTACCGAAGCCCTGCCGCAGCTGGTGATTACCGATGTGCGCATGCCGGGCACTGACGGCTTCAGTTTTCTGGAGCAATTGAAAAAACGTCATGAAGGAATTCCGGTCATCGTGATGTCGGCCTATACCGACATCAGCTCGACCGCGAGTGCCTTCCGTGGTGGCGCGCATGAATTTCTGTCGAAACCCTTTGATCTCGATGAAGCCGTTAGTCTCGTCGCGCGTGCCATGCCAGAAAAATTTCCGGTCGCCGCCGTCAGGCCAAGTGAAACGGGAAGCGAATTGCTCGGCAGCACGCCGGCGATGCGTGAACTGTTTCGCGCGATTGGCCGTCTGGCGCAAGCGCCCTTGTCGGTGCTGATCACCGGCGAAACCGGCACCGGCAAGGAATTGGTAGCGCGAGCCCTGCATCGGGAATCACCACGTGCCAACAAGCCTTTTGTTGCCTTGAATACCGCGGCGATTCCGGCGGAATTGCTGGAATCGGAATTATTCGGTCATGAAGCCGGAGCCTTTACCGGTGCAAACAAAAAACAGATTGGTCGATTTGAACAGGCCGATGGCGGTATTTTATTTCTCGACGAAATTGGCGACATGCCGGCCGCATTGCAGACGCGCCTGCTGCGCGTACTCGCCGAGGGTGAGTTTTTTCGCGTCGGTGGCCGCGAATTGATCAAGGTGGATGTCCGCGTCATCGCGGCAACCCACCAGAATCTTGAAGCCCTGGTAAGGGAAGGAAAATTTCGCGCCGATTTGTTGCATCGTCTCGATGTCGTGCGTTTGCAACTACCTCCGCTGCGTGATCGCAAAACCGATGTGCCGGCACTGGCGCAGCGTTTTCTCGAACAGGCCGCAACGCAATTGAATGCCAGCGCAAAACATTTCAGGCCGGAAGCTCTGGCACGGATGGAGCAACATGACTGGCCCGGCAATGTGCGCGAACTGGAAAATCTCTGCTGGCGTCTGGCCGCATTGGCACCCGGCGACAGCATTGGCCTGAAGGATCTCAAGGCCTGCCTTCGCAGCAATGAACTCATTGTCGAACCACAGAATGTCTGGCAGCAGGCGCTTGCTCGCAACACACAGCAATTACTGAGCCATCGGGAACAGAATATCCATGCACAATTGCGCGAGCAATTTGACCGTATTCTGCTGGAAACCGCACTCGATTTTACCGATGGCCATCGCCAGCAGGCGGCAGAAAAGCTGGGTCTAGGAAGAAATACCTTGACGCGGAAACTGGGTACGTCACGTACGGGGAAAAACAATGAGTCCACCTGAATTGAGTATTCGCCACGCCGACATTCAAGATGCCGAACTACTGGCTAGTTGGGCGCAAACCATGGCAATGGAAACCGAGCACAAGCAGCTCGACGGCGACACGGTATTGAAAGGCGTGCAGGCCGGTATTGCCGATCCGAAACGCGCACGGTATTTCATTGCCATGTCGGGTGATCGTCCCGCCGGCACCTTGATGCTGACCACGGAGTGGAGCGATTGGCGCAATGGCGATTGGTGGTGGATCCAAAGCGTTTATGTGCATCCGGATTTCCGCCGGCAAGGTGTTTTCCAGGGTCTTTATCACTACGTCAAGAAAATGGCCGAACAAACTCCCGGCGTTTGTGGCCTGCGCCTGTACGTCGAACACGAAAACGTGAATGCGCAAAAGACCTACGAAAAACTCGGCATGCAGGACGCCGGTTATCGCATGATGGAAGCACTTCTATAGATTCTGCTTTGCAGTGGCAACTAGCATCGCCGCCATCTTCTGATGGATGAGATTAATTGCTTTCAGCGGGCGAATCAGAACCTTGAATTCCACGATCTGCCCTTCGTCGTTCCACTTGAGCATGTCGATACCGTTGACGACAATGCCGTCTATTTCTACCTGGAACTCCAGCGCGGCATCGCGAGGGCCAATGATTTCACGAATGTATTTGAAAGTGTCGTTGAAGAAAACGTGGAAAGCTGCGCCAAGGTATTGCGTGGTAATAGCCTTGCCGGTCTGCGGAGTATGTACAACTGGCGAATGAAAGACGACGTCGTCTGCCAGTAGTGCATCGAGACCTTTCGTGTTTCGCGTTACAACCAGCGCATGCCATGTGGAAAGCGTATCGATCATGATAGGTTCCTATTCAATGTTGCGAGTTGGCTTGGGATGCCCAGCAAGCAGAACAGGATCCCGATGTGCTTGATAGTAAATCAATGCAGCGATTGAAAGCGGCTCGGCCATGATGACAATCTAATTAGGCGAGGTTCAGTTGCCAGGACACGCCAAACCGGTCATTGATCCAGGCGAACATCCGGCTGAAGCCGTAATTACCCAAGGGCATCAGAACGGCACCGCCATCGGACAAAAGAGACAAGACTCGTTCCAATTCGGTGATGGAATCAAACTCCACAAAGGTAGAGCTCGCCGGCGTGAACGAAAATACGTGTTTGACAGGACTGTCGGAACACATGAACTCACGCCCGCAGAGCGTGAATGTCGCGACCTTGATTGTGCCTTCAGCGCCGGACCCGCCCTGTGCGTAGCGTTCGACTTGCACCATGCGGGAATCGGGGAAGGCGGAGAAATACAGATCCAGTGCAGACTGTGCGTTGCCGTCCTGGAACATCAGAAATGGTCTGGTAATTGTCATGGGATACCCCGGTCTTGATGGAGAACGTGTCGCTGGTAGTCACGACAGAACCGACGCTGTGCCGCGTTGCCTGCTTCGACAGCTCATGTGGATTTTGTAATCACGCGAACGACGGCATAAGGGCTATGGCGATCGGGAAAAGCCGATGGCGGATAAAAATACACCCAATACTCGCGATTGCCGCTACAGGTGTTTACAAACCACTGTTCATCCCGGCTGCCATTATTGCCTGAAACAACCGTGCCGACTTTGGTGATCGACACGGCGCAATTAGGCGGAAGCTCGGCCTTGATCAACTTCAGCCAGGCGTCTTTCATGCTTGCAGATGCGCCGGCAGGCATTGCAACAAGGAGAAGAAGCATGAAAGGCATCAGGGTTTTTGAGAAAGTTTTCATAAGTCGCCTGGCTCGCAAGGCAATAGGTCGATGTAGCGCATGATAAATAAATGCAAATCCGATGCGAAGTCTGTGTAAGCAGCGCAGTCGGGATTGTTACTTCAGGAAGGCCTGGAGTTGTTTTGTCCGTAACTTTGTATGGTCGGTCTTGCAGGCCAGATAAAGCCCGGTACGTATGGTTCCATCACGCCAGTAATTGAACACGGCGTCGCAATCCTTGTCTCTGAAGCTTATCCATAATCTTTGGGCTGCAATAAGCGAGTTTTTTGCGTCGCGATGTTGAGTAGAGCCAGTTTCACTCTTTGACAAACTATTCATGACTACTTTATAGGCTGCATTGAGTTCTTTATCCGCCTTTTCAAAGTCCAGTCTTGCGCATTCATTCATATCAGGTGTCGTCATTGCTTTGTCGCAATCCAGGGCTGCGAAGCAGTTTCCGGCGGACAATAAAAGCATAAGCAATAAAAGTTTTTTCATGATGAGTCTAAATACCAAAATAAGTGACCGACGCGACAGACTATAACTTGCTTGAATCCGATGTTGCCATGGAGAGCCGCTGGATTCCTTGGCTAGACGTTTTTGACATGGCCGGAATCATGCCTGGCATGGGAGATGGCATGCTCCAGTTTGTCATAGTCATAACCTTTGTATGTGTAATAACTGCCGTTAAACTGTATGCCCAGCTGCTCCATCAGGTTCGGCTCATTGGAATAATAGATTCTGTTTTCAAGCACAGCCGCTTTTTCTCGTAGTGCCTCTTTCCTCATTTTGTCCCGCATTACGCAGACAAACAGGAAAAGCAAAAAACAGATTGGCCAGCCAATCATGCCAAACCCCACATGGATGGAAAAGAAAACCGCAATGCAGATAGCACTGATTATCCATGGGATTATCAGGTCCATCAGCAATGATTTGCATATTCGGAATGCGAGATTATTACTCATGGTTAATCAAAAAAAACCAAAATAAGGGGCCGGTGCGCCGGATGATAGCTCACTTGAATCTCATGTTTTCAGGCACGTAACCTTGCTTGGGTATTAAGGCCTGTAGTACCGAGATCACAAGTTGAATTTGCGGCTATATTTGAGTGGCCAGATAACGGTAAAACGAACTCCGCCTTCCAGGCGGTAAGCCGCAGTCACTTTGTCCAGAAGGGAAAGCTGCTCGAGAACGGGCTTGGACCGCCGAAATGTTGATGCAGGTTCGGGTGTCATTATGAACAGATTGATCTCACGGGCCCCTGTGTCATAGCCATCAAGCGTGGCACTCTCACCGAGCAAGTCGGTCAAAGCCCGCTCAAGGGATTGAATCTCTGTCGGGTGGTCAATGGACACCTTGCGAAATCTGAGTATTAGTTGATATTGCATGATGTGATTTCAGGCCTGACAAACAAGATAAGGGGCTGGCGAAGGGATGGTTCACTTGAATGTCGGATTTTCACGGCGGTCCTTTGTAAGTGAAATTCTATGTATGCCAGCCGAAAGATATAGTCTCTGACCAAGTCGGCACCACAAAATTAAACCTGGCTACACACCATTGTGGCGATCCGTAGTCAGTCATCAAATTATTTCTCTCGTATCGAGCGTTTTTTTGGCAATCGACTTCAAACCACCGCATTGCCAAACACATATTTTTCGCAGACGGTATTCAAATCGGCCGGTCTTGCGAACAAATATCCTTGTCCCAGAGTGAGCCCGAGCAGTCGCAATTGCTGGCGTTGGTCTTCGGTTTCGATGCCTTCGGCGATCACGTCGAGTCCGAGTGAATCTGCCATCAGGCGTATGGCGCGAACGATGGCGGTGCTACCACCGGCTTCGCCTTCCTGCAGGGCATTGACGAAGGAGCGGTCGATTTTCAAGCCCGATAGCGGGAAGCGGTGCAAATAGGAAAGCGAGGAATAGCCAGTACCGAAATCGTCGAGCACGGTATGCACGCCGAGTTTCTTGAGGATATAGAGACAGCTGGCGACTTGCTCCGGATCTTCCAGCAAGGCGCCTTCGGTGACTTCCAGTTTGATGCTTTGCGGTTTGACATTGTGGCGATCCATTAATGCCAGAAAGCGTTCGGCGAAAGTCTTGTCGCGCAGATGCACCGGCGAGACGTTCAGGGTGACGTAAGTGCCCATCACCACGAGTGATTCAAGATCAATGCAAACCTGTTCGTAGATTTGCCAATCCATGGCTTCCAGATTGCCGGTTTCTTCCGCTACTTCCAGAAATTCGCCTGGCGCGAGCAGGCCGCGTTCCGGATGGTTCCATCGCATCAGTGCTTCGAAGCCGACGACTTTGCCGTCGATCAATTGTGCAATCGGTTGATAGAACGGCTGGAATTCGTGGCGGTGCAGGGCGCGCCGCAGATCGTTTTCCAGATCCAGTGTTTTCAGCGCAATTTCGTGCAGGCCTTCGTCGAACAACGCATGTTTCTTGCGACCACTGGCCTTGGCGCGATACATGGCGACGTCGGCATCGCGCAATAATTCTTCCGGATTGCGGTAACGCGCATCGACGATCGCGATGCCGATACTGGCCGAAGTGAACAATTCCTTGCCGGCAATTCGCATCGGTGCGCTCAGGGCGCGAATGATGCGGTCGGCGACGATGATCACGTCTTCCTGATCGGCGATGTTTTCCAGTACGACGGCAAATTCATCGCCGCCCAGTCGCGATACCAGATCGGGCTCGCGGACGCAGGTGCTGATCCGTTTTGCGGCTTCTTTCAGTAATTCGTCACCGACCAGATGGCCGACCGAATCGTTGACGACCTTGAAGCGGTCGAGGTCCAGGAACAGGACGGCAAACAGGCGACTGGCGTCGTTATGGTAGCGGCCCAGTGCGCGACCCAGGCGACCCAGCAAATGACTTCGATTTGGCAAGCCGGTCAGCGCATCGTGCAGGGTTTCGTGTTTCAGCTTGAGCTCCATGCGTTCGCGTACCAGGATCTGGTCACGCAATTCATTGTTCGCATGCGCCAATTCATAAGTCCGTTCGGTAACGCGATGCTCGAGTTCGGCATAGGCCTTGCGCAGGTTTTCATTGGTCAGGCGGCGTTCCAGAGCATTGGCGATATGCACGCCGACGAAACTGACCAGCTCCTTGTCGAGCTCGGCGTAATGGTAGTCCTCGGTGTAGCTTTGCAGTGCGATCACGCCTTTCACTTCGCCTGACAAAAACAACGGCACACCCATCCAGCTGACCGATTTGGTGCCGGTCACGGTGACTTCGCCTGCCTGTTCGAGCGCATCGATGTCGCGGCGGTTCAGCAGGGCCGGCTTTGCGGTTCGAATGACGTACTCGGTCAGGCCCTTGCCGATTGGGCGCGAATGGCGTGCAACATCGCGTTCATCCGCCGTGTACGGAAATTCCAGATTTTGTGCGTCATCGGAAATGAAGGCGATATAGAAATTCTTCGCATGCAGCAATTCGCCGACGATCTTGTGCACGGAGGCGTAGAACGAATCCATGCTGGAACTGCTCTGGCTGACTTCGGCAATCCGGAACAGGGCTTGTTGCAGGCGTTCGCCACGCTGTCGCACGGCAACTTCCTGCTGTAACTCCGCCGTGCGTTCGCTGACGCGCTTTTCCAGTTCTTCCTGGGCTTCGCGTCTTTGCAGTGCGGTCAGGATATGCTGGGCCACATAGGCCAGAAGCGCCTGGTCTTCATTGGTGTAGCAATGCTCGGCATCGTAGCTCTGTACAACCACGCCACCGACCACTTCACCGTGATCCAGCATCGGTACGCCCAGCCAGTCGAGGCTTTCCGGACCCAGGGTTTCATCGCGCGGCACATTCAGTGACTTGATGATTTCATTCGAGGGCCCGTGAATCGGTTTGCCGTAACGGAGCATGGCCATCGTGACGCTGTTCGGGATGTCCTTCGTGTAAATTTTTTCTTCCGGATCCGGAACGATGGAATCGTGTGCATCGACAAAATAGATGAAACGCATGGTTTCATCGCTTCGGTCATAACGCACGATGAAGAAATTTTCCGCATACATCAGGCGCCCGACGATCTGGTGCAGGTCGTGTAGTACCTCGTGAGTTTCTTTGTCGGAATTGGCCAGGTCGCTGATCGCGAACAGCGAGCGTTGCAAACGTTCCGCACGAGCCAGACGATCGACGTCCACCCGAAGACGTTCGGTTTGCAGGACCGACTGACTGCGCAAGGCGAGCTTGCTCAGTGATTCCTGCCATTCCTGACTTTGGCGCGGATCGGAGGCATTGGTATCGAGATCGACACAGAGGCAGGCCCAGAGATGCTGTTGGCCAGTCAGCAGAATGGCGACATGCAAAATTTCGGTGCCGATTCTTTCGGCATAGCTGCCTTGTTGGCGTGCTTGCCGGATCAGCATTATTTCTTCGTCGCCGAGCTCCTTGTCGGGTACCGATTTCCAGTCATTCGGTTCCGACAAGGCGGTATGCCAGATCAATTTGGCATTCCGTGCGCCGAGACTTTCGAAATGGCGCAGCGTTGCGTTTGCGAGCGATGCCATATCCTGCGCCCAGAGCAGTGTCTGGTCGAAAGAGTCCGGTTCGCGCAGTAGCAGGTTTCTAAATGCCATTGTTAGCACGTTGCCACAGAGAGCTGTTTTCGTCTAGCTTGCGGCACCCGGTCTGGCTGCGATAAGCGCGCGTGTTACAGGATGTTGCGCGTGTTGCCAAATGTCGCTGGCCGCTCCCTGTTCCAAAATACGTCCGCGATCCATCACCAGTAGTTGATCGGCCAGTGCCCTGGCACATGCCATGTCATGGGTAATAAACACCAGAGCGAGTCCGCGAGTCGCCAGGATATCGCTTAACAAACGGATGATTCCGGCACGATGATGGGCATCCAGCGCCGAAACCGCCTCGTCACACAGCAAAATGTCCGGCGACATCGCCAAGGCGCGCGCAATCGCGATGCGCTGTTGCTGGCCTCCGGAAAATTGGTGGCGATAGCGATCCAGTGCATCGGCATCCATGCCGACCTGTTGCAGTAATTCGCTCGCGCGTTCGCGTCTTTGTCCAGCGTTCATGCCGGTTTGTATGCGCAATGGCTCGCCGATAATGTCTACGATTTTCTTACGAGGATTCAGTGAAGCGGCCGGATCCTGAAACACCACGCCCATTCGCCGACGCAAGGCTCGCAGGCGGGAACCCGATGCCTGCAGGATATCTTCGCCTTCGAGTTTCACGCTGCCGCTCACACCCTGCCTGATCAGGCGCAGACAGGCGCGGCCAAGACTGCTCTTGCCGCTGCCGCTTTCGCCTAGTATCACGAGGCATTCGCCACGCTTCAAATCAAAACCTGCCTGTTCGACGGCATTAATTTTCGCGCGGGGATAGCGAATGCTCAATCGATCGACCTGCAGAATACTCGCACCGATCACGTGTGCTGCCGGTTCGGGTAAATGTTCGGCCGCAAGCAATTCCTGCGTGTAGGGATGCTCGGCATGGCGAAATATTTTTTCGCTGCTGCCGGTTTCAAGTAATTTGCCGCGTTGCAAGACCATCACTCGCTGGGCATAGGCGCCGAGCAGTGGCAAATCATGGCTGATCAACAGAATGGCCAGTTGCAGTTTCTGTCTCAGGGAATCCAGCAGCTCGAGTGCCTCGCGTGCGAGTCGCGGATCCAGCGCGGACGTGGGTTCGTCGGCAATCAGGATTTTCGGTTTGCCCGCCAGGGCAATGGCCAGCAATACGCGTTGTCTTTGCCCGCCGGACAGCTGGTGTGGATAACGATGCTGCAATTGTTCGGGCTCGGGCAATTCGAGTTGTTCGAACAACTGTAATGCCGCTTTTTTTGCTTGGTCGGCGGAAATTTTTTGCAGAACCTTGATCGATTCGCAAAGCTGGTCGCCCACCGTTCGCAATGGATGCAGGGCAGCCGAGGCATCTTGCGGCATCCAGGCAATCACGCGGCCAAGCAAGGCGAGATGCTGCGGAGAATTGAACGCGATTTCTTCGCCGAAAAAACGCAGTTGGCCATTGGCACGCAGGCCCGGTGGCAGCAAGCCCAGTAGCGACAGCGCCGTCAGGCTTTTCCCACTGCCCGATTCACCGACCAGGCCGAGGCATTCGGATTGAGCGCATTGCAAAGACAAAGGGCCCAGCAAGGGTTCGTCCTGCTTCGTCAGATGTACCTGCAGGTTTTCAACACTGAAAACCGGCGTCATCGTGAATCATCCTTTCGGACATCGAGCCAATCACGCAAGCCATCGCCGAGAAACTGGAAACTGGCCAGAGTCGCCACCAGAAAAACCGCCGGAAAAATCAGCGACCACGGCGCGCTGTCCATTTCCTGGGCGCCTTCATAGAGCAAACTTCCCCAGCTAGCGGAAGGTTCGTCCACGCTTAACCCGAGAAAACCGAGAAAACTTTCGACCAGAATCGCCTGCGGTAAAATCAGGCCGAGATACACCCATGCAATCGGCATCAGGTTCGGCAACAAATGCCAACGTAAAACCTGATCGAAACGCGCGCCGGCGGCAATCGAAGCCAGCACGAAGGGCGCTTCGCGCAAACGCGCGGCCTCGCTGCGCATCACGCGCGCCAGATCAATCCAGACATAGGCGCCGATAGCGGCCAGCAGCAAAAACATCGAACGCCCGAACAAGCTCAGTAATAAAATCACGATCAATAAAAACGGCAGCGCCGACATCACATCCAGCAAACGCACGATCACGCGCTCCACCCAGCCGCCGGCATAACCGGCAATCGCGCCAATGCTCACGCCCAATGCCAATGCCAAAATACTCGAGAGAACGCCTATCGTCAGGGACAATCGGCCGCCGGCCAGCGTGCGCGCCAGAATGTCGCGGCCGATCGCATCGGTACCAAACCAGTGCCCACTCAGAAAAGACGGTGCCGCCGATAAAAAATTCCAGTCCGGGCGATGCGGATCGAAGCGAATCAGCCACGGCCCCAGCACGCAGCACAGCGCGAGAACCAGCAAAAAAATCAGGCAGACTCGCACACTGGTGGGGAATGATCGAAAATAGTGCATTCGCCTATCGTATCCGGCGTTATCATGTTCGCAAAGGAGCAATGTATGACTTTCCCCATGAAGCGGCCACGCCGCATGCGCCGCGATGATTTTTCCCGCCGTTTGATGCGTGAAAACACCCTGAGTGCCAACGATTTTATTTTGCCGGTATTTGTCCATGAACTGAGTGGCCGCGCGGCCGTGAGCTCCATGCCCGGTGTCGAGCGACTGTCCATAGACGAGTGCCTGAGAGTGGCCGAACAGGCCGTTGCCCTGAAAATTCCGGCGATGGTTTTGTTTCCCGTGACGGCACCCGACGCGAAATCCCTCGATGGTGCCGCAGCCTGGGATGAAAACGGACTCGCGCAACGCACGATTCGCGCGCTGAAAAAAGAATTTCCGGATCTCGGCGTGATTACCGATGTCGCGCTCGATCCCTACACCACCCATGGCCAGGATGGCCTGATCGATGACAGCGGTTATGTTGTCAATGATGACACCGTCGCTGCCTTGGTCGCACAGGCGCTTTCGCATGCCTATGCAGGTGCTGATGTGGTGGCGCCGAGCGACATGATGGACGGGCGCATTGGTGCGATTCGCGAAGCCCTGGAAGAAGAAGGCTTTATCAACACGCGGATTCTGGCCTATTCGGCGAAATATGCCTCAAGTTTTTACGGCCCATTCCGCGATGCCGTGGGAAGTGCGGGTGCACTGGGTTCGGGCAACAAGTACACCTATCAAATGGACCCGGCCAATAGCGACGAAGCCTTGCGTGAAGTGGCGCTTGATCTTGAAGAGGGCGCCGACATGGTGATGATAAAACCGGGCATGCCGTACCTCGATATCGTGCGCCGGGTGAAAGACCATTTCGGCGTGCCGACTTTTGTCTATCAAGTCAGTGGCGAATACGCGATGCTGAAAGCGGCGGCGCAAAACGGCTGGCTGGATGAAAAGGCATGTGTGCTCGAATCGCTGGTGTCGATGAAGCGCGCCGGTGCCGACGGCGTACTCACGTATTTTGCGCTGGATGCCGCACGTTATTTGAAAGAGATGTAGTGGGACCGACGGAAGTCGGGACAGTTTTGCGAGGATTATCCCGACTTCCGTCGGTCCCAGCTTGCATTTATTGGAGAATCACATGACACAGCACTTTGCCGTTTTTGGTTATCCGATCGCACATAGCCTCTCGCCCCGAATACATGCTGCTTTTGCAAAACAGCAAGGCATAGCGATCGACTACACCGCGATCGAGACGACGCCGGAAAATTTTTCCGAAGCATTGAAAAGTTTTCACAAGTTTGGCGGCCGGGGCGCAAATATTACCCTGCCGCACAAGCAAACGGCTTTCGCACTCTGCGAAAAAACCAGCGAGCGTGCGCAGCGGGCCGGTGCCGTGAATACCTTGATCCGTACGGAAACAGGTTGGGATGGCGACAACACCGACGGTCCGGGCTTGATTCACGATTTGACCGAGCGTCATCGTCTTGATTTACGCGGGCGTCGAACCCTGTTGCTGGGCGCTGGCGGCGCAGCGCGAGGCGTGGCACCCGCATTGCTGGATGCCGGCATCGACGAATTATTCGTGGTGAACCGGACGGCAGGAAAAGCCGATGCCCTTGTCGACGCCATCGGTCAGCCCGGCCGCGTGCATCCGCGCTATTGGGAAGATCTGAAAGATCTCGGCAGTTTCGATTTGATCATCAATGCCACGTCGGCCGGTCGCCAGGCCAGCAGCACGGCACTGCCGTTTACACTCGTCACGACGCGTACGCTGGCGGTCGATTTGAGTTACAGCGAGGCAGCGATTGCCTTCATGTCGTGGGCAAAAGCGGCAAATGCCGGCAACGTGCTGGATGGTCTGGGTATGTTGATCGAGCAGGCCGCGATCGGTTTTTCGATCTGGCACGGCGTACGTCCGGAAACCGATGAAATCTATGGGCAGCTCCGCAAGGAAGTTGTCGGATTGCATAACGGCGATTGATTTTTCGGCACGGCCTGCAATCATTGCCAAGCCGTGCCGAATGATTATTGCAAATGCCCGAACAATAGCCATATGTAGATCGCGACACTGGCGGCGGAGGTATAGGCCAGAAATTTGTGGAATGCCTCGCGTTCGCTGAACAAGGCGATGCCGGACAAAATAAAGAGTAGGGTGTGGAACACGAGATTGGCGGTTTCAGGCAGCGACCCGGTCAATACAATATCTTTCGATATGCTCGCGAGCAGCAATGCCATCAACAGCCCGAAAAACCAGCGGCGTTGTGCGTAATAACTTTCGCGCAGGTTCATGCCAGTCGAGGTGGCACCCGGCAGTACCAGAATCGAGAGCAGATAAAGAATAATCGGCGGTAGAAGGACAAACCAGAATTCCAGGAATGTCCATTCTTCCTGTTCGCGAAGCGTGAACATCGACCACCAGGTTTGTACATGCGTCACCAGCAGGATGGCGGCCCAGCAAACCGAAGGACCGTAGGCGCGGAATGAGGACCGTTGTTCAACCCACCGGCCAAAACCCGATAGCAATTGCGTGATGCCCAGTCCGAGAATGATGGAGATGAGTACTGCGAGATAATTGAATTGGTCCATGTCGATTAATTATCCCCGGAGTAGGGTATCGAATCATTTTTGAGTGATTCAGAAATTTTATGAAAGGTGAAAGTGCCGACGACGCCTTGCCAGTAAAAGTAGATGAACACTATGGCCATCACTGGCCCGTTCGCAGTTCCGGTCTGATACATGATCAGGATCTTGGAGGCGATGAAGTACAGCAGCATGATGACAGCACAGGTCCGGCTTCTTCGATAGATACCGTAGGCAAGCCCGAATATGAGAATGACGTCACCCAGCTCCCAGGCCGTAAAACCCAGAATGCTGTGACCGAATATCGCAAACAATGTCACGATCAGGGTGATCAAACCGGAAAAAATTGCCGCGATCCAGGCATGTTTTATTTTCTTGAGCACCTCATCCGGAACCGAAAATTCGGTTTTGTAATCGCGTACTTCCGCGACCGGGGCTTCGTAAGGATTATCGGACATGAGTAGCTGTCGATTACGGAGACGGTTTTATCGTACCGCACTCAAATCGAAATGCGGGTTCTCGATAATGCCGAGCCGGTTGCCGAACGGGTCTTGTACGGAGGCGACTTTAATTCCGCCGCCGACATCGGTGACTGGTTCCAATTCAGAGGCACCAAGCGCGATCAGCCGTTTGAATTCCGTTTCGATATTTTCCACGCCCCACATGGCTTGCGTGCCGGTGATGCCGGGTAGTGCATCGGGAATCAGACCGAGTTCAAAACCGCCGACGGAAAAACCGACATAGAAGGGTTCATCGAAATAGGGCGGTGTGCCCAAAACATCGGAATACCATTGTTTGGCTTTTTCCAGATCGGGAGCGGGATAAGCGATAGTGCGCAGGCCGAGAAGCATGATGATCTCCTTGTGAAAAACGGTGTAAAAAACAGTGTCTAGAACGGCCCGATTTTATTGGCATCTTCAATCAGGCGATTTTTTTCGGCATCGGTAAGTTCACGGGTGAAATAGACCAGCAGATTCGCATGCACGGTATGCACGAAACCGGCAGACAGATCGATGCGTTCGGCAAGTCGATCGCCGCAGTAACCGAAGATCGCGGCATAGTGCGGCGAAAAATACGCTATCGCCCAACGCAAGGCATGCAGGTACAGGCCGCCTGCTTTCGCTATTGCGTTCCGGCTTTCTCTGCTTAATTGCCTGACCACGCGATCATCAACACAGGCGCCGCCGCCGAGCAGGAAATCGCCGAGATCGGTGGCATGCATATAGGCAGCCGGCAGCCATTGCCCGGTAACGCTTCGGCAGAATACGACGACATGATGCGGAAAATCCGGCGCCGCTTGCCGATAACGATGCCGAAACATCGATTCAACCAAATGCTGGCCATCGGGAATCACTTCGATGCGGACGTATTCATCGAGTGGGTTGTCCGGATTTTTCTTGGAGTTCATTCAGCTGCACTCCTCGAGAATCGCCTCAAGTTCAAGAGGGGATTTCCAGTGTGCGCCACAAATATAACGCGGTAAATTCCATAGATCGCTGTGCTGGGTAACGGGCCCCTTTTCACCGCCGACGGCAGCCAACAATCCCAGCCTGTCCGCATGCTTCGGAAGATATTCCTGGCTTAGATACTCATTGGCCTGACCGTAAGGGTAGGCAAAGACGCGACAGGGTTTATCGGCGAGACGTGCATTGAGGTAATCGAGTGACCGGTCAATCTCGTGCCGTGCTCGAAGATCATTGTCCACCACGAAAAAATTGCCGCGCGGCATCGCATCGGGACCGGTTGAATCAAGCACAGAATGGTTGTGATCCCAGCTGTGGCATTCAATCCGCATCAAACCGCTGGCGTTTGCGAGTTGCCAGACTTCTTCGCCCATCCAGCCCTGATCGAAAAGACAGTCGCGATCCAGCAAGGCGCGCGTGTGCGGATCGGCGATCACGAAGCTGCTCATTTCCAGCCGTGGAAATTTTTCCGGCGTTTCGGCGACGAAAGCTTGCAGGACGCCGAGCAGTCCTGGCTGCATGCCGTGTTCGGGGAAGACCAAGGGTTGCACATCGGCAAGTGTGCCATCGTCGCAGGTAAGTACCACGCAATGCGCGAGATCCTCCACGATGTCTCCGCGAATCACGGCCACGAGCTGATGCAATGGAATTACCTGCCATCCCTTTCGTGCAAGCAGACGCAGATCTTCGGCCAATGCCATCTGGTCATTGTTGTCGTAGCGATTGCCGGAAATATTGCAGGCATGGTAAGTGAGGATCGGGACTTTCATGACTCCCTGCAACGCAGCTGAAAATTTGTCGAAACAGAGTTTACAGGGTAGTACGGTTCATGGCTTATGCGATACGCACCGCGAAAAAAAGCGACTACAGCAAACCATCCCGCTTGACCGCGAGATAGCGTTCGACCAGTGCCGCCGGCAGTTCGGCGCAGGTGACATCGAGTACAAACACACCCTGGCTTCGCAAGGCGGCATGCGCACGCGCGCGTTCTGCCAGATAGCGCGCCATGGCAGAGGCGAGAATCGCATCGTTCAGGTTTTCGACCGGTTTTTGCAGGGTGGTATCAAGCGCCTGTTCACGCAAGCTGGCGACGCAGACGAGATGGCGTTTTTGCAGTAAACGTACCGCGACCATCAAGTCTTCGATATCTTCATCGCGAACATTGGTGATCAGCATGATCAGTGAGCGACGCGGTTGCCGCAGACTCAGTTGCGTTGCCGCCGCGAGATAATCGGTGGCCACTGCCTGCGCCTGCAAATCGTAAACGCAATCGAGCAGGGTATCGACGGTGCCGAGTCCGCGTTGCGGTGGCAACCAGCGGCTTGCACCGCCGCTGGCCATCAGGCCGACGGCGTCGCCTTGCCGAAGTGCAAGATAGGAAACCACCAGGCTGGCATTCAATACATGGTCGAAATGCGATAGCGCATCG
>JAKQKT010000439.1 GCA_029560515.1 Pseudomonadota bacterium
TCTGGGTCATCTTGCACCAGCCGCCATTGCGTAATTCGATATAGCCATTTCGTGCATCCAGATCATTGATATTGCCGTCGAGACGAATTTTCATTTCACGATCGATATCACGGCAGGAATCCGATTTTTCCAGATCCACCAAATAAGCTTTGCTTCGTGTATGCCAAACCAGCACGGCCGTGTCGCCGAGCGGTTCCCAGTCATAGGCGATTTTCGGCAAACCGAAGCGAACGTAGGGGACCGGCTTTCCGGCGAACCGGGCCACCAGTGCTAGACGCTCGGAATAATCACGATCCCGGGTAAAGCCCGGTGAAGAGCAAGCGGCGATCAACAGAAAACCCAAACACAGTACCAATAGTCGTTTCATCGCAGGCTCCGTGATACTTGATGCAGTCACGGCACCTTACTCTTTCGATGATGAAGCGCCAAGCGCAGGCATCTCGGGTGTTTACCGCAGATTTAATCGCTCATATTGCTTGCCAAAAACATGGTGCGCCGGTATCATTTGCGGCTCGTCGTGAAACTGTCCGGCGTTCGCAATACTTAGGCCAGATAGCTCAGTTGGTAGAGCAAGGGATTGAAAATCCCTGTGTCGGGGGTTCGATTCCCTCTCTGGCCACCATCTCTTCAGATGTCCCTACTAAACCTTGAATGCGCAGATCGATTATCGGTCCGCGAGCCATATTGCCGGCATTTTTACCCCATAAAAACATTGAACTTGTTAATCTATGTGGGTTCGTAGTCGTGGATTCGTAATGGGCGATTCACGGGGCATCCAACGAGGTTTTATGAAGAAAATACTTATGCTTTGCCTGATGCTGGGCATCTCCGCCTGCGGCGGTCCGGTAAAACGCGTGTTTCCGCCGCAAGTCAGTCTGCAGGAGATCTTATTGCAGGCCGACGGTCAGGTCAGCGTCAAATTTCGCATCCAGAATTACAGTACGGTGGCGATGAACTACTCGAAAATTAGCGGGACGATGAAGTTCGGCGACATTGATGCAGCGACTCTCGACTTCAATCCTGGCATCAGCGTGGGCCCTGGCTCCAACGAAATTGTGCAACAGCGTTTGCAACTGGATCAGGCCGCGCTCGGCGCTATCAACAATGCCATCAAAAATCGCAGCCGCCTCGGTTACAGACTTGCCGGTGAAATCACCAGCAGCGACCCGCGCGGTCATTATGAAATCAAATACGAAAGCGCCCTCAACGCCGTTCCCGGCCTGAGCGGCACCTTGCGCTAATCACTGGACGAATCATGAATAATTACACTGCCCCGCAACGCGACATGAAGTTTGCACTGTTCGATGTACTGGAATCCGAAAAATTGTTCGCGAAACTGGGAATTGCCAATGCCGATCGCGAAACAATGGATGCCGTTCTTGAAGAGGCGGCCAAGTTTGCGCAAGGCATTTTGGCACCGTTGAATTCCGTTGGCGATGAGCATGGTTGTGTGCACAACAAAGACACCGGAGCAGTCAGTACCCCGCCCGGCTTCAGGGAAGCCTACATGCAGTTCGTCGAGGGTGGCTGGAGTGGTCTAACGGCACCCGAAGCCATGGGTGGCCAGGATTTGCCGGAATCACTCGGTGCCGTGGTCAAGGAAATGATCGATGCTGCCAATCTGGCCTGGGGTAATTACCCCCTGCTCTCGCACGGCGCGACCGAAGCCTTGAAACACCACGGTGAAGAGTGGCAGAAAGAAGCATTTCTCAAGCCGATTATCGAAGGACGGTGGACCGGCACCATGTGTTTGACAGAGCCGCATTGCGGCTCTGATCTCGGCTTGTTGAAAACCGCGGCAAAACCGAATGCCGATGGCAGTTATTCAGTGACCGGTACCAAGATTTTCATTACCGGCGGCGAACACGATTTCACTGACAATATCGTGCACTTGGTACTCGCGCGTTTACCAGACGCTCCGGCAGGTACCAAAGGAATTTCCCTTTTTATCGTTCCGAAAAACAAGGTTTCACGTGATGGCAGCATGGGGGCAAAAAATGCGCTGTCCTGCGGCTCGATCGAACACAAAATGGGGATTCATGGCTCGGTGACCTGCGTGATGAATTTTGATGGCGCCGAGGGTTATTTGATTGGACAGGCCAACAAGGGCTTGAACGCGATGTTTACCATGATGAATACCGCTCGCCTTGCTGTCGGTTTGCAAGGGCTGGGCCTGATTGACCGTGCTTACCAGAATGCACTTGCCTATAGCCGTGATCGTTTGCAAATGCGTTCGTTGTCGGGCGCGAAATTTCCGGAAAAGCCGGCCGACCCGATCATCGTGCATCCCGATATCCGCAGGATGTTGCTGACCTGCAAGGCACTCGCCGAAGGCGGTCGCGTGATGGCCCTTCATGCCGCGCTTCAAGTCGATATTCTGGAGCGCAGCAAGGACGAAGAAGAGCGCAAGGAGGCCGATGAAATCCTCAGCTTCCTCACGCCTATCGTGAAAGGCCTGCTGACCGAATGGGCCAATGAATGCACCTATCACGCGCTGCAATGCTTTGGCGGACATGGATATGTTCGCGAGTGGGGTATGGAGCAATTGGCGCGTGACGCCCGGATTACGACGATTTACGAAGGTACGACCGGCATCCAGGCTCTCGACTTACTCGGCCGAAAGATCATGCAACAACAGGGCGCCGGCATGCGCCGCTTCCTGGGAATGATCCAGCAATTTTGCGAAGCAAACGCAACGAAACCCGAGCTGACCGAATTTGTATTGCCGCTGGCAGAAGTCACCAAGCAATGGGGTGAACTGACGATGGAAATCGGCAAGAAAGCGATGAGCAATGCTGATGAAATCGGCGCGGCTTCATACGACTACCTTTATTACTCGGGTTATGTCGTTCTGGCCTATTGGTGGGCACGTTCAGTCGCTGCTGCGAACAACAGCAGCCATGGCGACGACTTCAAAACCATGAAACTCGAAACTGCCCGTTTCTATTTCGCACGAGTATTGCCGAGGATTCATGCGCATGCCTCCGCCATGCGAAGCGGAGCCTCGACGACACAGGCATTGAGTGCGGATTTATTTGATAGCTGATCGGGTTTCATAGGAGCACCTTTAGGCGCTCCTACAGGATCGTTCCATAAAAAAACCGCCTTTCGGCGGTTTTTTTGTTCGGGGATTTTTGCAACAACACTTCATAAATTTGGTCGGGACGGCGGGATTTGAACCCACGACCCTTTGCCCCCCAGGCAAATGCGCTACCAGGCTGCGCTACGCCCCGACATCTGGGAATTATACTTTAGCGTGCCTCGGATTTGCATTAACGCTTCAACAGCAGCAGTACTTCTTCAAGTTCCATACGTACCTGCTTGATCACTTGTGCGGAAATACTGGCATCCGCACGACCGGTTTCCCCTTCGAGGCGCAGACGCGCACCACTTATCGTGTAGCCCTCTTCATACAATAATCCGCGAATCTGACGGATCATCAGAACATCATGACGCTGGTAATAACGACGGTTGCCACGACGTTTCACCGGCGACAGGCTTTCGAATTCGGTTTCCCAATAGCGCAACACGTGCGGTTTGACATCACACAGCTCACTGACTTCACCAATGGTGAAGTAGCGCTTCGCCGGAATCGGCGGTAACTCGCGATTACTGCCCGGATCCAGCATAAGCTTCTACGCGCTCCTTCAGTTTTTGACCCGGACGGAATGTGACGACGCGACGTGCGGAAATCGGAATTTCTTCGCCGGTCTTCGGGTTGCGACCCGGACGCTGGTTTTTTTCGCGCAAGTCGAAGTTTCCGAAACCGGACAATTTGATGCTGCGACCTTGTTCGAGCGATTCACGCAGCGCGTCGAAAAATAGATCCACGAATTCTTTCGCTTCACGTTTATTCAAACCAACTTCTTCGAATAAACGTTCGGCCATTTCTGCTTTGGTTAACGCCATATCATCCCCTGTCGAGCTCTGACGTGAATCAGGCTCATCCTCTTAATTTCGCCCCGCAATCCCGGTCCAGTGCAGCCAGCGCTTTTTGCACGGCGGACTCTGACTCCGAGTCGGTTAGGGTGCGGGAAACGTCTTGTAATATCAAGCCCATAGCCAAACTTTTTGATCCCGGTTCGAGGCCGGTTCCGACATAGCGGTCGAACAATAGAACATCCCGCAACAAAGGGCCCAAAGCATGCTTCAGACTGGCCTCCAATGCGGCCCAAGGCGTACTTTCCGGCACGACCAGCGCGATATCCCGGCGGACAGACGGAAACCTGGACAGCTCGCTAGCGACCGGAATTGCGCGTTCTGTTACCGCCGAGAAATCCAGTTCGAAACCCAAAACCTCGGTACCAATGTCACAAGTTTTAACAAGCCGCGGATGCAGGTAACCGAGCCAGCCAATTTTATTGCCATGCAGCATGATATTTGCGCTACGGCCTGGGTGGGAGAACACGGCATCGGAAGCAACAAATTCGGCTGATAAATTCGATAGTTTCAGCAGGCTTTCGACATCGGCTTTCAGATCGTAAAAATCGGCTTCGGCATTTCTAATGCCCCATTGCTCGGCATTTGCGTTGCCGCAAATCACACCGGCGATGCGACGTGTTTCAATCGGTGCCGCATCCTTCTGTGCCGCTTTATGAAATACCCGACCCAATTCGAACAAGCGAATGCGATTTTGCTGGCGTGCAAGATTGCGACGCAATGCTTCCACCAAGCCCGGCAACAAGGAAGTACGCATGACACCCAATTCGCTGGTCAGCGGATTCGCCAATGGAACCGAGTTGGCTTGCAAAGACCAGTTAGTTAAAAGTGTCTCATCCACGAATGCATAATTGATGTTTTCAATATAATCGCGCGCCGCCAGCTGGCGCCTTACGCTGGCTTCATCCACTTTCGTTTCGGAAGGCGAAACCAGTGAAATTTGTCCGGATGGCAAGGTCACCGGAATATTTTCATAACCGTGAATGCGGGCGATTTCCTCGATCAGGTCTTCTTCGATTTCGATATCGAAACGGCGCGTTGGCGGCGTGACCTGCCAACCTTGATCATCGGCATGCACCTGCATGCCAAGCGCCCTGAATATTTGTTCGACTTTTGCATCTTCTATCGTAATACCAAGCACGCGTTGCAAACGCAAACGGCGTAGCAATACCGGGGTCGGTTTCGGCAAATGTTCTGTCAATTCAATTTCGGTAATTTCGCCTGCATTGCCGCCCAAGATTTGCAGAACCAGTTCGGTCGCACGTTCCACCGCAATGCGCGGCATCGCAGGATCAACACCGCGTTCAAAACGATGGGAAGCATCGGTGTGCATGCCCAGCTTGCGCGAACGACCGATAATTGCACTCGGCGCAAAGTGCGCGGCTTCCAGAAACACTTTTGTGGTGCTTTCGGTGACGCGGGTATCGAAACCGCCCATCACGCCCGCCAAACCAACGACATGGTCAGCATCTGTGATGACGAGAAAACCCGGATCCAGTTCGGCTTCGCGCTCGTCAAGTAATTTGCATTGTTCGCCAGCTTTCGCGTGACGCACGCCGACAGGTCCGCTTAACTTCGCAGCGTCGTAGGCATGCATCGGCTGTCCTAACTCGAGCATGATGAAATTGGTGATATCGACCAGCGGACTAATCGGACGCAATCCGGCGCGCTTCAATTTTTCGGTTAGCCAAAGCGGGCTTTTTGCTGCGATATTCAAACCGTCAATGATGCGGCCGCAAAAACGCGGGCAGTCTGCGCCGGCTTGAAGTTGTACGGTCATCTTTTCGGAGCAAGCGATTTTCGCTTCCGGAATTTGCAGGGCTTCGACTTGCGCGCCGAAAGCGGCGGCAACATCGAATGCCACGCCGCGCACGCTGAAGCAATCGGCGCGATTCGGCGTCAGTTTCAATTCAAAGCTGGCATCAGGCAAGCCAAGATAGTGCGAAAGTGAAGCGCCAACCGGAGCATCGGCAGGAAGTTCCAGCAAGCCGGAAGCATCCGGATCGATCATCAGTTCTTTCGCGGAACAAAGCATGCCAAAGGATTCAACGCCGCGCAGTTTCGCCGGCTTGATTTCAAGACCGCCCGGTAATACCGCACCGACCGTTGCAAGCGGCGCTTTCAAGCCAACGCGGGCATTCGGTGCACCACAGACGATTTGCACCGGAGCGCCGGCGCCGAGGTTCACGCTGCAGACCTGCAGACGGTCGGCTTCAGGATGTTTTTCTGCCGACAGAATTTCAGCAACGACGACACCATTGAGCACGCCGCCGATTTCTTCCAGCGCTTCCACTTCCAGGCCAATGGCCGTCAGTCGCGTCGACAACTCTTCGCGTGTGGCATCGACTTTGACATGTTCACGTAACCAGCTTTCCGGGAATTTCATTCTTTATTCCGTAGGGTGCGCCTTGGCGCACCGGTTAAACATTGTTATTCACCTGGTGCGCCACCGGCGCACCCTAATCAAATTTTTATGCAAACTGTTTCAAAAACCGCGTGTCGTTTTCGAAGAAGCTGCGCAGATCGTTGACGCCATAGCGCAACATTGCGAAGCGTTCCACGCCAAGACCAAACGCAAAACCGCTATAACGTTCCGGATCGATACCGCAATTACGCAACACATTCGGATGCACCATGCCGCAGCCAAGCACTTCAAGCCAACGCGTGCTGCCATCCGGTTGCTGCCAGGCGATATCCACTTCCGCCGATGGTTCGGTGAAAGGAAAATAGCTCGGGCGGAAACGCATTTCGAAATCGCGTTCGAAAAATGCGCGGACGAATTCGGATAAGGTGCCTTTCAAATCGGCGAAGCTCGAGGTTTCATCGATCAGCAAACCTTCGACCTGATGGAACATCGGCGTGTGGGTCTGATCGGAATCGGAACGGTAAACCTTGCCTGCGGCAATCATCCGCAGCGGCGGTTTGTTTTCGGTCATGAAGCGGACTTGCACGCCGGAGGTATGAGTCCGCAACACGCGACCATCAGGAAAATAGAAGGTGTCGTGCATCGCACGCGCCGGATGATGTGGCGGAAAATTCAGTGCTTCGAAGTTATGGAAATCGTCTTCGATTTCCGGGCCATCGGCCAATTGATAGCCCAGGCGCGCGAAGATATCGGTGATGCGTTCCAGCGTGCGGGAGACCGGATGCAGATTGCCACGCTCACTTCCGCGGCCTGGCAAGGTGATATCGATTTTTTCCGAAGCCAAACGATGTTCAAAGGCGGCTTCTTCAAGCACATGCTTGCGTTCGGCAATCGCTTCGGCCAGTTGTTCCTTGGCACGATTCACCGCCTCGCCGGCCAGCTTGCGCTGATCTGGCGGCAATGCGCCAAGTTGCTTTAATTGATTGGTGATGCTGCCGGATTTACCCAGCAAGTTGACGCGCAGTTGATCGAGCTCATCCAGTGTCGAGCTGGCTTGAATGCTTTGCAGCGCTGATTGAGTTACCGCTTCGATATCACTCATTCCGGTCTCGTTTTCGATTCTTGGTTTTATAAAAGCGAAAGGGGAAAGACTTGCGCCTTTCCCCTTGCGTGTTGCACGTAGGAGCGGCGGAAGCCGCGACCCACTATGTTGCTTACGCCGCGAGTGCGCTCTTTGCTTTTTCGGCAATTTGACCGAAGGCATTGATGTCATGAATCGCGAGATCAGCCAGGGCCTTACGGTCCAGTTTGATGTCTGCTTTCAGCAGACCGTTCATGAAGCGACTGTAGCTCAAACCATACATGCGGGCGGCGGCGTTGATACGCACGATCCACAGGCTACGGAATTGACGTTTCTTCTGTTTACGACCGATGTAGGCATATTGGCCGGCTTTGGTGACGGCTTGTTTTGCTACACGGAAAACCTTACGACGGGCGTTGTAATAACCTTTCGCAAGTTTGATAATTTTTTTGTGACGGGCTCTTGCCGTTACACCACGTTTTACGCGTGCCATAGTTCAATCTCCTTTATTTATAGGTAAGGCAACATGCGGTCTAAACGGCCGGAATCTTCTTTACGAACGATGTTCGTAGCACGAAGGCCGCGTTTACGCTTTGTCGACTTCTTGGTGAGGATGTGACTACGGTTTGCATGGCCGCATTTGTACTTGCCGGAAGCGGTCTTCCGGAAGCGCTTTGCAGCCCCGCGATGGGTTTTGACTTTAATCTTTGCCATTGTGAGGTCCTTATCGTTTTATTTGACTGATTCAGGTGGTGGCTTTCGCCACACTTTCCGTCCTACCCGTATCTGCTTGTAGATCATTGATTCTTAAAGAATTAATGACAGGTCCATAGCGACTTTGCCCGGTGTTCTGGGCCCGGATGTCGAACCGGGAACTCAGCCTGGGCCAAGAACCGGCAATTATGCAGGAAACTCAGGCACTTAGGCAAGAATTATTTGTGTTTCTCTGTGTATTGTAGGAGCGCCTTTAGGCGCGACAGGTCTGCTCGAGAGCTGGTCGCGCCTAAAGGCGCTCCTACGAAAACCCACTTATTTCTTTTTGGGTGCAACCATCATGATCATCTGGCGGCCTTCAAGACGGGCACGCTGCTCGATCACGACTTCATCGGCCAGATCCGCTTCGATTTTCTTGGCCATGGCAAGACCCAGTTCCTGATGGCTCATTTCGCGGCCTTTGAAACGGATATTGATCTTGACCTTGTCGCCTTCTTCGAGGAAGCGGCGCAGGTTACGCATCTTGATATCGTAATCGCCAACATCGGTGGTGGGGCGGAATTTGAGTTCCTTAATTTCAACGACCTTCTGCTTTTTCTTGGCAGCGGCGGCTTTCTTCTGGAGTTCAAATTTGAATTTGCCGTAGTCCATGATGCGACAGACCGGCGGATCAGCCTGCGGCTGAATTTCCACCAAATCCATTCCGGATTCTTCGGCCAAGGCCAGTGCTTCATCACGTGAAAGCACGCCTACCATTTCCCCGTCCGCACCAATCACACGTACCTTGGGTACACGGATTTCCTGGTTTTTGCGGTTACCTTTTTCTGTTGCTGGCGTATTGATGCGTAAATCCTCAAACGTTAATCGAATGTCGGTAGTTTACCCTACCGACGGCATTTCACTACGTAGTTTTTCGATGAAGGCTTCCACGGTCATGGTGCCCAAATCTTCCCCGCTACGCGTACGCACGGCCACCAGGCCTTGTTCCCGCTCGCGATCCCCTGCGACCAGCTGATACGGCACTTTCTGCATTGCGTGATCGCGGATTTTATAGCCGATTTTTTCATTGCGCAAATCGGCTGCGACCCGGAAGCCTTGATTTACCAGTGTTTTCCTCACTTCATCGACATAATCGGCCTGCGCATCG
>JAKQKT010000453.1 GCA_029560515.1 Pseudomonadota bacterium
GTTACACCAAGGACGTGTTGATGTGCCCTAGTAAAACCCCGGACGGGGAAGAGCGCGGTTGGATTATTCCCATCGGCGGCGCTGAAGAAAAAGAAAATAATCCTCGGATTCTCGAACGTTTCGTAAAACTTTGTGGCGGCAGTGCGGCAGATATCGTCGTGATTCCGACTGCCAGCCGTCTGCTTGACACCGGCGAGCGCTACGAAAAAATATTCGGCGATTTGGGAGTTTCGAAAGTGGAGTCGATTAACTTCGACACTCGACGTGATTGCTCCGAACCCAATCGTCTCGAACGCATAAAACAGGCCACCGGAATTTTTATCACCGGCGGAAACCAGCTGCGCCTGACGACATTGATTGGCGGAACACCGGTCGCAAAATTGATCCGTACGCAAAACGCCGAGGGCGTGCATGTCGCCGGCACCAGTGCAGGTGCCAGCGTGATCAGCGAACACATGATCGCCTTCGGTGAAGAAGGTTCTTCACCGATAGCCGGCTCGGTTCGTCTTGCCCCCGGGTTTGGTTTGACGAACCGCTTCATCATAGACCAGCATTTCCGCCAACGTGATCGTCTGGGGCGCTTGGTGACTGCGCTTGCCTACAATCCATTTGCGATTGGTCTGGGCTTGGACGAAGACACCGCCGCATTCATCAGCCCGGACAATACCGTCGAGGTGGAAGGCAGCGGCGGCATTACCGTGGTTGATGCTGCCAACCTTTCGTTTTCTTCGATGGATCAGGTCAACGAAGGCGAGCCGGTTTGCCTGCTGGGCCTGACCGTGCACATACTGGTTGCAGGTGCCACTTTTAATTTACATACTCGAAAAGCGACTGCCGGAAATTTAATTACCCCTTTAACCTAGGATTTTGCCATGCGTATTCTCGAGCGTAATGTTTTTGTCGGACCGTCCTTGTATGCGCATTTTCCAGTCATAAAGCTGGAGCTTGACCTTGGTGAAATGGAAAAATGGCCAACGGCCAAACTTGGTAATGAATTTGTCGACGGGCTGGTTGCTGCCTTGCCGGGGTTGATCGAACACGGTTGTTCGTATCGTCAACCTGGCGGGTTTATCCGTCGCATGAAAGAAGACGAAGGCACCTGGCTCGGCCACGTGTTGGAACACGTTGCCATCGAGCTGCAAAACATGGCGGGTGAGGATGTTACTTTCGGAAAAACCCGTAGTACCGAGAAACCGGGTGTTTACACGGTTGTTTATGAATACGCACAAAAAGACGAGGGTATTGCGGCCGGTGAGCTGGCGCTGAAATTGCTGACGTCTTTATTGCCTGCCGCTTTGCAAACCAGCGGCTTGTTGCCGGAAGATTGGGATTGGCCTAGCGCCCGTGATGAGTTTATCCGTTTTGCACAACGCCGCGCATTGGGCCCATCCACGGCCTCGCTGGTAAAGGCCGCAGAAGAAAGAAATATCCCCTGGTTGCGTTTGAACGAGCAATCGCTGGTGCAATTGGGGCATGGAAAATATCAGCAACGCATCCAGGCAACAATTACGGGCAAAACCCCGCATATCGCAGTTGAACTTGCGAGCGACAAGGAAGAAACCAATAAGATTCTCGGTTCACTCGGTTTGCCGGTGCCGCGTCAGGAATTGGTTCAAACCGAATCCCTTGCGATTCGTGCTGCACGACGCATTGGTTTTCCTGTCGTCACCAAGCCATACAACGGTAACCATGGTCGAGGTATTTCGATTCGACTCATGAATGATGATGAAGTGGCCGAAGGTTTTGCGAAAGCAAAAGAACATTCCCGTTCGGTGATCGTCGAAACTTTCATGGAAGGTGACGACCATCGTTTGCTGGTGGTGAATGGCGAACTTGTAGCTGCGACACGTCGTACACCGGGGCACGTAGTTGGCAACGGCGTGCATACCATTTCGCAATTGGTGGATGTAGTAAATCTCGATCCGCGCCGAGGTGTTGGTCACGAAAAAGTCCTGACGCGTCTCGAACTTGATGCGCAGGCGAGCATGATGATGACGCGTGTCGGTTACACGGCTAACTCCGTGCCGAAAGATGGCGAAACGGTTTATCTGCGTTCAACTGCCAATCTTTCTACCGGCGGTACGGCTACGGATGTTACTGACATCATTCACCCGGATAATCGCGATATGGCCGTGCGCGCGATACGCGCCATCGGTCTTGATGTCGGCGGCGTCGATTTCCTGATTACCAATATTGCCGAAAGCTATCGCAATATCGGCGGCGGCATTTGTGAAGTGAATGCGGCGCCGGGGTTCCGTATGCATGTTGCACCTAGCGAAGGCACTCCGCGAGACGTAGCGGGCCCCGTGATTGACATGTTGTTTCCGCAAGGTTCGAACGCACGCGTGCCGATTGCCGCCGTTACCGGAACCAACGGTAAAACCACCACCGCCCGCATGCTCGCACACATCACGAAGATGGCCGGTTATACGCCGGGCCTCACGACAACGGATGGCGTTTATATCGACGGACAGCGCACAGTCGAAGGCGATATGACTGGTCCGGTTTCTGCCCGCATGGTGCTGTCCGATCCGCAAATCGATATCGCCGTTCTGGAAACCGCACGTGGCGGTCTCGTACGTGCCGGTATGGGTGTCAGCGAAGTCAATGTGGGCGCAGTGTTGAATGTGCAATCCGATCATCTCGGCATGAAGGGCATCGATACACTCGAGCAACTGGCCGAAGTCAAACGCATCGTTGTCGAAGTCGCGAAAGACTGCGCTGTGTTGAACGCCGATGATCCGAATGTCTTGAAGATGTCGGGCTATACCGATGCAAAAATGATTTGCTATGTCACTTTGAATCCATCGCATGGTCTGGTGCGCGAACATATTCGTGCCGGCGGTCGTGCCTGTGCGCTGGAAGATGGCGTCAACGGCCAGATGATTACGCTATACGACAAGGGAAGCCATATTCCATTGTTGTGGACGCACCTGATTCCCGCGACGCTTGAAGGCCGCGCCTTGCACAACGTGCAAAACGCGATGTTTGCTGCCGCGATGGCGTTTTCGCTGGGCATCAAACTCGATGCGATTCGCCAGGGTTTGCGTACGTTTGATACTACTTTCTTCCAGGCACCAGGCCGGATGAATGTGTTCAACGAACATCCGTTCAAGGTGTTATTCGACTATGGCCATAACGCGCATGCCGTTTCGGTGATGGCGGATTTGGCGCAGCGTCTGGATGTGACTGGTCGTCGCATTGTCGTGCTGGCCGGACCGGGTGATCGTCGTAACGAAGATCTGGTCGCGATTGCCGATGCGGTTGCAGGACGTTTCGACCATTACATCTGCCGCCGCGATGACGGCTTGCGTGGCCGCGATGGTGATGAAGTGCCTCGTATTCAGGCACGAGCCTTGAAAGACAAGGGTGTGCCGGATTCTGCGATCTCGATAATTCCCGACGAGCAGGAAGCGATCGATGCTGCCTTGCGTATGGGCCAGCCGGGCGATTTGATGCTGATTTTCGCCGATGCCCTCGTGCGCTCGTGGAAACAAATCATCAAGTTTCGCACCGAAGGTGCTGCGCCTGAACGCGTTCCCGTTGCTGCAGTGCCAGTATCGGAAACCATTGCGGAAGATAATTCATTCGCGATGATGGAAGGCATTTCGCGTGATGAGCGAGGCATTTTCATCTCCCGTGAGTCCGACGACTAATCCATGTCCAATAACGAGCATGAAAAGCCTGTGCAAGGCTTCGAGGATTCTCGTCGCCTGACGGGGCCGAATCTGTATTTGCCCGGCTGTGGCGTGGCCCTGGAAACGCTGGGTGGAGAAATTCCTTCCGAACATGCATTGAAGTCATGGAAGGCATTGGTCTTGCAGGCATATACCCGCTTGCATTGGGCGTTGCCTGAGTTTGTCATTCGCAAGCACAAGACGGGTGCCAGTCTGGCATTTTCCGCGCCTGCCGATTTGCTTTACACGGGAACGGAAATCAATGAATGGGCCTGGTTGAAAGCGGTTGGCGGTTTGCAGGAAATATATTCGCCGGCGGCACCAAGTTTGATCCATGACGAGGCCGCGTTCCATACCTTGAAAAAAATGTCGGATGCCGAAAGCAATCCGCGACTGATTGCGTTGATTAAAGCCGTCGATGAAAAAAATCTTCCAACATTCTATGACGACGAGTTTTTCTCGATTGGCGAAGGGCAGGGTAGTCAAACTTGGCTGATGGAGCATCTGCCAGAACTCGATACGATTGACTGGGATAAATCATCGCGAATTCCGATCGCATTGATTACCGGTTCCAACGGCAAGACGACGACTACGCGCCTCGTTGCCGCGATGTGCCGCGAACAAGGTTGGCATACCGGCCATAACTGCACCGATGGCCTGTTTCTGGATGGTGTTTGCTACGAAGAGGGCGATTACTCAGGTCCAATGGGTGCGCGTTCCATTCTTCGCAACACGCAAGTGCAGGCCGGCATTCTGGAGACCGCCCGCGGCGGCATTTTAAGGCGGGGTTTGGCGGTGCAGCATGCCAATGTGGCTGCGGTGACCAATATTAGTGCAGATCATTTTGGCGAATACGGCATTCATGATTTGTCGGGATTGGCGGACGTCAAACTGGTGGTTGCTCGCGCTCTGGATTCCGATGGCGTTCTGGTGCTGAACGCCGATGATGTCGTGTTGATGCAAAAGGCAGATCAATTCAAATGCCGGCATGCGTATTTTTCGATGCAGGCAAATAATCCGTATGTTGAAGTATTGAAAAAACGCGGTGGCATTTTTTGCGTGCTGATCAACGAACATCTTTATCTGAATGACATTGCTCTTGGTGCCATTGGCGACATGCCTCTGAGCATGGGTGGTACCGCGAAATACAATATTGAAAATCTGGCCTCTGCAGCGTGCATTGCGTTTGGACTTGGCATTGGTGTGGATGCAATAAGAGCAACGATTCGGCGGTTTGGTGCTATCAACAGCGACAACCCCGGTCGTTTGCAACGCTGGCAAGTTGGTAGCGCGGCCGTATTGATCGATTACGCGCACAATCCGGAAGGTTTGCATGGGTTTCTCGCGATCGTTAAAAATCAGCAGTCAGAGGGACGACTGGCACTCTTATTGGGGCAGGCAGGCAATCGCGAGGACGACGATATTCGCGAACTTGCAAAAGTCGCCGCCAGTTTCAATCCGGATTTAATCGTGTTGAAAGACATTGACGGCTTTATTCGTGGCCGTGAACCGGGTGAAGTCGCAGGAATTTTGCAAAGCGCCTTGGCAGAGCACGGAATCCCGGCAAGTCGCATCGTTACGCAACTTGATGAAGTGGACGCAGTGCGAACCATTCTGCATTGGGCTCAGGCCGGTGACATATTGGCGCTTCCAATTCATTCCACGAAAGGCCGGTCCGAAGTGGAGGCATTGATGCGGAATTTGACTGAAATATCATGGCAAGCAGGCGACCCATTGCCTGCCAGATTGGAGAAAGTGGAATGAAAATCAAGTTGTCGGCAATCCTTTTTTCGCTGCTTTTGATGGCAAGCCCTGTGATGGCTGCCGATACCATGCTGATCGTGGTGCGACATGCCGAGAAATCGACGGACGACCCCAAAGACCCCAGCCTCAGCGAACAGGGTAATGCCCGCGCTAGGAAGCTTGCGGAGGTACTCAAGAACTCCGGCGTAAAGGCGGTTTACACGACGCAATATAAACGTACACAGCAAACAGGCTTGCCGACAGCCTCGCTGGCAGGGTTACAACTCAATGTCAGACCTGCCACCAAGGAAAACTCCGGCACTTATACTGCCGACTTGTTGAAAGAAATAAAAAAGAAACACGGCGGTCAAACCGTATTGATTGTCGGTCACAGCAATACCGTGCCTGAGATCGTCAAGTACGCCGCCGGTCTTGATGTCGCACCGATGGGTGAGAACGAATTTGATCGTATTTACCTGATCACCTTAGGCAAGGAGCCGCGATTGGTTTCGGTCAGTTACAACCCTTAAGTAATGTGGTGAGGCAGGTGGCTTGATCCATCCGGTGCTGATTTTCATAGCGCTTCGAGCAAACGCATCACAGGGTACTTGTTGAATTCCTCGTCCCAGGATGTGTGCAGTCGGTAGAAAAAATTCAATCTGGCTTGTGGATCTTTTGCAAACTCCGCGTCTTCGGCCACTTTCTTTTTGAATGCTGCAGCCAATGCAGGATCTTTTGCCATCATTTCACGGGCGATTTCTTCGGCAACATAATCTTCCATATACTCTTTTTGTTCGAAAGAGTTATTGAAGAAACCCCAGCCCAGGAGCGAATCCGGAGCTTTGGCTTCGAATAAAGCCATTATCAGTTTGGACTTGGCCTGGTTTAAAGGTATATACAGGCTGCCGGATTTGATATCGGTGGGTTCGGCTTTCCATTCGCCGGTAACCGTCAGGCGCTGATGGCTTTCAACCGATTGCGAGGCCTGTTTCGCGGTATCGGCCCGAAATGTTTCCGTGTTTGCCTTGGCGATAGTCTTGTCAAGCGTGCTGAATTCAATACCGTGTTGCTTCAGTTTTGCCGATATGAGGGCGGCGTAGGCGGGCGGCACGATATAGGCAGCGGGCATCGTTTCGCTTTGGCCGGCGATAATGTCGTCTTTCAGCGGCAACTTCCACAGTTGCGGCTTGCTTTCATCGTAATGCGTCATGAGTTGACCCGACACATCCGATAGCGTTCGAGAATATTCGTAACCGAGGAAATTGATGGTGCGCACCTTGTCGGTGACGGTGTAGTCCAAGGTTTCTTTCTGGCCGATTTTTGCTCGTGAACGCGCGTCTGCCTGTTCTGCGATAGTTTGCCACTCTCTGCCATGCTCTGCAGTAAGGCGCAGCATTGAATTGATGGTGTCGCGCGTAATGCGCACACGGGTCGGATAATCTTTCCAGGAATGGGTTTCGACCAGCATGCCGAAGCGATTACGCAAATAGAAATAGCCGGTTGAAAAACGCGGCGGTGCAACGCCATCGGTAAATCCGGAACTTGGGTCATCATTTATGTTGAATGAAGGATAGAAACCGAGAGGCAGTGAGCCTTTTGATTCAAGTTCGGCCAACACACCGTTCTTCAATGCAAGGCCGGCTCGTCGCAATTCGGAATCGCCGCCATTGACTGGCTCGATTTGTATCGAGACATCGTGCCGGAATTTCGCACCGTCGGTGACGTGTAAATCGATATAGACGATCGGATCCCACTCGTTGACCAGCCGAAGCATGGATTGCATTTCGGGACTATCGGCTTTTACGTAATCGCGGTTCAAATTGAAATTCTGTGCCGTCGTTCGCCAACCCATTTGCTCAGGCCCACGTTGATTCGGGCGATTCCAGGCGGCGAACCGCTCATGCCCGTCAATATTGAAAACGGGTATGAAAACAAGAACCTGTTGCTTGAGCCAGCTTTTGTCCTCGGGAGCATCCAGTGCTTCGCGCAATGCCAGAAAGCCGGCATCCTTTCCGTCGATTTCACCCGCATGGATACCACCCTGGATCAGAAGTGCCGGTATTTTTTTAGCCTTCGCATCCTCTGCATTCAGGACGCCACTGCGTGATGCAAGCAAGGCGAGCATTGGACGATTTTCCGGAGTGCGACCAAATTCCATGCAACGTACTGCTTTTGGATAGGCCTTCTGGAAGTCATTGCATAGTTGAATGACTTCATCATAGCGCCCGGTTTCGACGAAGCCGGATTTTTCCGCCGTTGTCTGCAATGGAGCTGTTGCCGATTGCACAAGGGCAGGTAGCAGAATGCAAAGACCCAATAAGGTATTACGCAGCATGATAATCATCCAAATCGTTTTCCGGATGATGCCTGAAATCCCCCTGTTTCAACAGGCCATGGAATCAGCGCGCAATCAGCGTGGTTTCAATGCCTGCGAGTTCGGGGCTTTCCAGAGTTGTCAGCGGTGCGCCTACAAGCTGCGGTGCGCGCCCCAATAACTCCGGCAAGCGATTCAATCTGGGAATGTTGTCATACTGCAATAGCTCCCAATGACCAAAAGAAAACGGCGAGAAGTGCAGTAAATCGCAAATATGGCTTCCGATTCTCGCCATCAAGCTTGGAACGCGAATGCAGCGTGCCGGTTCGGCAGCATGCGCCATGCGCATGGCTTGCATGTATGTGGCGATATCGCGCAGCTGAAGCCCGCCAAGATCAAACTCGCGTTGGTCGGGCCGTGCAGTCGCCGCAATCGGGAATTCAACCAGATTTGCCAACGCTTCACCCAAATCTTTGACATCAAGTGCGGCAATTTTTCCGTTTGCTTTATCTGGCAATAAATGTACGGGCAGGTGCGACAGTTTGCGAATCCAGCTGGCACCAAATCCGCCGCTACCGTCCAGCAACGATGGCCTTACGAGGCAATAATCGGCACCGCTCATTCCCAGTAACTGTTCGGCTTTGAATTTGCTTCTCAGAAAACCGCTGCGATGATCGTGATTCAGCCCAAGTGCCGAGACATGGATCAGGCGAATATTTTTTTGTTTACAAGCTTGAGCCAGAGCCATGGGAGCATGTAAGTGGACGGCCTCGTAAGTTTCTTTGGCTCGTTCCCGCAAAATGCCGACGCAGTTAATGACGGCGTCCACGTCTTCAAGCGTGGTTCGCCATTGCTCGGCGTAAGGCATTTGTTCGAAGCGAACCTGACGACGCTCGCAGCTGTTCGCGGTTTCCGCCAGCCGTCTGCCAACGCGTTTTGGATGTCGGCTACCGACGATGACCTGGTAATTCTGTTTCAGTAAAGCGGCGACTGCATGACGGCCGATAAAGCCGGCACCCCCCAAGACCATGACTTTCATGACTTTTTCCATGTCAGGCTCACTTTTCTGTCTGGCTGAATTATTCAGACATTTCTGTCTTGACAGAAATATATGTCGAAACTAGAATGAATGCAAGTGCTTGGGAGCAATAAATGGAAAATGTTGCCGAATACGTTGTGGATACGCTGAGTCCAATTCGCCGGCGCTTTGTGATGCACTGGGGCGAAATGGGGTCACGCTGGGGAGTTAACCGCACGGTAGCTCAAATTCATGCGCTGCTGTTTTTGTCGGGTCGGCCGATGCATGCCGAAGAAATTGCCGAAATCCTGCAAGTGGCCCGATCCAACGTCAGCAACAGCATCAAGGAATTGCAAAACCTCAATCTTGTTCGCGTCATACATATCTTTGCCGACCGTCGTGATCACTTCGAGACCTCGAAAGACGTATGGGAATTGATGCGCACGGTAGTACGCGAACGAAAAGCACGTGAATTCGATCCCACCCTCGGCATATTGAAAGATTGTATGGCCGACCCAGCCTATGCGACTGAGGATAAGGACACCCGCAAGCGCATCGAAGATACTTATGGCCTGATGGTGGCGATGTCATCCTGGGGCGAAGAGATGCTGAGGCTGGAACCTGCCACCTTGATGAAAGTCATGAAGCTGGGCAGCAAGATTCAAAAACTGATCCGTGATGGTACGAAATGAATATCGCTTACCCACTGCGCATCTACTACGATGCCTCATGTCCGTTGTGCCGCACCGAAATGCATACTTTGAAGCGTTACGATATCAAGCAGCGACTTGAGCTCGTGGATTGTTCGCCGGAAGATTTCAGTGATGAATTTTCCGTCAATGCCGGGTATCAAAGAGCGGAAATGATGAAACTGATTCATGCCCGTGATGCTCAAGGTCAATGGTTGATAGGTGTGGCAGTATTCGAGGCAGCTTATGGTGCTACCGGCATCATCGGGATGGAAAAAATCTGGGCCAATCGGTTCTTGAGGCCTTTATGGGATCGAATTTATCCCTGGATTGCAGACAATAGAATGTTCTTGTCTAAACTGGGGCTTACAAAAATGTTTGGCGTAATCGTAAATCGTGCGGCCAAAAAAGCAGCGGCTAAATCTCAGGCGTGCGCAAATGACATGTGTGAGCTATAAATTCGGTTTTTATCTTCTTAAGAATACTCAAATAATCCAGCGTCTCTGGTATAAAAAATCATAATCAGCACGACAGCTTTCGACGACGTGCGCAGCATCGCCGCCCAATGCAGTATCGCGTGTATGCCAGGTTTCAAAACCTGTTGATGCTTCAACGGCTGCATACCAATAAGGTGCCCAGACGCCATCACTTTCGCGGCGACCGGCAGGCCAGTGCAGCATTCGATTGGTAAATTCGATGCCCAGGTATTTGCATAAGGCCCTGAGGTATTTCTCGGGCGAACGCAAAAAATCGCCTGCATCGATAATGGGCGCCGCGGTACCAGTCGCTTCTATTATCTCGTCATGCAGTTTTCGTTGCTGCGGTATGCCGATATCTTCGGGGGTGACAGTGGCCCGGCTTTTGACATAAGACGCCACCACTTCCGATGGATCACGAATCAATAAGATATTGGTCAGTTTCGGAATCCAGTTGCGTTCGTAATGTGGCAACAAATGGTGCGTCATATGTTTCTGATACCAGATTTCACGTGTGCCGGGGGCATTGCCCAATAAATCAGAAACCACTTTTTTATAGTCCGATTCACCTGCGGCAATGACTTCATCGCGTCCGGGATGATCCAGTTGGGTATCGGATAAAAAGGCGGCATACAAGGGTTCATCGGATACTGCGCAATCACCGCGGTTTTCCCATGCCCTCATCATGGCCGTCGAAATATTTCTCGGACCGCTCCACATCGCGATTCGTAGTGGTGAACTCATGGCGATGTATCACTACGCAACGAAATATCACGCTTTACCAGGTTTTGATAAAGCGACTGCAGTATTTCTACCATCGGACCACGACCATCACGAATCAAGCGGCCATCAATGGTGTGAACCGGAGCGACACCGGCAAAGGTGCCGGTCACGAAGGCTTCTTCGGCACTATAAACTTCGGTCAGGCTGAAGTTTTTTTCGTAAGCGGGAATGCCGGCTTCCCGGCAAACTTTCAGCACATTCGAACGGGTAATGCCAGCAAGACAATAATCACCGCTGGATGTCCAGACCTCGCCTTTTCTGACGATGAAGAAATGGGTGGAGTTGCAGGTAGCGACAAATCCGTGCGGATCCAGCATCAGGGCCTCGTCGGCACCTGCTTCGGTAGCTTGGATGCAGGCTGTGATGCAATTGAGTTTGCTGTGCGAATTCAGTTTTGGATCCTGTACGTCCGGCGCGCCGCGGCGTACATGCACCGTGAAAAGTTTCAAACCTTTCTGGTGCACTTCGGGACGTGGCGTCTTGAACTCCGGAATGATCACGATGGTGGCAGAACCTATCGTGGCACGTGGATCTTGATATGGCGTGCGCTTCGCACCACGGGTTACCATCAGGCGCACATGTGCACCATCGTGCATATCGTTCGCAAACAGCGTCGAGTAGATAGCTTCAGTCAACGCATTGCGATCTAGACCGATATTCATGGCAATCGCTTTTGCACCTTCGTACAGGCGATCAAGATGCTGGTCCAGAAACGCAGGGTGACCACCATGGATACGCATACCCTCCCAGACGCCATCGCCCAGAACGAATCCGCTATCGAATACTGAAACGACCGCTTCCTTGCGCGGCTTTAATTCGCCGTTGACGTAAATCAGGATATTTTCGTTGCGTTCGTCGTCGTTGAATTCGTGAATACTGTTCGCCATGCTCGCTCCGTAATCTATTCCACTTGCATCTGTTCAAATTCGTCGTCGGGCAGCCCGAAGAATGCCCAGAAGGGACTCTTTTGCTCGCTCCAGCTGGACGAGGCCTCCTCGAGAATCTCGATCAGTGTCTTGAAGTCTTCTTCATGGGCATTTCGATATAGGTTTGCGTTTGCGAAACAGATGATGAAGGCGTCCGAAGCCAGCCAGCTCAAGTCGCTCAAATAATCGGCCAATGCGTCCCAGTTGCTGCCAAAGCTCGGCGGAAAATTCAGGCCGTGTGCCAATGCCTGCATCAGCAATGATTTGCTTTGGCAATGCTGCAAATCGATAAAACAATAGAATGCGTCATTCTGCTGCGAGGCGAGTTCGATGGCTTCCAGATCGGCTCCGGTAACGAAAAATACGCCTGCGTTTTCAGCTTGTGTCAGCAGTTCTTCCAGAGGTATTTCGTTCATGGCTGTACCTCGAATTCACGAAAGCTGTCGTAGTGGTCGTCGGTGTAATAATAAATCTCGACTGGTTCGCCACCGGTGATAATTCGCCGGGCGCCGCGGTGACTCAATCCGGGCGTTTCGACCGTGTATTCGTGATAGTAGCCGCGGGATTTTTTCGGCAAACGTTGCTCTCGGTTTTGGAACACGATGCCATCCTGCCGATTCGGAAATGGACCTCCGATGGCAATCAAATCGAGCGTGGTTTTGGCCTCCGGCGGAAGAAAGGCGGGCAGTTCGTTTGCTTCAGTCCTCGGTGAAATTTCCGGTAAGGGCGTGGGTCTCGGCAGATTTTGAACTCCGACAGTTGAGGCCGGAGTGGTGGTACTTGCCGGGGCTTCATTCTGGCTGCCTGATTGTTTGCCTAGCCAAAACACCAGCACGAAGGCGGCGAGCAGCACGATCCAGGCATATTTTTTAAGCATCGGGTACTCTAGCTGGGTCTTGTATATTCTGCGAGTCTAGCAAGCAATTCCGGTACTTAGAACTAAAGCACGCCCGGCCCGTGCGATAATGCGGCATGAAAAAATTTACCGAATTGACCAGCCTGGCCCCCAGTTTGTTGCAGGCGGTGGAAGCACTGGGCTACACCGAAATGACCGAGATCCAGGCAGGCGCTTTGCCGCTGATGC
>JAKQKT010000461.1 GCA_029560515.1 Pseudomonadota bacterium
GGGCGTCCGGCACCGGCAAGCAAAACCTGATCACCCCCGAATTCGCCACGCAAATCGATCTGGAAGCCCGCTACCTTGAGCTCGCCGTGCATTCAGTCGGCATGACGGCTTCCGACGGTGCAGGCCATCAAGGCCATAGCGTTATGGCAGGTAGCTATACCGCCAATGGCGTCGAGCGCTACCACCGTCTGGCCAGCTTCCATAGCATCGAAGCCCGGCATCCTTTTCTGGATCGGCGTCTGGTCGAATTCTGCGCTTGGCTACCACTCGAATTAAGGCTCCGGGACGGCTACCCGAAATGGGCTTTGCGGCAGTCCATGGCCTCACAACTACCGCCGGAAATCGCCTGGCGGCGGGGAAAGGATCACCTCGGCTGGTTATTCAGCCTGGCTTTATGGCAGAAATGCGGCGGCACACTTACGGAAAAGCCACTTCAGCCATGGCTGCAAAAGGCCGTCTTGCCGAACTTGAAATCTTATTATGAAAAAGGTCCTACGCTGGGCGACGGCGAGAATAACGCAGATGCGCAGATTGAGCCTGCCCTGAAATTGGCGGCAATCAACCAGTGGTTGATCAGGCTTAAAGCCGGCGGCACCTTTCTTGAAACCCCTAAATGACAAGGTTTAGGTTGCATCTCGCTCCAATGCCAGGACTGATGCCAAGCCTCCATGTGTTGGATGCCGTACAGACCAGTCATTCCTAAATCTTTAATGTTCGTCAACTTTAGGCGTCAACCGAAATCCTGTTGAAGCTTTTTTAGTGATAAACGTGAATTTTTAGCTGAACAGAGCCGAACATGCTTGAAATCAAGCCGTTGATCATGAAAATTAACCTGAATTAACCTAAAGCTGCCGATAAGCTGTTGTTAATGATGGAACTAACGTTAAACTGTATGCTGCCGCACAGTATTTTTGAGTACAAATGCGGGTTTATTTAAGATCACTAGGGGTTATTTATGAATACCGAGACAGACTCGACATTGGCTGAAACCAGTAACGATAAGCCGCAGCGCCTGCCTTACACCAGCCCCAGCCTGAAGATCTATGGCCAGCTGCGTGATCTTACCGATGGTGGCTCCGGCTTGATTGCCGAAGGCATGATGGCAACCGCACTGATGCGCTTCATCTAAGCTGCAAAACCCGGCCAAGGCCTTGCCAAGCAAACAGATCTGCGTCACTTGAATACCTACCTCTTCGGCAATCAAGCTGTCATCAGTTCACTGGATTTCAAACAACTACCGCGCCTACAGGGCGCGGTAATTGTTTCAGGCATCCGGATTGATTTGTTCGAGCCGCGCCTGCCTGAAGATATCGAATGGCAGCACGAGTGGAAGGAATCCGACGATAGTGTCACCCTGGGTGTCGCGCGGCATCCGTCCGGATTTCTTCTTCGTTTCCCCGAACTCTGCGATGTCATTCTCGATACCGGGCAGCGGTATATTTCCGTGGTGCCGCACGAAACGCTCGATGAACATACCATCGAACATTTACTGGTTGATCAGGTTATACCGCGTTTTCTCGCGCATGAAGGGCATCTGCTGCTGCATGCCTGCGCCGTGAATATCAAGGACCGAGTCATCCTGTTTCTTGGCAGGAGTGGCTGGGGCAAATCCACGCTTGCCGCCCTGCTCCACAAAGCCGGTTACCGTCTTTACTCCGATGATTGCGTCATGCTCCAGCAACACGAATCACAATGGCAAAGCCTGCCAACGTATCCGAGCCTGCGACTGTATGAAGACTCGATCGAAAATATTTTTGCCCACGATTCCTCACTGAGCCCGGTATCGGAATACTCCGACAAACAACGCATCGCGCTATCGCATGAGCCCGAACATGACATGTCGAATCTGCATGCAATGTATTTCCTGTCCGACCCGGAACATGCCGCGAGTGATATTGAAATCACGCCGATGCGCCCGGGAAATACCTGCATTGAATTGATCGAACGCAGCTTCCGGCTTGATATCGGCGATCCTTCGCAATCACGTCAATTGATGATGGCGACCGCCGCATTGACGCAATGCGTGCCGGCATATCGATTAAGCTATCCACATGATTTTGAAAACAACGCCACCCTGCTTGCCACCTTGCTCCGTCACATCGAACAATAATTACCATGCACAACCTGGACGGCTATTCGATAAAAGACTACGGTGAAATGGTGACGGACCCTGTCCGCACCCGGGCTTTCGTTACCGCACTGACGCAAGCCATCACGCCCGATAGCGTTATTCTGGAAATTGGTACCGGCACCGGTTTTTTCGCCCTGCTTGCCTGCAAGCTTGGCGCGAAAAAGGTCTATGCGGTCGAGCCGGACAATGCCATCGAAGTCGGCAAGCTATGCGCCAGGGATAATCCTGACACCGATAAAATCACCTGGATTCAAGGGCTTTCAACGGAAATCACCTTGCCGGAAAAAGTCGATATCGTGATTGGCGATCTGCATGGCACCCTGCCGTTCTACAACTTCAACCTGCTGTCGATGCGCGATGCGGTAGCCCGGCATTTGAAACCCGGCGGCATGATTCTGCCGAGCCGCGACAAACTTCATGCGGCTCCGATCGAGTCGCCCGAAGACTACACCACGATTGATCAGCCATGGGCACAGGATGTTTACGGTCTCGATCTGCGTGCAGGCCGCCGCTTTCTGGTGAATTCGTGGTGGCGGCGTCCGGTAACGAAAACCGTGAAGTTTTTGTCCGTGGCGCAATGTCTGGGTGAAATCGATTACGCCAATATCACTTCCCCGAATCTGGACGGCGAATGCGACTGGCCGATCACAAGCGACGGCGTCGTACACGGACTGAGCCTCTGGTTCGATAGCGATATCGGTCCGCACGCCTCGTATTCCAATGCACCCGATCTACCCGGCCTGGTCTACGGCAATGCTTTCTTTCCACTGGAAACGCCGGTCCGGGTCAAATCCGGCGAACGTCTTGTCTTCAAGTTTTCGGCCAAACTGATTGGCGAAGAATACGTCTATACCTGGACCAGCGAACATATCGACGAAACTGGCAAAACACTTGCACGCTTCATGCAATCCACTTTCCATGGCCGCCCGATTTCGCGCAAGAAACTGGAATTCGCATCGCCCGATTTCATGCCCGTGATCAGTGACGAGGGCATTCTTGCCCTGCACGTACTGCAAGCGGCAAGCGAAAAAGCAAGTGTTGGAGAAATCGCCGACAGGCTGATGTCGAAACTTCCCGCGCATTTCAACGATCGGGAACAGGCACTCGCGGCTGTGCAAAAAATACTGCAGAAATACCAGACAAAATAGTTTTGGATTTGAGGCAGAAAATAATTTCGTTTTGATTTTTACTTCGGGTGCCGCAAACCCGGCTCAGGAATTGTAACCTTCCGGATTCTTGGACTGCCAGCGCCAGGCGTCGGCACACATCTGGAGCAAATCGTGGCGCGATTCCCAGCTCAGCAATTCCTTGGCGAGCCCGGGATCAGCACATAGCCGGGTGACGTCGCCTGGACGGCGGCCAATAATTTCGTGCGGGATTTTCAGTTTGTTCGCTTGTTCGAAGGCATGGATCATGTCGAGCACACTCGACGCGCTGCCTGTGCCCAAATTCACGGTCAGATTCTTGCTTTGGCTTTGCAGATAATCGAGCGCGTCCGCATGTGCCCTGGCCAGATCCATCACATGCAGATAATCACGCAGGCCGGTGCCATCCGGGGTTGGATAATCATTGCCGAACACCGAAAGTTTTTCGCGCTTTCCGGATGCCACCTGGCATAAATAGGGCATCAGATTGTTCGGCGTACCGCGCGGGTCTTCACCGATCATGCCGCTGGGGTGCGCGCCGACCGGATTGAAGTAACGCAATATCGCAGCCTTGAAGTTCGTGTCGGCAGCACAGTGGTCCTGAATGATTTCTTCGATCATCAGCTTGGTGCGGCCATAGGGATTATTGGCGGATCTTGGCGTGTTTTCAGACAGGGTTTCGTGCTCGGTATCGCCATACACCATGGCCGAGGAACTGAAAACAAAACGCAGCACATTGGCTTTCTGCATCGCCAGCAGCAGGGATATCGTGCCGGAAACATTATTGTCGAAATACTGCAGCGGTTGCTCGCAGGATTCCCCCACCGCTTTCAATGCGGCAAAGTGAATTACCGCATCTATCTTGTGCGACACCAGCACATCGAAGACCGTATCGCCATCGCGAAGATCCACCTGGCAAAGCGGAATCGGATTGCCGGCCAATGCCTCCAAGCGTGGCATGACTTTGGGCGAGCTATTGCTGAAATTATCCAGCACCACCACATGATGACCACGTTCCATCAATGCGAGAACCGTATGTGAGCCAATATAGCCGGCACCACCGGTGACAAGAATATTCATGTCGATGTTTCCGTACTACTCACTATCCTGCGCGCCCTTCGCGACCTGCTCGGCAATCCAGGCATAGGTTTTTCGAAGCCCCAGATCCAGCGGCAATGAAGGTGCCCAACCGAGCTTTTCACGAATCAGGTGGTTATCGGAATTCCTGCCGCGCACTCCGGTCGGACCAGGGATATGTTTGACGCCCAGTTTCTTGCCGGCAATCGCCATGATCATCTCGGCGAATTGATTGATCGATACCATTTCTTCGGAACCGATGTTTACCGGACCGGCAAAATCCGAACGCATCAAGCGCAGGGTCGCTTCGACGCACTCATCCACATACAAAAAAGAACGTGTCTGTTTGCCGTCGCCCCACATTTCGATAACGCCGGTTTCCGATGTCATCGCCACTTTGCGGCAAAGTGCTGCGGGTGCTTTTTCACGGCCATCGTGCCAGGAACCTTCCGGTCCGAAAATATTGTGATAACGCGCAACGCGAACGGTCATGCCGTAATTGCGGGCGTAGGCAAAATACAGGCGCTCGCTGAACAGTTTTTCCCAGCCGTATTCGGAATCCGGCGCCGCCGGATAGGCCGATGCTTCGTTGCATTTCGGGTTGTCCGGATCCAGCTGATTATGTTCCGGATACATGCAGGCCGATGAGGAATAAAAAATACGGCCAATCGTGTTTTTTCTCGCCACATCGAGCACATGGATATTGATCTGTGCCGAGTTGTGCATGATGTCGGCATCATGCTCGCCGGTGAACACGAATCCGGCGCCACCCATATCGGCGGCCAATTGATAAACCTCATCAAAACCACCCTCGAGCGCCTTGACCACATTATCGTAAATTCGAAGATCGGCGATCAGGAATTCGTCGGCTGGCGATGCGGCATAACGCGGATTTTTCAAGTCAACGCCACGCACCCAATGACCTTCGGATTTAAGGCGTTTCACCAGATGGCTGCCAATAAAACCGCCGGCGCCCAAGACTAAAACTCTGCTCACGTATTTCTCCTGTATTGCTGCATAACAGCATACCTTTTATCCGGTCGGAGCAACACCCAATAATGTCTCCAAAGCAGCCATTACCTGCCTCTTGTCGCCTACATTGACTTGTTGATAGCTGCTTTCGTTTCGTGACTGTTCAGATAAAAGATGTACATCGGAATTCAGACTGCCGATAAATAAAATCGGTTTTTCCGAAGCGATGCAGGCATAGACTTTTGATGGCAGCACATAACCGACAAAAGCATCGACCAAGGTAATCAGATGGACATCCGCCGCCAGTAAAACGGCAGGCAATTGTTCCAGCGGTACCGGCCGGGTACGGACAAAAGGAAGTCCGCGTTCATGCAAGGCTGCTTCCACCTGATCGGCACGACCACCGGTTGCATTTAGCCACAGGCCTGCGACATCCGGATGACGTTGGCAGAATTCTTCAAAACCATCGACGAAGGTCAGATGGTCGTGCGCGACGCCCCAATTACCGGAATACAAAATGATCTTCCGCTCGCGCAGGGCTTCTGGTATTTCCGTCGCAGCATGATCACCATCGAAACTGATTGGTGATGGGTCACGCAATAATTCAACGCGATCTGCAGCGATACCTGCTGCCATGATGTGCCGTCTTTGATCTTCACCCAACACTTCGATCACGCTGACGCGCCGACGCCAAGCCAGGGTGATGCGATGTAACACTTTCATCCAGAACGGGACTTTTTCATAGGTCGCCATCAAACATTCAGGATGGAAATCAGTAATTCGATAGCGCGTGTTCTTGCGAAATACAAATGCCAGCGGCATCACGAAATGAATCAAATACGGCGGCGAACCGGTAAAGCGGATTTCATCGGCGGCAAAAAATTCGCGTCTTGCGGAAAACAGCAGCGCGATATTGGCTCCGAAAGTCCAGAATGCACGCTTGATGAAATTGCCGCGGTCATACTGGTTACGAAAAATCCGACGCGTCAGCACATGTCCCGTACCGAATGATTCTTTCGTCGTGCTCGAAGCACTCGATGAAAAACCGAAAAGGCTTACGCTATTGCCTTCTTCCGCCAAGGCTTTCGCAAAGCCGATCGCATACTGCCCCACCGCGCCGAAATCGGGCGGCAACCAGTCACAGAGAATCAGGATTTTTTTTACCCCTGATGCCGGTTTCATTTCAGGACGCGTCGCTTGACGAAGACGGCCGGATTACCCGCGACGACCGTCCATGCCTCGACATCCTTGAATACACTGGCTCTTGCCGAGACCACGGCAGCTTCTCCGATCACCACGCCGGGGCCGACGAAGACATCCGCCGCTACCCAGGCATTTTCTGCCACGGTGATGTCACCGACAACGAGCGGTTTTTCCAGAGATGAAATATCACGACTTGCCGCGCATAAAAAACTGTATTGGCTTACCACCGCATTTTTCTGCAACAGGATTCTGGCAACCGAATAGCAATCCACATATTCGCCGAGGCAACTTCCGTCCTGCATGACGAGATTCCACGGTGCCCAGATGCGTGCCGATGGGTAGATACGCACGGACGAACCGATGTCTGCACCGAAACAGCGAAGCAGGAATGCGCGCCAGACATGGAAGACGCGAGGACTTGGCCGAAATAAAAACAGGTACACGATGGACCAAAGCGCGCGCGCCATCTTGTTCTTGCCCGATATGATGGCAGGACGCAAACGCGTCACTTTGCTTTCGCTCATGCTGGTCGCTCCGTACGCTTCATCATTCTATGCTCGATCAATACGATGGATTGTATCGATTCGGCCAGCACCCGCTGGAATGCATAATGAAGACCCGCCCATCCATCCAGAATGCCGCGCTTGATAATCAGGCAATAGAAGAACATCAGGGCCGGCATCACGATATGCCAGCGGCGCAGGCGTCTGGGCCAACTCAAATCGGACCAGCGGCTTCGCAACAGTACGTCCGCTTCCAGATTTGCATAGCGGGCCTGCGCGTGCAGCCATTGGGAAAGACTTTTGCGATCATCGTGAAGAATACGGCCCGGCAAGTCCGATACTTCGCCAGACAGTTTTACGCGTTGCGTGTGGCCGTCCTGAAAATAACTGGCGTCTTCGCGTCGATACAACACAGTGACCGGTGGATAGAGCGTGCCGCGCAGTGGCTGACCAACGACACAGAATTTGAAATGCGCGCGGAATCCCGATATTCCGGATTGGTTCACCGCCTGTTCCAGTCCGGCAAGACAGGCATCATCCAGCACATAATCCGCATCCAATGCCAACACCCAATCGCTTGTGATGCCGCATTGCTGCAAGCCGAAATTCCATTGATTGGCATGACTGTCGAACTTGCGCGTGACCACTCTTACATTCGCATAGCCCGACAGAATGTCGAGCGTCTTGTCGGTACTTCCACTGTCGACCACGACAATTTCTTTGGCCCACGAAAGACGATCCAATACCCGGCCGATATTGGCTTCTTCGTTCCAGACAAGAATCAATGGCGTGATGGCTTCGGATATTTTCAATGGCGATTACCGGAAATGAATTTCATGCTGCAGTCTTCTGCGTGACAAGACGCTGATAGAGCGCCAACAATCTCGCGCCCATTGTATCCACTCCATAATCGGATTTCGCCAGCTCTTTCGCCCTGATGCGGGCATTTGCATGCGCTTCCGGGTTCTGCATCAGAACGAGAATACCCGCCGCGAATGCGGCCGGTGTCGGCTCGACAGAGAGACCGGCGCCGGTTTCCGCTATCCGATCGGCAACGGCAACTCCCTTGCCCAGCACGCAAGGCAGGCCGGTAGATAAAGCCTCTACCGGCGCAATGCCAAAATTTTCCGAGTACGAGGGCAACACGAAAAGCTCGGCTGCACCGAATGCACTGGCCTTCATAGCTCCATCGACATGGCCGGTCCAGGCAATGCTATCGGCAATGTTCAATTTCTCAGCCTGGTTTTTCAGTTCGGCAATATAGTTTTTATCGCCATCGCCGCAAATGATCAGGGCGATGTCCGGTATTTCCTTTTTCACCAGCGCCACTGCTTCCAGCAAGGCTTCGATATTTTTCTTCGGATCGATTCGAGACAAATATAAAAGGCGGCGCCGATCTTTCAATACCGGGAATGCCGATAGCATCAAGTCTGCCGACACTGCGATTACCGGCTCGATACCCAGGGGTAACACCTCCGAACGTAGCGGGATGCCAAGACTTTCCGCTTCAACGCGCTCCTGTTCTGAAGTGAAATGCACGGCCGCTGCATCACGCAATAATCCACCTTCAAAAAGCGCGAGCGACATCCGCTTGAAAAGGCTCCGACGTTTTGTCATGCCGTAGTGATTCAGCACGCCCAGCGGACGAATGACATAGGGTATTTTATTTTTTCTGGCGATCAGGGCGGCCATGACCGGCGCAAACGAAAAGACGGCATGCACGTGCACGACATCGAAATTTTTTATTTCCCGCTTTAGCCAGCGCCGCATTGGCCAAGAGACTTTATAAGCATGCATCTGCATCGGAAAATAAAGGCGGGTAACGCCATTCAATGAAACCGGTGTTTCCAGTTCCACCGGCAATAGCTTTCCATTGCCGTCATCGTTGGTGCTGATTGTCACGACTTCAACACCGCTTGCAAGCAAGGCCTGCTCCATTTGCACGATGGCTTTTCCGGGGCCGCCACTGGAAAGCGATACTGAGGGAATGACATGCAAGACGCGCATCAGCTCACTTCCTGCAAAAAGCGGGAATACACGTAGCGCGCCCAGCTGCGACTGCCACCGTCTTCCTTCAATTCGGGCACCATCTCCGACAGCCAGTGTTGAACCGGCGTGGTAAAGCCGGTTTTCTTTCTCTGCAGAATCGTCGATGGCAGCGGTACTGTCGGCGAACCGGACAAAAGATTCTTGTCGGGAAATCTCGAGAAGGCACGCATCACCGGCATCAAGTCACGCAGCAACCAGGCATCCACCAGCGGTGTCCGCAATTCGACGCTGTGATCCATGCTGGCCCAGTCACTGTCGCGCAAGAGCTGATTGCGCAGGTAACAGGTGGATTCCATTTGTCCGACGGCAAGAAAATTATCTTCCGGCAAGTCACCGGCGATCATTTCGATCAGCGATGCCGGGCTGAGCTCCCGCAACGCGGCATGGGCATGACTTTCCTGCATGAGCTCCGGAATCTGGTCTGGTGTAAACAAACCCCGGCGCAACCAGTAGGCGCCATAGAGGCTATTGGCTTCGCGTGCCATCCAGCGCCAGCGGGAGTTGTCACTCTGCAGGGCCTTTGCATTGAATGCGACATCCACCAGATGTGACAAGCCGGGAACTTTGGTGATTTTTCGCCAACGTTTCAGTAGTTGCGGTACCTGATGAAAACTCGGATAGCCGCCGAATAATTCATCGCCGCCGACGCCGGAAATCACTACTTTCAAACCCAGCTCGGCTACCGCTTTACTGGCATACCAGGTGTTGATGCCATCAATACTCGGGTAATCCATCGCGGCAAAAATTCGCGGCAAATCCTGTTCGAATTCCTCGCGCGTCACGGTGCGAATGTGGTGTCGGATGCCATAGTGTTTTGCCAGCATGGCAGCCATCGGCGCTTCATCCTGGGGCTTGCCGGCGAATTCGCCAAAGGCAATCGTGACGCCTTGCAAATCGCTCGCACCCGATTCTTTCATCAGGGCAGCCAGTGTCCCGGAATCAATACCGCCGGACAAAAATATGCCCACCGGAACATCGGCTACGCGATGATGACGGACCGAATTGCCTATGGCTGCTTTCACGATTTCGCGTATTTCGTTTTCCGGGAGATGACAATCTGGCGCCTCGCGCCAGCTATCGGCAATATCCCAATACACCACGGGATTGAAATCCGGCGTCTCCGGCGAAATACGACACCAACTGCCGGCGCGCAATGCGCTGATGTCCCTGAAAAATGTCCGGGGCGAAGGTACGCTGCCCAGCAGCCAGTAAGCGCCGCGGGCAACGACATTGGGTTCATGCGATACCGCACCCGATGCCAGCAGGGCTTTCACCTGCGATGCAAAACACCAACCATCGCCGCTGCGGCCCACATACAACGGCTTGATGCCATAGGGGTCACGCGCCAGAAACAGGCTGCAGGTTTGCTGATCCCAGATCGCGAAAGCAAACATGCCGCGCAGTTTCGGCAGCATTTTTTCGCCATCGCGAATAAATAATTTCAGTATTACTTCGGTGTCGCCTTCGGTGCGGAATTTTTCGCCTTCGCTTTCGAGTTGTTTTCGCAATTCGCGGAAGTTGTAGATTTCACCGTTGAAAACGATCACGTAGCGATTATCGTCCGACAGCATCGGCTGGTTGGCACGATCGTCAAGATCAATGATCGACAAGCGTCGATGACCCAGACTGATATCGGCTTCGCTGTTTTGCCAGTAGCCGACGGCATCCGGACCACGCGAGCGCATTGCATCGCACATGTTTTGCACGGCCGCTTCCAGACTTGCATTTCCCTGCATGGATGCCCTGACCAAGCCGGCTATACCGCACATATCAGTTCGCCTTCCCGGGTTGGTCTTTCAGCAGTTGGCGATAGGTATCGAGAAAGGCTTCACCTGCCAATTCCTGGGTGAAACGCGTTTCCACTGTCTGCCGTCCGGCAAGACCCATCTGCTGGTTCAAGGACATGTTCTGTACCAGCAACTGCAAGCGGTCGGCGAGTATCAGGGCATTCCCGGTAGGCACCAAAAAGCCGTTCACCTTGTCGACAACAATCGATTCCGGCCCGCCGCAGCGCGTGGCCACGACCGGAACCGCACAAGCCATTGCTTCGGCAAGCACCACGCCAAAGCCTTCCTCATCCGAGGACAGCGCAAAGCAAAGCGCATGCTGGTAATACCTGACCAATTGTTCGCGGGTCGGCCGCAAATGGAAGCTCACGGAATTTTCCAGATCCAGCTCGCGCACCCGCTGCCAAAAATCGGGGCCGGGATCACCGGCACCCGCGAGTAATAATCGTGGCGGGTCGCTCATCGAAAAACGCATCAACGCATACGCTTCCAGCAGCAATCCGATATTTTTTCGCGGGTCATTAAAACGGCCTACCGATAAAATATAGCGACCCGTCACTTCCGAATACAGACGCTGATAAACCGGATGAAACACGGTCGCATCGACACCCGGCGGGGCAAAGCGCACCCAGGTATTTTGCTCCGAGCCAATCGAGTTGGCGTATTCCTGCATCCAGTTGTTTTCCACCTGCACGGCATCGACTTCGCGCAGGGCTTTATCATCCATTTTATTGGTGATGCGGGTCATCAGCCAATGCCACCAGGCGACCGGTCCGCGCTCCACTTTCTCTTTACGCTGACGCTCGACTATTGCGCGCGTCGCCACCTGCAAGGCAACGGGTTTGCCGATGCCGACAACAGGCAAAGCCCAGGCCGGGCTACCACTGACCACCTGGATAACATCGCAATCACTTAATACATTCCACAGCGCCGCGCGCGGTTTCATGCGCTGGAATTCCAGTTCCGACGCCATGCAGCCAACATGCGAATACGGCAACCCATCCCATTGGCCTTGCCTGATTCGTATTCCGTTCAACCAGGTCAAAGGGTTTGCCAAACGCACGCTGCTTTCGTCCCGATGCGAAGTCGCCAGCGAAACAAGCTTCAGGTCAAACTCGCCCGAACGCAGAATGCTGTCCTTGATGAAACGGGCAACGGCTGGTACACCACCGCCGTCGAACAGGGAGGGCACGACGAGGGCGATTTTTATTTTTCGTGGTTTGTCGTTCGTCACGTAGCCGCCGGGTGATAGCGAACGGGCAAGGCAACCCTGCGCAAGAAACGCGCCGCGATGTACTTCTGCGCAAAATAAAATACGACGACGCCAAGCAGCATGCCGCCGAGCATCTTGACATTGGATTGCTCAAGAAACGATGCACCCAAAAAGAGCAGCACGGTTGCACAGCCATAACCGAAAATTGGATATTTGGTCGAGCGCACCAGCAAACGGAATATGCGACCAATAAAGTAGCCCCAAAGGACCAAGGGCACCGCCATCAAAAAGGGGCCAAAATCGATATAGCTTTCCGCGATGTAGCCCAGACTGATCGACGTGCCGTCGTCCGCACCTGCCACATACTTGCCGGTGTAATAGGCTGTTCGAACCGAATCGTCAATCGAGGGCTTGTTCGGGAAAAAGACGCGCGGCATAAACGCATTCTGGAGTGCTTCAGTCCACAGTTTTCCGTTTTCATACGGAATTTTGTCCGGAACCATATGAATGGTATCGCCAAAAAAATGCACGTAGGTAAGCCGGTGAATCAATGTATCGGCAGAGGCCTGCATGTCTTCCTTTGTCAGCCCCGAGATCAACTCAGTCAGCTTGTCCACACGGTCCACAACCGAAACCAGTACCACCTGCTGTTCTGTACCCTGGTTGAGAAAATCGCGATATTCTTTCTTGATGCCAGTCCAGACCACACCTAGCACCAGGATGCAGGCGCCAAGTGCAAGTGCCGACCTTATTCTTACGCCGCGCAATGCTGAAGGAGCTGCCAGGGCGGCCATCAAGAAAATCACCAGAATAATCTTGAAACCGCTGAAGAAGCCGAGGAACCCGATGACTATTTCGATGCCGAATATCAATAGCAAAGCACCATAACCGCGCTTCTGAGATAAAACCGTATAGGCAAAAATATAAACGACGACCCAGTGAATCCAGGAAAACATCAGGATGGGTTGGCTCAAGGGCCTGAAAATATAGGCTGCGGTTCCCAATACGCTGGCCGCCACGATGGCAAACAGGCAGGCATAGAACAGGCGCCGAACCGAGAGTTGGGAAACATGGCTAGTGACCAGCTTTTCCGATATCGGCGCATAGCTCGGTCCTGCACCCAGACGGAGCCCTGCCGCCACATAAAGCAACCCCAGCAATGAATACCATGTCGCTTCATTGACGTACTGGCTCTTGTCCATTTCCTGCAATGGCAAGCCTTGCCAATCGCCATAAAAAACCAGAATGCTAGCTTGAAGCCATTGATAGCCAAGAATGAAGAGCAGAATCGGCGGCTCGCCTGGACGCCAGAACATCTTGAAAAAAATCACCAGCACGGCAAGTGATGCGACGGTCAATGCGGGGTTAGTGCTCAACAATCCCAATACGGAAAACAGAATAAGGAAAACCAGTGGCAATTTGCCGAACAGCTTTTTCTTGCTTATTGTGAACTGTGCCATGGCAATCTTGTTTCCCTGAAACTTTTTTACTGCCTAATCTCATGAAATGCCTGCAGCAATGATGTGCAGGCAGCCTCGTACGAATACGACTGGACATGATCGAATGCCGATTGCCCCATTGTTTGGAGATCGCCATCGCTCATGCTGATCACCCGCTGCAGAATTGTAGCAAGTTCATCGACATTCCCCGCCGAAAAAACCCATCCGGTTTTTTCATTCAGCACCAGGTCAGGCCCGCAGCCCACCTGCGAACTGACGATCACGGGACAAGCCAGATTCATCGCCTCGTTGATCGCCAAACCCCAGGTTTCATTCCATGACGGCAACACCAGCACATCGCCAAGTGCATACACGGTCGGCATACGGGTTTGATTCTGGAATCCGGCAAAAAATATCGTCCTACCAACTTCATCTGCAGCGCATTCGCGCAGCGCCGTTTCCAGTTCACCTGCGCCCACCATCAACAGTGCAGCCTTCGGTTCGCGATCGTTTGAGAGGCGTTTCATTGCCAATTTGAAAGCATTAATCAAATCGAGCGGGCGTTTATTGGCTTCGAATTTTCCGGCAAATAAAATCACCTTCACATCGGCGGCCATGCCCAGCTCCCGACGCCAGACAGCTGCGTCCTGCTCTGCCGTTTGTCGCGCGGACTGAAAGCGCTGGTTATCGATGCAATGCGGTGCAAAATAAATACGGCTTTCGGGCACACCGCTGTTTCTCAAGTAATCGGCATTCGCCTTGCCGACGGAAAGAAAAGCGGCAAAACGTTTGAACAGGATCGAACGCAGGAAGCGATTCCATTTCGGTTTCAGGCCGGGCGCTCGTGCCAGATCATGTGAATCGCCTCGCTGCAATATTGGAATTTTCCGCAAGGACCAAGAGAGCAAGACTTTCAGATGACTGGAATAGTTGTAACCGAACATCAGGATGGCATCGGGCTGCCATGCTTTCAGTGCAGGCACCAGACCGGGATTGTCCAGACCGGAAAAATGATGCGTCCCGGGATCGCGGCTTTTGTTTGGAATGAATTCGTATTCATAGCCTTCGAGCAAGGGAATGTCCCATTTCAGCGTGTGGCCGAAACTTCTATCAACGCGATCCTCGACGCCAAAATCCCAGAGGTAGAAAACCTTCAACTCGATGGACGAGTGTTGTGCAATGTATTGAAACCACGGCGAGAAATACTGGATCGGATGCGACAGCACCACGGCCAGGCGTCGCGGTCGATTGTCAGCGGTCTCGTTCATGCCGTGCCAACAAGCCCGGTCAAACGGAATTTGCGGGGAAAAGCCTTGCTGTCTTTCATCATAGACCTTAGTGTACTTTGGATTGAAGATTCCGATAAACCTGCCGCACGCCAATACTGAATGTCCAGCCAAACCACCCATGCAATGCCGGACAAGGCATCTCAGGCCTATGTCACCACAGTGGCGCTGGGCCTGGCCGCATGGCTGATTTTCAATTCCCATCTCGAAGCCTTCTACCCAATACCGTGGCTGGCTGCCGATGGTTTGCTGGGCAATACGCTTTTCTTCGTGATCTCGGGTCTGGGAATATTTTCCTCCTTGAACCAACGCCGACAAAATTTTTGGGCTTATGCTTCCAGGCGTTTCTGGCGCCTGTATCCGGCGGTCCTGATCGCGCTGGCATTCCAGATGCTTTTTATCAGCCGAAGCTATAGTGCAGACCCGATGGAAATTCTCGGCATGCTTTTCTGGCCGACCCGCTTCACCTATGTTGCGATTATCGTTCCGATGTATCTGTTGGCCTTTGCCAGTCATCGTTTTTGGCCGAAATACGCGGCCCCTTTTCTGGGCTCGCTCTGCCTGCTGGTCTATGGCCTTGCCTATGGCCATAGCATGGAGAGCTTTCATGCGGACACGAAATTGAGCATCGGAACCTTGCTGCCTTTGGTGTCCTATGCGTATTTCGGTTTTGCCTTCTGTCTTGGCGGCATGCTCGCAAGCAGACACAGTGTTGCCGGATTCCGCTGGCCCTGGTTTTGGCTTGCTGTTCTGATGACGACGCTTTACGTCGGCATCAAATACGCAATGGTAGTTCGCGGCATCGGCGCCATCGCCTATCCCGTTCTGCATTTTCTAGTGCTGTTGCTCTGCCTGCTGGCATTGAAATTATTATGTGCGCCGGATTTGGTGGCGCGTGTCTTGAACTGGCCCCTTGTCGGGCCCTTTCTTGCCAAAAGCGGCAGCCTGAGTCTGGAAATCTATCTCGTGCATGCCGTACTGCTGGAAATCGCGGTCTTTGC
>JAKQKT010000472.1 GCA_029560515.1 Pseudomonadota bacterium
AACTGGGGCGTCTCCACCGTCAAGAATATCGAGCTGATGGATATCCGCGATTCCAGCGGTTCCTACGTCATCAAAAACATCATGGAAAAGAAAAAATCCCTGATCGAAATGCAAAGCCGTATTGAAGTCGCGGAAAACATGAAACGCGCCAGCATTGCCGAAATCGAAGCCAAGCGCGAAACCGACGTGCAGTTGCAGGACGCATTGCAAAAAGTGGGCGCGCGTACCGCCGAAAAAGACAAGGCCGTTGGCATCGCAAATGAAATGGCACAGCAATCGATCAAGGAACAGGCAAAGATCACCACCGAAAAAGAACTGGAAATCACCAAGGTGTCCGAAGTGACATCGGCCAACATCACGAAAGACGTGCAGATCGTGAAAGCGAACCAGGACAAGGAAACTGCCGCCATCAACAAGGAAATGGCGATCATCAAGGCGGCGCAGGAAAAAGAAACCACGATTCTGGTGGCCGAAGGTACCAAGGCAACGACCATTCTCGTCGCCGAAGGTGACCTTGAGAGCAAGAAACGCGAATCCGAAGGTATCGCATTCGAAGGTACCGCCCGCGCGGAAGCCGAGAAGGCCATGCAACTCGCACCGGTGCAGGCACAAATCGTATTGGCGAAAGAAATCGGCAACAACGAGGGCTACCAGAAATATCTGGTCACCATCGAACAAGTGAAAGCGAACCAGGCTGTTGGCATCGAACAGGCCAAGGCATTGTCTCAGGCGGATCTTAAAATCATCGCCAATTCCGGCAATGTCGAAAACGGCATGAAAGGCGTGATGGATATCTTCTCGTCCGCCGGCGGCACCAATGTCGGAGCGATGCTTGAAGGTCTGGCACAATCCGAACAAGGCGAAGCCCTGCTGAAAAAAGTCGGTTTGAATTCAGACAAGAAAGATAAATAAAGAATACGTAGCCCGGGTCATGGCTCCATCTGACCCGGGGTTATCGATCTTGCTTCAACGATAACGACAATATTGAGTTTTCCCGGGTCAGATGGAGCCATGACCCGGGCTACGGCAGAAACAAGAATTAACTCGATTGGCAGTTTGAGCCCCCGAAAACTGTGCTTCATTCCGCCAAATGCAGTCGAGCTCCTGCGCTAGACTGGCAATAATTCCGGGAGCTGTTTCCAAAGATGCCTATCCGTCGCGATTCCTTCACCGTTTTGCGCGCCACCATGCGATGGCGCGTCGGGCTCGTGCTCGGCGTTTTAGTGATGGTGCTGATGGTTGCGCTCGGCACCCTGAACACGCAATTGGGCTTGAAAGACACGGCACAATTGGCCTGGGTGGTCTTGGCCGTTTCCGGAATCAGCGTGGTGGGCTTGCTGCTGTCGCCGCGACATCTGGGCGGCACCATTTATTTCAGTGCAGTGGCATTATTACTTATCTTCGTACCCGCTTTCGGTCTGTACCACGGCAGGCCGATGCAGCATTGGGCTTATATTTTTCCGCCGCTGCTTGTTTTCCTGATCCGGTCTCGCCCAGCACTCATCGGCATGGTGCTCTACGGCATCTATGTGGTGTTCACCCTCAGACCATTGATTCCGACGATCGACATCGTGCGCTTCGCGAGCGGTTATGGCCTGCTTGTCTGCTTTATCTACACCTATGCATTGCTCGAAGAACGTGCAGCCACGATGTTGCGCTACTACTCCGACCATGACGCGCTGACGAATTGTTTCAACCGTCGCACATTCAACGAAGCGCTGGAACAGCTGACACGTTCAAGGGCGAACGGGAAACGCCGTACCTTCCTGCTGATCGATATCGACCACTTCAAGGCCATCAACGACCAGCATGGGCATCTGGTCGGCGACCGCATTATTACGCAAGTCGCTGCAGAACTTGTGCGGGCGCTTCATGCCGATATTCCGCTGTACCGTTATGGCGGCGAAGAATTTGCCATTATTCTTGAACATGCTTCGGAACAGGAAGGCGTTGAATTGTCCGAACGTCTGCGCCTCGCGATTCACGAGTACGACTTTCAGGATCTGAAGGTCAGCATCAGCATCGGAGTCGCGGAATGGCGAAGCACCCACGCCAATGTGAGCGCCGCACTCGGCCATGCGGATCGCGCCCTGTATCTGGCGAAAAATGCAGGCCGCAATCGCGTGATGGCGGCCTCGGCACTATCGTAGCAGGGACTTCAGTTCCGAATTGTCTGCAAGACTTTTCATGGCGTGGGCTTAATTGGAATAGCGTGCCTGCATGAATTGAAAATAAACTTCGCCGTAGCGCATATACCAATCGTCGTTGTCGAAATAATCGGCTTCGCAGACAGCCATTTTCTGCAATCCTTTTTGCAATTCTCCAAGCAATTCCTTGTTTTTACTGCGCACCGTTGCATCGAATTCGTCCAATGCACCATTTACTTTTTTTGTTTCAGCCGCAGCCCCCATTTGTGCAATGCCGCCACCGGCTGCCGCTGCGCCATTCATGAAATCCAGACCTTCGCTGGTAAAACGGTGCGTGTAGTCGTAAATGGCGCGCACCTTTTCAAGATTCATGCGTTGCTTGTTTAGCGCGGCATTGGCTTCGGCGTAGCACGGTTTGCAATCGCTGTTCTCGGCGCATTTGGAAGGCATGCTGGGCATGCCTGGAGGGTTGGGATCGGGCATCATTTTTTCATCGGTCGCGGTCAATGGCGGAAAGTCTTTGTTGTATTGACTGCCATGCCCGCCCCATGCGGTTTCACCATTTGCGCCATCATCCCCGCTGTTCGAACCAGAACCTTGGCCGCTGTTTTTCGCGGTATTCCCATCGGACTTTTTGCGATTAGGGCCGCCCCATTCGGATGCACCATTGGAGCCGTCGGATTCACTATTTTTTGCTGCACTGCCATCGGACTTTTTGCGGCTAGGGCCACCCCATTCGGATGCGCCATTGGAGCCGTCGGATTCACTGTTTTTTGCAGCACCACCATCGGACTTTTTGCGATTAGGGCCGCCCCATTCGGATGCTCCATTGGAGCCGTCGTTTCCGCTGTTCGAACCCGAGCCTTTACCGCTGTTTTTTACAGGATTGCCATCAGGTTTGAGCGGACTACCCCAGGATTCCTCGCTGTTTTGCATATGCGCTGGCGGAGCCGGGGCCGGTTCACCCGACAATTCTTTTTGAAAGCGGCCGCGAACCAGCAAATCGGCGTAACCGGGCATGCTCGCAAAACAAGCTGCAAGAACAAGCGGTAGCGTTTTCAAATACTTGCTCATGATTTACCTCCAGCCGATTTACGTCGCATAAAAAAAACAACACCTGCAATTACTACCAAGCCAAATAGACAAAACAGTCCGAGCGCAATTTTCAACCACGGAAAACCACCGCTTACGCTCACGCCCTTGCTGCCATCCGGCGCCACGTATTCACTGGCCGGAACGACAGCAGGCGCAGGTTCCAATTGCTCTTCTTTGCCCACCATCACCACCAATTGATAGTCGGTTGGCTCGTCGGCGCTAACCCATAACTTGAAGCCATCGTAGGTCCGGAAGTGCAAATCGACACGTCCATTTTGATTGGTGCTCAGCTCTTGTACCGGCTTGCTCCAATCGTCCTTCACGACACGCAAATAAATTTTCTGATTGGGCTCCCGGGTATAAAGACCAACTGAAATCGGCTCCAATAATTGTGTGCCGAGCACCTGATACTGATCACCATACGGCGTCGCAGTGCCTTTCAAATGTGCAGAACGGGTATTGGCAATTTTCGCATCGGACTTGAGTTCAATATCGTAAACCGTGCGTGTAGTTTGTTCCTCGCTTGTTGATTGTTCTTGCGGCATCTGCGAAGAGGTGTCGGCAGGCGTCTCGACGCTTGCTTCAATCGACGGTTCTCCAGGGACAAAATCATCGGCACTGGATTGCGCAAACACCATTGCCGACGAACCCGATAACAGCAAGTACAGCACAACGCTGCGCGTCCAATGGTTTTTCATTTTTTGGCCCCTGCCTCGATTTTTGCATAGGCATGGCCCAACAGAGCACGCAATTCGTCCTTGCTGAGATTACCGCGTACGGAAATCTGCGCATCACGCTTGACGCTGTTGAACTGAATCGGACCGTCGGAAGCGGCTTCCCAAGGGCCATCGAGAGCTTTGCTTTCTTTCAGCGCAACACCCTGCTCGGCACCCATCGCGTTGATGCTTTTTGCAAAGCTGCCG
>JAKQKT010000480.1 GCA_029560515.1 Pseudomonadota bacterium
CATACTCCTCGCGTTGGGCTTGACCCTCCTGAATGCCTGCAAAAAAGACGAAGACCCGATCAAGCCGTCTTCCGCATTCAGCGCTTCCAAAACCACCGTCGTGGTAGACGAAGAAATCACGTTCACCAATACCTCTTCCGACGCTACCGCATTTGTCTGGAGTTTCGGCGACGGCACTACTTCTACGGAATCGGCGCCGAAAAAAAGTTACCAGACTTCTGCCGTTTTCACGGTAACCCTTTCCGCTACCGGACCGGGCGGCACCACGGTGTCCACGGCGCAGATCACGGTGAAGCCTTTTGTCGCTTTCACTGTTGAAAATGAAAATGCACTGAAAACAACCACTCCGGTGCAATTTACCAATGCCTCCAAAGGCGCTGCTTCGTACCTCTGGACGTTCGGAGATGCGGCCAATTCCACCTCCACCGACGCAAATCCGGCGTTTACGTACACCACTGCGGGCACCTACACGGTAACATTGAGCGCCATCAGTTCTGCAGGTGCCAGCACCGCTACCAAACAGATTACCGTTGCGGCCCCGCCGGCCTCCAAAGAAATCTACTTCGTTGAATACAACGCAGGTTTCATCAATAAACTGAGCCTCGACGGCAGCGGCACCGTAAGCCCCGTACTCGACGTGACCGGCAAGGCAGGTCCGGGTATGGCCATCGACCAGGCCAACGGGAAAATCTATTTCAGCGATTTTGAAGTAACCGGCGAAGGCAAGATCTGGCGCATGAACCTCGATGGCAGCGACCTCGAAGCCATCGTGACCGGCCTGACCGATCCATACGGCATCGCGCTCGACGGGACAGCCGGCAAAGTATACTGGACGGATGACGCGGGTAATGTTTCCCGATCCAACCTCGACGGTACCAACCAGCAAATCGGCATCGTGAATATTGCCGGCGGACAAATGCGTGCGATCTCCCTCGACCCTGCGCACAACAAAATGTACTTCTACGAAGTGAACCTGGAAAACCTGTACGTGGCCGATCTGGATGGCTCCAACCCGTCCGTTCTCGTTGCCGGTGTGTATGGCTACGCAATTCTGGTAGATGCCCAGAACGGTAAAAT
>JAKQKT010000025.1 GCA_029560515.1 Pseudomonadota bacterium
CCCTTGCCTTTCATGCGTTTGGCGGCCTGCACGCTGGTCCAGAAATAGCCGCGCAGATTCACTTCCACGGTTTTTTCATAGCTGCTTAAATCCATATCGAGCATCGGGCCAAAATAAGGATTGGCGGCGGCATTGTTGACCAGAATGTCGGGCGCGAGATTGGCGGCGTCCAGATCATTGAACAGGCCCTCGATCGCGGCAACGTCGCCGACATGCAGCGCGCGTGCTTCGGCACTGCCGCCAACGGCTTTGATCGCATCGGCAACCGACTGGCAGGACTCGACTTTGCGCGAGGTGCAGATCACGTGGGCACCATGTGCAGCCAGTAGATGTGCGATGGCTTCACCTATGCCGCGTGATGCACCGCTCACTAATGCCGTTTTGCCGGACAAATCAAATAATGGGTCGAGATTTTGCATGAAATCACCAAATAATCGGGAAGGAATGACGGCGGCTTGCTATGCTTGGGAGACTATCACAGCAGCTGTTTTGGGGAGTAATGAATGAGTCAACGTCGCGTCTTGATCACCGGTGCCGGCAGCGGTTTGGGTTTGGCATTGGCCTTGCGTTACGCCCGCAGTGGCGCTCGCGTTGCCTGCGTCGATTTGATCCAGGACCGGGTTGAAGCAGCGCGCGCCAGTCTGCCCGGCCAGGGCCATATTGCCTTGCTCGCCGATGTTGGCAGCGACGACTCCATGCAGGCCTTGTTTGACCAAGTGCAAAAAGAATGGGGCGGCGTGGATGTATTGATCAATAACGCCGGCATTGCTTCGGGCGGCCCGATGATTGAAACCACGATGGAAGAATGGCGCAAGCTGCTTGAAGTCGATTTGCTCAGCGTGGTTCGCGGTTGCCGTTTGTTTCTTCCCGGAATGTTGGCAGCGGGCAAAGGGCAGATTTTAAGTACGGCAAGTTTTGCCGGCTTGGCGAGTGCGCCCGGCATCATGACTTACGGCGTCGCAAAAGCGGCGGTCGTCGCTTTGTCGGAACAGCTGCGTGCGGAAGTTTTCGACAAGGGAATTCTGGTCGGCGTCATCTGCCCGAGTTTTTTCAAGACCAATCTGATTGATACCGCCGTTGGCAGCGATAAAGCCAGGAAGATGGCATTGCGTTTGATGGACACGTCGCCCGATACCGTTGATAGCGTTGCCGACAATGTTTTCGCTTCGGCCGAACGCGGGCAATTCATGATTCTTCCGACCAAGCACGAACCGATGCGCTGGCGCATGAAGCGCTGGTTCCCGAACATGTATTTCAGAATGCTGACCAAGCTTGTCAAACAACACACCAAATAATCGAGTAAAGACCATGACCTGGATGATTTACGGCGCCAACGGCTACACCGGAAAAATGGCAGTCGAACGTGCGATCGCTTATGGCCAGCGCCCCGTGCTGGCCGGTCGCAGTCTGGCCTCGATCGAACCGCTGGCGAAAGAATACGGTTTGCCGGTGCGGGCGTTTGGATTGGAAGATCCTAATGTCGTGAAAAAAAACCTTGAGGGCATGCAGGTGGTTCTGCATTGTGCCGGGCCATTTTCCGCGACCAGCAAGCCGATGCTCGAAGCCTGCCTGGAAACCGGCACGCATTATCTCGATATCACCGGTGAGATCAGCGTGTTCGCGTATTGCCATGAACAACACGAGCGCGCGAAGAAGGCGGGTATCGTGGTGTTGCCAGGCTCCGGATTCGACGTGGTACCGACCGATTGCATGGCCGCGATGCTGAAACGCGATTTGCCTTCGGCAACACATCTGGTGCTGGCCTTCGAAGCTGGTGGCGGCCCGAGTCCCGGTACCGCGAAAACCAGCGTTGAAGGCTTGGGTGCGGGCGGCAGAGCGCGTATTGATGGCGTTGTCACCAAAGTGCCACTGGCGTGGAAGGTCCGTACATTCGAGCGCGATGGCGAACAACGCACGGCGATGACGATCCCCTGGGGTGACGTTTACACGGCGTTCGTTTCGACCGGCATTCCGAATATCGAAACCTATATGGGCGTGCCGCCATCGAGCATCAAAAACGTGAAACGCATTCGCATGCTGGGCCCGGTGCTGGGTTGGGGCATCGTGCAGAATTTTCTGAAGAAGCAGGTTGCGAAAAAAGTACACGGTCCTTCGGAAGAAAAAAGAAAACAATCGATCACCACGGTCTGGGGCGAAGCGAGCGATGCCAATGGCAAAGAAATCAAAAAATGCATGAATACGCCGAATGGTTATGAACTGACCGTTACTGCATCGCTGGGCATCGTGCAGCGTTTGCTGGAAGGTGAAAAACCGGTGGGCGGCTATTACACGCCATCCATGTTGATGGGGCCGGAATATGTATTGAGCTTGCCGGATGTGAAGATGGTTTGATTTCCCACAGTCGCTCCTATGATAGGTATTCAGCCTGCAAACCTTTAGAATATGTGCAGCCCTCAGCAAGAAAACCGATATGAGCACCGAAAAACCACCAAAGATGCACCCACTTTCCTGGCTTATCTTCAGCTCACGCTGGATGCAGCTTCCTCTTTATCTCGGGTTGATTGTCGCGCAGGGCGTCTACGTCATTCTGTTCGTGAAAGAGCTGATCCATCTGATTCAAGGCGCCACCAGTCTGAGCGAACAGCTCATCATGCTGGCAGTGCTGGGCCTGATCGACGTGGTCATGATTTCAAACCTGTTGGTGATGGTTATCGTCGGCGGTTATGAAACCTTTGTTTCGCGCCTGAATTTGCAGGGACATCCCGACCAGCCGGAATGGCTGAGTCATGTGAATGCCTCGGTACTGAAAGTGAAACTGGCGATGGCGATCATCGGCATCAGTTCCATCCACTTGCTGAAAACCTTTATCGCGATCGGCGCGCTGGGTACCAATAATCCGGTCGCCGGTTCGGGCGCCAGTTACACCGAGACGGGTGTGATGTGGCAAACCATTATCCATATGGTTTTCATTTTGTCGGCCATCGGCATTGCGTGGACCGACAGCCTAATGTCGCAAGCAGCGAAGGCGAACAAATCGGCACATTGATCCGTGCCTGAAAAATAATGGATGTTTCGCACTTACTCGATGATTTGAACGCCGCGCAGCGAGAAGCCGTGTCGGCGCCGCCCGGGCATTATTTGGTGTTGGCCGGCGCGGGCTCGGGCAAGACACGCGTGCTCACGCAGCGGATTGCCTGGTTGCATGAAGTGGTTGGCGTGCCAGCACATGGTATTTTTTCGGTCACGTTTACCAACAAGGCCGCAACCGAAATGCGGCACCGCGTGGAAAAAATCCTGGTCAATGGTTCGCGCGGCATGTGGGTTGGCACTTTTCACGGACTCGCGCATCGTCTGCTGCGATTGCATCACCGGGAAGCGGGTTTACCGGAAGGCTT
>JAKQKT010000043.1 GCA_029560515.1 Pseudomonadota bacterium
AATACGTCTTCCCATAACGCGGCTTCTTCCATGCATTGCATTTTTGGAAGATAGAAATATGGGCCGCTGTTCTTTTCGAATTGGGTTTTTGCGTTATGGAAAGCGAACAAGCCCAGATCAAACAACGATGCCGACATCGGCGCGCCGGCCAGTTGCAAATGCTTTTCGTCGAGGTGCCAGCCGCGCGGGCGCACCATCAGTACGGCGAGGTTTTCCTTGTTCAATACGTAGTGCTTGCTGCCATCTGGCGCCATCCAGTCGAGATCGCCGGTGACGGCTTTGCGAAGTGCGCGTTGGCCGGTCAGCAGGTTTTCCCAGGTCGGCGAGGTTGAGTCCTCGAAATCGGCCATATAGACCTTGGCACCCGAGTTCAGCGCATTGATCACCATTTTCGGCTCGACCGGGCCGGTAATCTCGACGCGGCGATCCAGCAAGTTGGCAGGCAGTTCGGCGACTTTCCAGTCGCTTTCGCGGATTGTACGAGTGTCTTCACGAAAGTCCGGTGTGGCGCCGGCATCGAATTGCGCCTGACGAACTTGTCGAGCTGCCAGTCTAGCCTGACGTTCTGGCTCGAAGCGCTCGTGCAATTCGGACAAGAAAGCCAAAGCCGCCGGGGTCAATAAGTCGCCCTGGCCTGGCTGCGGGGTGGCAATGATTTCGAGTAAGGACATGGGAGAGGTACCTGAAAGCTGGCCTCAACCTTAAAACGCTTGTTTTAATTTGACAAACTAAATGTTTGAATAGAATCTATTAACAAACCTTATATCCAATTAGAGCTAATGCTTAAAAACCCTGCGCAACGCTTCTATTACAAGGGAGACCGGCTCAAACCGCTCCGGGCTTTCTGTCAAGCCGCGCGTTTAGGCTCGATTTCACGGGCAGCTGAAGCCCTTTTTCTAAGCCAGCCAGCCGTCACCTTGCAATTGCAGGCGCTGGAACGCGATCTTCAGGTTCGCTTGCTGGAGCGCAGCGGACGACGGCTGACCCTGACTCGTGAGGGCAGCGCGCTATACGAACTGGCACGCCCTCTGGTCGAGGGTCTTGACGGGCTCGATGGCGAATTTCGGAATAAGTTGAAAGGCCTGGAAGCCAGCGAGTTGCACGTGGCGGCCGGCAGTTCGACCATTCTTTATCTATTGCCTGCCATCGTGCAGGCATTCAAGCAGGCACATCCGACCGTGCAGCTGGTGCTGCATAACGTGACCGGCAAAGACGGTTTGGCATTGCTGCGTTCCGATGCGGTGGATCTGGCAGTGGGCTCGATGCTCGATGTGCCGACCGATTTATCCTACGCGCCGGTGTATTCGTTCGATCCTATGCTGATCATGGCGAAAGGCCATCCCTTGTCGAAAAAGGAAAATCTGCAGCTTGAAGATTTGAGTCCCCATGGCTTGATCCTGCCGCCCAAGCGTTTGACGACCTGGCGCTTGGTGGATCTGGTGTTCCAGCAAAGACGAGTGCCCTATACGGTGGCGCTGGAGGTCGGTGGCTGGGAAGTGATCAAGCAATACGTGGCGATGGGTTTGGGCATTTCGATCGTCACCGGCATTTGCCTCAACGAGGCGGATCACGAGAAGTTGGAGATCCGCAATTTGCGGGATTACTTCCCGCCACGCAGTTACGGCGTGGTGGTGCGGAAGGGCAAGTTTTTATCGCCGCAGGCACGGGCGTTTTCCGATCTGGTCAAGCCCGGCGCCTTTGAGCGCAATGATTACTTCGAATCCGGGCATTCCGACCGGTAAATAGAAATCCGTGGGAGGGCTGTCTTGCCACTCCCACGGAATTACAAATTCATTTCTTTTCGTCGCCAATAAACCGGTAAATCGCCGCACCAATAACGGCACCGATAATCGGGGCAACCCAGAACAACCAGAGTTGCGATAGCGCCCAGCCACCATCGGCAAACAAGGCGACTCCGGTGCTGCGAGCCGGGTTGACCGAGGTATTGGTCACGGGGATGCTGATCAAATGAATCAAGGTCAGGCAAAGGCCAATTGCAATCGGTGCAAAACCGGCCGGCGCGCGCCTATCGGTTGCACCGAGAATCACGATCAGGAACATCGCCGTCATCACGACTTCGCAAACAAGTGCGGACGTCATGGAATAGCCGCCCGGTGAATGTTCGCCAAAGCCGTTGGATGCAAAACCGCCGGCGGCGAAATCGGATTTGCCGCTCGCAATCAGATAGAGAACGCCAGCTGCCGCAACTGCCCCCAGAACCTGCGCGATGATGTAACCGGGTAATTTGCCGGCCTCAAAACGACCGCCGGCCCACAAACCGATGGAGACTGCCGGATTCAAATGGCAGCCCGAAATATGGCCTATCGCATAAGCCATGGTCAGCACCGTAAGACCAAAAGCCAGCGACACCCCGACGAAACCGATTCCGAGTTCGGGGAATCCTGCTGCAAGCACGGCGCTTCCACAGCCCCCCAACACCAGCCAAAACGTACCGAAAAATTCTGCACCAAGTTGTTTCATAAACCTCTCCCGTTGATGAACGCTGTATGGATGCGGCCTGTCTGCCCGCAAGGCGAGTCTAACCGCTGCCGGTTAATCGGGTGTGTAGGCCCTAGTCGCTGCACACCGGCTCGCGTAAACTTGGGCTAGTTTGACGCATTCGGCCGCAGCGCCTAGTCTTCCGCTTCTACCATTCACCTTTTGATGGAAACATAGTCATGCCTTTAGCGATTAGTTTTGAACTCTCCGACCGCGATCTAGAACATTTCAATGCTGCCATCAAGGCTGCGCGCGATTCCGCCGGCAATAAGCCCGCCGAAGAAATCATCGCCGCTGCAGGTAAACTGCTGGAAGAAGCCAACAAGGTCGATTTGCCGGATTTCATCGCCGCACGTCTTGACCACCTGGATGCCCTGATTGCCATGGTGCGCGATGAAGGCTGGTCGCTCGGTGATGCAGACCGTCAACACGTATTGTCGGCATTGGTGTATTTCGCCGATCCGGCCGACATCATTCCGGACAGTATTCCGGTGCTCGGTTATTTTGACGACGCGATTGCGATCGAATTGTGCGTGAAAGAACTGAAACACGAGTTGGAAGCCTACGAAGAATTCTGCGAATACCGCGAAAATGAAGCCCGCCGTCGCGGCGTGAGTCCTTCTTCGGTTGGCTCGGCCGAATGGCTCGCCGATCGTCGCCAGGAATTGCAGGACCGTATGCATCGCCGCACCAATCGTGAAACCGGAAGCGGTTACGGTGATGCCTCGGGCTACAAGCGTTCGGGTTATGCGCCGGCCTGGCGTCCAGGCTTGTTGCGCGTTCGCTGAGCTTGAACATGGCGAGTATTTTTCGCCGTCCGCGAACCCTTGAAGAACTCAATGTACACAGCCGTAATACGGCTGTGTCGCATTTGGGCATCGCCATTACCGAAATAGGCGAAGACTTTCTTCGCGGCACGATGCCGGTCGATCAGCGAACGAAACAACCCTACGGTTTATTGCATGGCGGTTCCTCGGCCATGCTGGCGGAAACGCTGGCCAGCGTCGGCGCCAATATGTGCGTCGAAAAAGAAGGCCAGCAAGCCGTCGGTCTTGAACTCAATTGCAACCATGTTCGTGCCGTCACGCAAGGTGTTGTAACGGGCACTGCGCGGCCCGTCCATGTCGGCCGCAAGACCCAGGTGTGGGATATCCGCATTGAAGACGAACGTGGCAAAGTATGCTGCGTCTCGCGACTGACGCTGGCGGTAATCGAAACCG
>JAKQKT010000052.1 GCA_029560515.1 Pseudomonadota bacterium
AACTGGCACCAGGCAATGCCATGCTCGGCTTCGCTGCATTGACCCATGATCTTGGCAAGGCCTTGTCGCCGAAAAACCAACTACCCAAGCATATCGGGCATGAACAAAGCGGCCTGGAACCGCTTGCGAATCTTTGCCAACGTTTCAAGGTGCCTGCGGATTATCGCGACCTGGCCGAGATTGTCTGTCGCGAACATCTGAACGTACATCGCCTGGATGAAATGAAAGCCAGCACGGTGCACGATTTGATTGCGCGCTGCGATGGCTTTAGAAAACCCGAGCGTATCGACCAACTTGGACTGGTCTGCGAAGCCGACAAACGCGGACGTCTCGGTCTGGAAAATACTGCATACCCGTCACGCGCATTGCTGAACAAATATCATGCCGCGGCGATATCGGTGACGTTCAAGGATATCGATAGTGCGGGCCTGCAAGGTCCGCAAATCAGCGAAGCGATGCGGCGTGCGCGCATCAAGGCGATTGCAAGCGCGATGTAATCTCGTGGGAGCGCCCGTCAGGCGCGAAAGATCTGGCGGGATTTTTCGCGCCTGACGGGCGCTCCCACGAAAATATGGCTCCAGAGTTTATTGATCGCTTATTGAATTTGAAAAAATTTCCGATCAAGTCTCAGCAAAAAATCCTGCCTGGGCATCAAACTTGCGCACAAACCCAAACCTACACCAATGGTATCGGCTAGCGCATCACGCCAATCCATCATCCGGGTATTGGTGAAATAGCCCTGTGCAAATTCCAGAATAATTCCGAGGCAAACCAAGGCAAACGCACTTAGCCACCAGCCACGCTTTTGCCGGAAAATCATCACAGCCCAGGCCGCCAAAACTCCGTAAGCCAGAAAATGACCGATCTTGTCGCCATTGCTGATATCAATTTCGATATTCGGCGGCGTAATCATCGACAGCACGATGCACAGCAGCCATCCGAATACCCAGATACCCAGCCATAAGCCAGGTTTTGCAAATTCGCGCATCACAAGCGTCTCGACAAATTGCCCATGGCAAAAGCATCGCGAAATTCAACATCGCGCTGAAAGCCGATTACTTGAAAACGCTCGCCCATCTCGCCGGGCAAGGTCAGTTTTTTAATTTCCTGATGCAAACGATAGCGAACCACTTCGTCTTCGATATCTTCCACCGCCTGCATTGCCTGTGGCAGGCCGTTGCCAATCAGGAAGCTGGCTTGCGAGCAATATCCGGATAAATCAAAGCCGGCATTTACGCCAGCTTCCGCGACGGCGGTGAAATCGACGAATGCGGTGATGTCCTGCAAACCGGGCAAATAAAACGGATCGTTATGGGCATGATGACGGTAATGGCAAACCAAGGTGCCGTCGCTGCGTTCCGGTAGATAATATTCGCGTCGCGGATAGCCATAATCGACGAACAGCATTACGCCTTTTTCGATCAAGCCACCGACGGCCTGAATCCAGTAAGGCAACTGCGGCAGGACTTCCGAGCAATAGTCTTCGGCAAACGGCACTTCGGTATCGCGTTCGATGTGGCGTACGGCGGCGCGCAGCATCGCATCGGCAGGCTGATCGACCCGAATGAAATTTTCATTGGCATCAAGCACCACCATTTCTTCATAGACCTCGCCTTCACGAACGACAAAACGCGGCGTCGGCAAGGCATCGAGTACTTCATTTGCAAACAACACGCCCTGCCATGCAGATTCAAATGGACCATCAAGCCATTCACAGCGTGAAAACAATTCCGCAGGCAGATTTTCTTTCAGACGCTGGCGTTGACGTTCACGCAAATCGGCGCTGGGTTCCAGAATGCAATATCGCGTCGGAACGATATTCAATTCGAAAAACTGTTTCAGTGCATGTTCGGCGAATGCCCCGCTACCGCCACCGAGCTCGAAAAAAACCGTCTCGTCTTCCAGTTGTTGCAGCACTTTGACACTCGCCGTAGCGATGCATTTGGCAAAAATGGCGCCAAGTTCAGGCGATGTGACGAAATCACCTTCGGCACCAAACTTGCTTGAACCTGCACTGTAATAACCCATGCCGGGCGCATAGAGCGCAAGTTCCATGAATCGTGAGAACGGAATGGCGCCATTGTTTTCACGAATATGCTGCTTCAGTGCACGGGTGAAGGCCTGGCTATGCGCCAGCGCTTCCGGGCTGGCTTCTGGAAGTGATATTTTCATGACGCCATTTTCGCACGGGTCTGTGTGTTTTATGTGTGCCGCCGATATTCACGGTGCGACAATAAAAAGCCCGCCCCTTTGCAGAGGCGGGCCTTATCCGAAACCGCTTACTTGGCTTGAAATGCCGTTTGCAGACCCATGCCTTCAAAACCCTGCGGAGCAACGCCATCATTGGCGAAGCGGTACAGGGCGGCAGCATAAACGCCCGACAAGGCACTTTGGATAATACCGACCGTCAAGGCGGACAAGACGGTCAACACCACAATCGTACCGCCGAGATAAGGCGATACCGTAAAACCAAGAATGCTCAGCAAGACACCCATGATAATCACGCCGGCCATGATGAAACCAAAGACGAAACCAATGCCTAATTGGCCAACAGCGTTCTCGCCCCAGGTAGTTTTCAGCAACTCAATGCTTTTCTTCACGGCATCAATCGGGCCAATCTTGTTCGCGACCAACACAGGCACCACCAGGAAGCTTGCAACAGTCCAGGCCGTACCCAAGAGACTGCCCAACATGCGGATGACAAAGTTGTCCTTGTTTTTCAGGAACTGCAGCAGCAAGCCTACTGTTGCGGCAATGGCGGCATAGCCAAGAATCGGCAACATGCGTTCGCGTGCGATTCGCAGACCATCGGCCACCGTGGGGTCACCGCCGTTCAAACGAATCATGGCGGCGCCGACCAGTGCGGAGTTGAAAAAGAAAATCACGAAGTACTGGCACAGATAAAACAGGAAGCCGATGACATAGCCCAACGGACCCGTACCGCCTTCGAATAGTTTTAAACTGACGATGGGTATGACAAAGGTTGCCAACACGATCAAGGCGGCAATGCCGGAGATGACCGGAAACACCAGCAATTCCTTGTCCGAACGCAACACGCCTGCACTTGCTTTTACCAGTTCCCAACTGCGGGAAAACTTAGCAAACATTTTCACACTCCTCAGAAATGAAGTCAGCCACAATGGCGGCATAATATTGCGTTAATTTGACGAAATGACACAAGCGTCTAAAGTAATGGCAAGCTGCCGTCCGATGCACCGTTTTGAAAAGGTTTCCCATGCAAACTGCTCCCGTTGTTCTGATTACCGGTGCCGCCAAGCGAATTGGCAGCAGCATCGCCAAGTGTTTGCATGCACGGGGTTTTTCCGTCGTCATCCATCACCGGAATTCAGCCGCAGAAGCGGAACAGCTTCGACTGGAACTGGAACAGGCACGTCCGGATAGCGTTCTGGTGCTGCAGGCCGAGCTGGCCGAATTCGACCGCCTGCCCGAAATAATCGCGAAAACCGTTGGTCGTTTCGGTCGCCTGGATGCCTTGGTCAACAATGCCAGCAGTTTTTTCCCGACACCGATCGGCACCACGCAAGACAAGGACTGGCAACAATTATTTGCATCCAATGCCTGGGCGCCGTTCTTCCTGTCGCAGGCGGCAACGCCACATTTGCAGGCAAGCAAAGGAAGCATTGTCAATATCGTCGATATCTACGCCGAACGCCCATTGCAACAGCACACGGTTTACTGCATGGCGAAAGCGGCACTCGCGATGATGACGCAATCGCTGGCAAAGGAATTGGCGCCAAATGTTCGCGTCAACGCCATCGCGCCGGGTGCCATTTTATGGCCCGATGCCGGAAAATCAGAGAACGAGAAAACCGCGATTCTTGCCAACACGCCGCTGCAACGCGCCGGCAGTCCGGAAGAAATAGCCGAAGCGGTGCGATGGCTAATTCAGGATGCCAGCTACAGCACCGGACAAATCATTCGCGTCGATGGCGGGCGACACCTGAACCTATGACCTTGCCAATGGGCTTCCATCGTTTCCTGTTTGCTGTATTGCTATTGGTATTTGGCGGCACCGCGCTTGCCGAAAGCCGCGCAGAACTGGCGGCAAAGCGTGTCAAGCCGGCATTGGTAGCTGCACTAGCAGAAAAGAAACTGGATTATGGAAATCCCGTTTTCATCCGGATATTCAAAGCCGAAAAAGTGCTGGAGATCTGGGTCTCCAAAAAAGACCAATACGTGTTGTTCCACACCTACCCGATCTGCACTTACTCGGGTCGTCTTGGCCCGAAAATTCGCGAAGGCGACAACCAGGCGCCCGAAGGTTTTTATCGCGTCGGACTGAGCCAGCTAAACCCGCAAAGCAATTACCATCTTGCCTTCAATCTGGGGTATCCGAATGCCTATGATCGTGCCAATGGCCGCACCGGAAATTTTCTGATGGTGCATGGCAATTGCGTGTCGATTGGCTGCTATGCGATGGGCGATGCCGCCATTGAGGAAATTTATACCTTGATGGATGCCGCCTTACGTTCGGGACAGAAAAGTATCGACGTACATGTTTTTCCGTTTCGTTTCGACAACACGAAAATCGTCTGGCAAAACGCGGAATGGCAAGCGTTCTGGAGTGATTTGAAAACGGGTTTTGATGCTTTCAATCGAAGTAAAACGCCACCGGCCATCAGTGTTGTAAACAAGCGCTATCGAATTACTCCGAACTGACGGAGATCAATAAATATATTCTTCAACAAAACCATGCTTGAAGTTCGGGTGCTCTGCCCAGCAACGGGCCAGTGTTTTCCCGGATACCGGATCACGAAAATCCGGCGCAATATCTGCCAAGGGTTTCAACACGAAAGGATGTTTTAGCTCCGGCCTTGGAATACACAGATTCCCCGGCCCCGACATGATCAGATCGTCGAAAAAAATGATGTCGATATCCAGAGTTCTGCTTGAATAACGCGGAACGTCGCGTCTTCGGCCATTTGCATCTTCCAGCTCGTGCAGCCAGGCATCGAGCGTCAACACATCCCAATCCGTCTTGATACCGATCGCCGCATTCAGGAAATCCGGGCCTTCAAAACCGACGGCCGGCGTGCGGTAGACAGGCGACAATCGTATGTCGCCAAACTTCTCTTTCAATGCCTCGATCGCCAGCTTCAGGTAGTGCTTCGGGTTCTCATTGGAGCCCAAACTCAAATACACCTCGTGCAATGGCTTGTTCAAGCACTACGCTCCAGCATCACGCCGACGGCTTTCGCACCACGCACCGCTCCGATTTTACTCAACTTGAGTTTAACGTTCGAAACCTTGAATTCTTCAAGAATGATCTTGCAGCATTGCTCTGCCAGCTTTTCAACCAAGCCGAAATCGGACTCACTCACGAATTGGATCAGCCGCTTGCTCACCGCCTTGTAATCCAGCGTGTGCTCGATATTGTCGCTTGCCGCCGGAATGCGATTATCAAATGCCATTTCGATATCGAGCACGATCGGTTGCTTGATCTTGCGTTCCCAGTCGTAAATGCCGATGACACATTCGATTTCCAATGCCTCGATAAAAACCTTGTCCATAAATTCCGTTCATGTGGGCGCGGCATTAGCCGCGATTGAAAGTAATCGATGCACTAAAGCACACCGTCTCGCACTGCTTTCGTCTTCGATTTTAATGATTTATTGAAACAAATCGGTGCGCCAACGCACACCCTACACTTCAGACAATGTTGCCATATCCCAACGTGCTTGCACCGTGATGGCGGAGGTTTCGACCTGCCCCGCTTGCAGGCGCAGGGCACCGGCGAAAGCGATCATCGCGCCGTTGTCGGTACAAAATTCCGGGCGCGGGAAATACACCTGTCCTCGCAATTTCGCACACGATTCTGCCAATTTGGCACGCAGGCGCGTGTTCGCTCCAACGCCACCGGCAACGACCAATTGATTGGTCTCGCACTGATGCAAGGCGCGCTCACATTTAATCGCCAGCGTATCCACCACCGCGTCTTCGAAACCGCGGGCAATATCGGCGCGCGTTGCGTCGGTCTTGTCGGATTTTTGCCAGGCCAGCAAAACCTGGGTTTTCAGGCCGGAAAAACTGAAGTCCAAACCTGGTCGATCGGTCATTGGACGGGAAAACTTGTATTTGCCCGGCGCACCCGTTTCCGCCAATTTCGCCAGCTCCGGACCACCGGGATAAGGCAGACCCATCATTTTGGCGGTTTTGTCGAAAGCTTCGCCGGCCGCGTCATCCAGGGTTTCGCCCAGCAATTGATAGTCGCCAATGGCTTTCACTAGCACCAATTGGGTATGACCACCCGAGACCAACAGCGCCACAAACGGCGGTTTCGGCGGGTTGGTTTCCATCAAGGGAGCCAATAAGTGCCCTTCCATATGATGTACGCCGATCGCAGGCACATCCAAAGCCCAAGCCAGAGCCCTTCCGGCAGCTGCACCGACCAATAGAGCACCGATCAAACCCGGGCCGGCGGTAAATGCCACCCCATCAATATCGGAAACCGACAAATCGGCCTCCGCCAAGGTTTGGCGTACCAATGGCAAAAGCTTGCGCACATGGTCGCGACTGGCCAGCTCCGGCACCACCCCGCCGTATTCGGCATGTAACGCGATCTGGCTGTACAAGGCATGCGCCCGTAGGCCCAAAGTCGTGTCATACAGCGCTACACCGGTCTCGTCGCAGCTGGTTTCGATTCCTAAAACTCGCATGTCGTCTCTAATTTCTGCCCGTTTTGGCTTGCACGGAAGTGGGGATGCCGCGTATCATACGCGGCTCGCTGCCCAGTTGGCCTGGAGTCAAAGCGAAATCCTGATTTTTGGAGTTTCAAATGCCTAATGTAAAAGTCCGCGAAAACGAACCCTTTGAATTTGCCCTGCGCCGTTTCAAGCGCACTTGTGAAAAAGCCGGCGTCCTGGCTGATACCCGCAAGAAAGAGTTCTACGAAAAGCCGACTCAAGAACGCAAGCGTAAAGCTGCAGCTGCTGTTAAGCGTCAATTGCGCCGCAGCTCGCGTGACGTCACCAAACGTCAACGCATGTATTAATTTTTAGAACGCCTTGTGCGTTCTGACTACGAGGCCGGTTTTGCGAAAGCATCACCGGCCTTTTGTATTTCCGAAATTTGAAGGAGAACTCCCATGAGCATGAAAGCCCAACTCACCGAAGACATGAAAACCGCCATGAAGAGCGGCGAAAAAGAAAAACTCGCCGTCATTCGCCTGATCAATGCCGCGCTGAAACAGCGCGAAGTCGACGAACGCATCGAAATTACCGATACGATTGTGCTGGCCGTACTGGAAAAAATGGTCAAGCAACGCAAGGATTCGATCAGCCAATTCGACGCTGCCGGTCGCGATGATTTATCCGCCGTCGAAAAATACGAGCTGAGCATCATTCAGGCCTATCTGCCGGAACAAATGTCGGAAGCCGAAATCAACGTGATCATCGACGAAGCCCTGGCCGAAGCCGGCGTCAGCGGCCCGCAGGCGATGGGCAAAGTCATGCCGATCATCAAGACCAAGGTCGCCGGCAAGGCCGACATGGGCGTGGTGTCGCAATTGCTCAAGGCGAAATTGGCTGGTTGATGCAAAGTGTTATCGTAGGAGCGTCCTTTAGGCGCGACAAATCCCGCCAGATCTATCGCGCCTAAAGGACGCTCCTACGATCCAAAGAAAAAGCCGACTTTCGTCGGCTTTTTCTTTGTTTGAATTGCAAAACTTATTTTGCTTTCATCAACGCAATGGTCATATCCAGCATGCGGTTGCTGAAGCCCCATTCGTTGTCGTACCAGGAGCAAACTTTGACGAGCGTACCTTCCATCACCTTGGTCAGCGTGCTGTCGTAGACCGAGCTGTGCGAATCGTGGTTGAAGTCGATCGATACCAGCGGCTTCTTGTTGAAACCGAGAATGCCTTTCAACGGACCGTTCGCGGCTTCCTGCACAATCGCGTCGATTTCGGCGGCAGTCGTTGCGCGCTTGGCAACGAAGGTCAGATCAACGACCGACACATTGATGGTTGGCACGCGCATTGCGAAACCGTCCAACTTGCCGTTCAATTCCGGCAGCACCAAACCTACCGCAGCAGCAGCGCCGGTTTTGGTAGGAATCTGCGACATCGTGGCCGAACGCGCACGGCGCAGATCGCTGTGATACACGTCGGTCAGCACTTGGTCATTGGTGTAGGCGTGAATCGTGGTCATCAAGCCGTGCACGATGCCAATTTTTTCATGCAGCACTTTCGCCAGAGGCGCGAGGCAGTTGGTGGTGCAAGACGCATTCGAAATCACGGTGAATTCGGATTTCAGCTGGTCGTCGTTTACGCCGAACACGAAGGTACCGTCGACGTCTTTGTCGCCGGGTGCCGAAATAATCACTTTCTTCGCGCCGCCTGTTAAATGCGCAGATGCCTTCGCTTTCGAAGTGAACAAACCGGTACATTCCAGCACCACGTCGACATCATGTGAGCCCCATGGAATGTCGGCCGGATTGCGGACTGCATACACCTTGATGCGATCGCCGTTGACGATCAAGTCGCCGCTTTCTGCCGAAACCGTGCCCGGGAATTTGCCGTGCGCGGTATCGTATTGGGTCAGGTGTGCGTTGGTTTCGGCATCGCCCAGATCATTGATGGCGACTACCTTGATTTCGTGTTGACGGTTTGCCTCGTAAATAGCGCGCAGTACATTGCGGCCAATGCGGCCATAACCGTTAATCGCGACTTTAATCGTCATACAATGCTCCTAAGATGCATAAGTGCTAGAGAACCGCTATTTTAGCGTTTGCAGCCTCCCCATAACACCCCTCAGGCCCTCAAAAATCCTTATGAAAGCTATCCGATCCGCCCTCATTGCGCTCTGTTTCCTGCTGATCCCCTTGCAAACATTGGCCTGGGGCAAGCTCGGCCATGAAATCGTGGGCGATCTGGCGCAGCGCCAACTCAATGCCAAGGCCCAGGCCGAGGTCGCAAGATTGTTGGCGGCTGAATCCGAGCCGACCCTGGCAGGTGTCGCCAATTGGGCCGATACCCTGCGCGCCAGCGACCCGGACCGTTTCAAGCAAACCAGCCGCCTGCATTACATCAATTTTCCGCGTGACGTTCCCTGCGAATTTGTCCCCGTACGTGATTGCCCGGACGGCAACTGCGTTGTCGCCGCCATCAACAAGAACTTCACGATTCTTTCCGACAAGAACCGTACCGATCTCGAACGCACCGAGGCCCTCAAATTCCTGGTGCATTTCATTGGCGATGTACACCAGCCTTTCCATGCCGGCTATGGCGATGACCGCGGCGGCAATACTTTCCAGATCAGCTATCAAGGCAAGGCCTGGCAGCCGCTCGCCAATCCGAAACCCGGCGATTACGTGCCTTCGGGCTGGAATATCCACAGCGTCTGGGACTCGATGATCACCGAAAGCAAAACCCGTGACACGAAAAAGTACGCCGATTTTTTGTGGAAACAATCGCCATTGCCGTTCGATGAAACCAAGCGTTCGGATCGCCCGGCAGTGGATTGGGCAATGCAGTCTTGCCGCATCCTGAAAGACAACCCGTATCCGCCGAAAAACATCATCAAGGACGATTACCTGAATAAATATCGCCCCTTGCAGGAACGCCGTTTGCGTGAAGCCGGCGCGCGCCTTGCCGCGATGATCAATTACGCATTGGGCAGATGATGTCGTCGCCGGTCGTCCATTCTTTCTATCACAAGGAAACCGGTACCTGGAGTTATGTCGTTGCCGATCCGGCAACGCGCGTTAGCGCGATTATCGATCCCGTGCTGGATTACGATTCAAAATCCGGCCGAACAAGCACGACAAGTGCTCAGCAGTTGGTAGATACGGCACTCCAAAACACCTATCGGGTTGAATGGATACTGGAAACCCACGCCCATGCCGACCATATTTCGGCAGCACCCTTCATCAAGAAAAACCTGGGCGGACGCATTGCGATCGGCAGGGGAATTACTGACGTCCAGAAAACCTTCAAGCCGGTTTTCAATCTTGATGAAAACTTTGCCACCGATGGTTCGCAGTTTGATCATTTATTCGACAACGACGAAGTATTTTCCATCGGCGAATTGCAGGCACGCATCGTTCCGACACCGGGCCATACCAATGACAGCGTGAGTTATTTGATAGGCGATGCAATCTTCGTCGGCGATTCGCTATTCATGCCTGATGGCGGCAGCGCCCGCTGCGATTTCCCCGGCGGTAATGCAGCGCTGTTGTATCAATCCATTCACCGGCTGTTTCATTTACCCGACGCTACCCGCATGTTTGTCTGCCACGATTATTCACCCGGCGGACGCGAACCACGTTGTGAAACGACGGTCGGCGAACAAAAGCGAAGCAATATCCATGCGGCGAGTTCGGTAGGCGAAAAAGAATTTATCGCCATGCGAACCGCGCGTGATGCCACTCTGACGATGCCTGCCCTGATCATTCCGTCGGTGCAGGTCAATATTGCCGCCGGAGTCTTTCCGGCAGCCGAAGACAATGGCGTGGTTTACCTGAAAGTGCCTGTTGATAGATTGTGAATGCAACAAGTGCATTCACGGCAAAAACTCAGAACTCAATACTCAACTTGCTGATAACTGGCTCATCATTCATTCCCTTCGCAGGCTCGAATTGTTGTCGTGCCAATAAGGCATTCAATGTCTTGGCCGTGGTTTCATCCAGCGAGTAGTTGCCGTCAAGACTGGCGCTAAACAACTCCCCCTTCGCGCCAACGGTGAACACCACTTTCATGCTTTTATAACCCGCTTCTCTGGCGGCAGCCTGCAATTGGACATAGTCACTGCCCGGAATAATTCTGGCTTGGGTCTTGATCTTGTCATCGCTTACCGGCTCCGGAACCTGGCTCAACAAGTCCGCATAGGTCATTACCTCACCCTTGCCGTCCTTGTCTTGTATCAAATAAGTGCCGTTAGCCGCGTCTTTATCGCCATTGAATGGCATCGGCGGCACCCGCTTGCCATTGCGCACCTGGCTTACCGTGAAATTCATGTTGAAAATGGAACTGCCGTCTTTCGTCATTACCGATATCGCCGAATTTTTACCATTGGCAATCTGCATTGCAGGCTTGGATATCAATGTTTTTCCGTACCTGATTTCGCCCTTGATAAACATGAACTGGCTATCTATCGGCGTCACCGAGAACCGGTAAGACCAGTCCGTCGCTTTTTCGCCGAGCGATACGGCAAATTCTTTTCCAGGTACTTCACGGATGCTTATAGGCTTTTGATCGACACGATCCACTTTGACTTCCATTCGTATGTCATAAAGCAGCCCAACTTCAGCGGGCGTAACAATGACATTGGCCGGCTGCGTGGACCACGCAGCAAAAGCACCGCCAAAACAAAGTACTGCCACGAGACAGAGGCCCGACAATCGATATATTTTTCCGGGAGTCGCTTTTTTCAGCATCAGAATTCTTTCCTTCAAGGGATGATGCGCCTGCCAATGACAGGCAACGGGAAGACCGATAATGGCCATCTGCGTTTTCAGCATGGCATCGGCATAGGATTTTCGCGCTGCCGGAAATCTCGATAAAACGTTTGCATCGGTGGACAGCTCCTGGTCGAAACGAAAACGACCATCGGCCCAATGCAACAAGGGGTTGAACCAGAATATGCAGCGCAAAGCCGCAGCAACGAGATTGATGCGCGTATCGCCGCGCTCCAGATGAATTTTCTCGTGCGTCAATATCAGATTTTGCTCTTCACGGCTGTAGCGCCGTTCAAAATCCAACGGCAACACGATACGTGGCTGGACGACGCCAACCACCGCTGGCCCCTGACTGTTATTGTCTGCCAGGAATACTTTCTCGTAACACAGATTCAAGGCGCCGAGGCTGCCGATAAACTTTTGCTGTTGGCGTGCAAACCAGAATGCAAAGAAAACCATGCCTGCAATCCACAACATTTGAGCCAGATTCACCGGATTGTCATTTGCCTGCACCGCGGCGGCCGTCAGCATGGGTGCTACAGCTGCGCTGACACTGGCAGTCGTCGGTTGAATGATGGTTGTAACGACGACATCCCGCGCTGGAATCAATACGGCAATCAATGCCAATGGAATCAGACTCCAAAGCGTATAGGCGACACTGGCACCAAACAACTGTCTCATCGGCACCCGCAAAACAAGAACAATGGCTATCGCGGCACTGCTTGCAAAGGTCGCCTCGGTCAATAATTTCATAACATCATCGCTCATCATCCAACCCCTGATTTTTTCATTTACGGCCTGATCTGTATCAAATTCCGATTGATAAAACTTTATCGTTACTTCCTCACTCTCCTAGCAGCCTTCGTCTTTACCGATTTCTTTCTTGGGATCTATGACAAAGGAAATTTTCAACTTCTTGCGCCAGGAAGCATCCGGCTCGGATTGCAATCGGGTGTATTCGCGCCGCGCCGCCATTTGCCTGAACATCCTCAGGTTGTCATGCATCACTTCTTCATTCTGGAACGGTTTGACAGCATTCATGTTTGCAGCATTGCGCCATTCCTTTACCAGCATATTCAATTTGAATACCGAACTGCCGTCACTGGTGCTGACGCCGATCCCGGATTCCTTGCCGAGCTCGATCAGCAATTTGGGCCTGCTTACCACTTCATTACCGCGCTTCAGGGTCGCATCCAGCATGACGCGATTGTTTTTTTGCGGACTCAGAACAAATCCGAAGATCCACTGCTTGTCTCCTTCGCCTTGCGTGATCATCGCCGTCTTTCCCGGCACTTCACGGACGACGATGTCTTTTTTTATATCGCCATCGACATCCACGTCCATCTTCATCTCGTACATGAAGGCGGTCTTATCGCTTGCCGCGACAACTTTTGCAGGCTGCAACGACCAGACGGCAACAGAACCGCAAACGCAAAGCGCGGCAACAAACGTAATACCGATGTATCTGGATGATTTTCCGGGGGCGGGATTTTTCAACATGAGAATTCTCTCCTTCAATGGATGATGGGCCTGCCAATGACAGGCGACCGGAAGACCGGCGCTGGCCATTTGCGTTTTGAGCATGGCATCGGCGTAGGATTTTCGCGCCGAGGGGAACTTCGATAGAACAAGCGCATCGGCAGACAGCTCCTGGTCAAAACGGAAGCGTGCACCGGCCCAATGCATCAGAGGGTTGAACCAGAAAATGCTGCGTAGGCATGCTGCAATCAGGTTTATCCGTGTATCGCCACGCGACAGATGCATGTTTTCATGCGACAAAACGAGCTGCTGCTCTTCCAGGTTGTAACGTGTTTCGAAATCCGACGGCAATACGATGCGGGGTGCCACTACACCAATAACCGATGGTCCCTGAATGTTTTTCTCGGCCGAAAATATTTTTTCGTTTTTATGCGTGAGCACGCCAAGATCATCCAGAAAATTTTTCTGGCGACGCGAAAACAGCACAGCGCATGCCAGCATGCCGCTTATCCAGGCAAGGACTACCGCAACCGAAAAAAAATCGGTCGCGGGAACCAGGGCTTCTGTAAGCTGCCCGATCGATACGTCACCGATTTGTACGGGCTGAACTTTCATCGTCACGACGATCTCGCGAGCCGGCAGCAAGATCGCGGCCAAAGCCAAAGGAACGAAGCACCAAAGCCCATATGCAATGCGGGCACCGGCGAATTTCCGCACAGGCCGGCGCACTGCGAGCACAAGCAACACCGCAAAGCTGGACGCCATGGTAGCCTCGATAAGCAGGCTCAATAAATCAGCGCTCATCATCCATCCCCTCGATCAATTTTTTCAGTTCGGCGATATCTTTTTTGCTCAACTTTCCCTTCTCGCTGAAATGCGCGACCAGAGGAGCGATGCGGCCATCAAAAATGCGATTTAGCAGGCTTTTGCTTTCAGTCGTTACCCATTCCTCACGCTTCAGAACCGCGCTATAGCTGTAACGCCGGCCATGCTTCTCGGCCTGGATCGCGCCTTTGTTCAAAAGGCGGTTCAAAAGAGTCTTGATGGTCGGCTCCTGCCAATCCTGCTCCTCGCACAATTGGGCGATCACTTCCTCGGCATAACGCGGGCTGCGTTGCCAGAGGACTTCCATGACCAGACTTTCCGCTTCACTGATTTGCATTGAGATTACACCTGTAATTTTCATTTAGATTACACCCGTAATCGAAGATGTCAAGCCGGCTTTGGAACAAAATGCGATACTGACCAAAACCCGGCCACGCAAGGTGTATCGTGCAGCTAGACAATCTGGAAGCCGTCGTAAAAGTTTTGCTCGAGCGCTCCGCCAACAAGATTGTGCTGGCTGCGCCATTGGGCTTGGGCAAGCCCCACAGATTATTGAATGCGATTTACGACGCCGTCGAAAAAGACAAAGACTGCAGCCTGAAAATTTTTACCGCGCTGTCGTTGACGCCACCGAAAGCCGGCAGTGATCTGGAAAAACGCTTCCTGCAACCCTTTCTGGACCGCCATTTCGGCCGCGATTTCCCGAGCCTGCATTACGCCATCGCTCAACGCTGCAACGCCCTTCCCGGCAATATCTCGGTGCAGGAGTTTTATATGCAATCGGGCGGCCTGCTGAATTCATCGCAGGCACAGCGGAATTACAACAGCCTGAATTACACACATGTGGCGGCTGCTGTCGCGGAAAAAAATATCAATGTGCTAGTGCAAAAAGTGGCGCGCGAGCCGGGAGGCTCCCGATTGAGCTTGAGCTGCAATCCTGACCTGACCTTTGATTTGCTCGACGAAATCGAACGCCTCGGCAAGCCCCGCCCCTTCCTGATCGCGGAGATTGATCCCTTGCTTCCCTGGATCGCCGGTACGGCTGCCGTTGAAGCGGATTTTTTCGACATCGTGCTGGAATTACCAGGGCCTGCACCAAAATTATTCGCATTGCCGCTACAGCCTGTCACCGACCCCGAATACGCCATTGGATTGCGAGCCAGCGCACTCGTCAAGGACGGCGGCACCCTGCAGATCGGCATTGGATCGCTATCGGATGCACTGTGCCAGGCCCTGTATCTGCGCCATCGGCACAATGCCGAATACCGCGAATTGATGAACCGCCTCGCACCCGGTTTTCTCGAATCGGATCTGGTCCGGCAATACGGCGGTGCCGAACCCTTCAAGACCGGCCTGTATGGCGCAAGCGAAATGGTGAACGACGGTTTTCGATATCTGCATCAGGCAGGCATTTTGAAACGGCGTGTCGTGGATGATCTCGAACTGATGCAACGTGAACGCGACGATTGCCTCAGCGATGCCGACCGGGAACGTCTGCAAAAAGAAGGGCATTGGCTCAATGGCGGTTTCTATCTGGGTTCGCAGGATTTATACCAGTGGCTTCGCGAGATGCCGGAAAGCGAAAAAAACGGCATCGGCATGACACGTATTTCCCATATCAACGAGTTGTATGGCGGCAACGAAACCCTCGAACGACTGCAACGACGCGATGCCCGTTTCTACAACACCTGCATGATGACCACGGTACTCGGTGCGGCAACATCGGATGCACTCGAAGATGGTCGCGTGGTATCGGGCGTCGGCGGCCAATACAATTTTGTCGCGATGGCGCATACGCTTCGCGATGGCCGATCCATCCTGATGTTCCGCAGTACGCGCGAACAAGCCGGTACGGCGCATTCTAACGTCCTGTGGAACTATGGCCATACCACCATCCCGCGCCATCTCCGGGATATCGCACTGAATGAATACGGTGTTGCCGATTTGCGAGGTGCCGACGACGAGGATTGCATCAAGGCGATGCTGTCGATATGTGATGCCCGCTTCATACCCAAGCTGCTGGACAAAGCCAAGCGGGAGTTGAAACTCACGGGCAGTTTTGAAGCGCCGACCAGCTGGACACAGAATCGCCCCGAACATATTGCTGCGGTATTGGCACCTTACCGAAAAAACAACCTATTGCCGGAATACCCGCTGGGCTGCGACTTTACGCCGGTGGAATTACGTCTAGTGAAAGCCCTGGGTTTTCTCAAATCAAAAACGGCATCGACCTTCGGCAAGATTAAATTGATTGCCATGTCCCTGATATCGCCATCAACTCCGGACATCGAGGCGATGCAACGCATGGATTTGCAATCGCCGGGCAGCATGAAAGAAAAATTGGCGGCACGCTTGGTAAGTTACGCACTTAAAGTAGCAAAATAATGCTCTGGTCTTTATATACATCACAAATGTATCAAGAAGAATTAACTCTATTAGGGATATTTTCAGGGGCGACGATTCATTCGATCAACATGTCTTGAATCACTCGGCGTATCCGATGTCATTGTAATTGGAATGACCATTTCATATTCAATCGGCTTTCCGTTCAGTCTTTGTGGCAAAAATCGCCAGGCCTTCATCGAATCGAGTCCAAACTGACGGGCAGATTTCGGCAAGGCCTTTGCATCAAGCACTTCCATGTCGGTGCATAGGCCGGTGACACCGACCATGCATCTTACCTTCATTTCTCCCGACCAACCTGCCCTCAGAAGGTCTGCCGGAAACTTTGCAACCGACATATTTATCGTACGAGGCAGCTCTTCGATTTTATTGATTTTCACCTCTGCGCCGATTTCTGCGGGGTCTATCGTTAGCTGGATACTTACGCCGGTCTCGAATATCGCGGGCAGTTTATTTTCCAAACGTGGCTCAATCCTGCGAGTTGCTAATTTCAACTGCAGACTCTGGATGAATTTTTTCGGATATAGACCTTCGTCTGGAAAATTAATCCGGCTCGGACTTCCGGTTTCATCATAAACAACATCAGCCCATACGGTAAGATCGTATGGCTTCTTGGTCACGGCTGCTCCAGCCGTCGAAATGGGCGAAAGCATTGCCAGTACTAAAAACAGGAGACTGCAGGTTTTCATCGGTTTTCTCTCGCTTTCATAAACATCGTCGCACGACGCGTGAATAGTAATTCATGTTTTTCCCGAATGCGCCCGTTCCGGCGGTCCAAAAAGTTGTTTCAATCTCGAGAGAAAGCCCTGTGGTTTCGCCGCATCGCGAAACATCGCCAGCCACTCATGAAAGGTCAACGTAATCGGATTATGCGAATGGATCGGCACCACGATGCCGTATTCACAGGGCACCTCGGCATCCTCTTCGACGAAGGTGCCGAACAATTTGTCCCAGATAATCAGCACGCCGGCGTAATTGCGGTCAATGTATTTAGGGTTTCTCGCATGATGCACGCGATGATGCGAAGGCGTATTGAAGATTTTTTCGAGCCAGCCCAACTTTCCGACGGTTTCGGTATGCACGAAAAACTGGAATCCGAGATTGATCGCGACGACGGCAATGATATTTTTCGGTTCGAAACCCAGCCAAGCCAGCGGTAACCAGAACAACCACATGCCGGATATCGGATAGGTCAGGCTTTGCCGGAACGCAGTCGAAAAATTCAGCCGCTCAGACGAATGATGGGTGACATGCGAGGCCCACATCCAGCGAATCCGGTGATGCGCGCGATGAAACCAGTAATAGAAAAAATCTTGAGCCACGAACAGGGCCACAATCGTCCAGATCGAAACGGGCAGATCGAACAGGCGATGTTGATACAGCCAGACATAAAGCCCGATGGTGAGCAGCCAGGCAAGTGCATCGGCTCCCTGATGCATCAGGGCGAGCGCCGCATTCGACAGGCTGTCTTTCAAACTGTAGACATCGCGGCGACCTTTCCAGTACCAAGCTTCCCAGACAATAAATCCGAGAAAGACGGGAGCCATTGCAAGCAAAATCCACTCTTCCATATCAATCCGTATTCTTGTTGCTACACACTTGATCCATATTCGCCAGACACCGCTGCATGGCCTGCTGCATGAAAAATTTCAACAACAGAAAACAGAGGGGAAATACCAGCGCCGATGTCAGCGTGAACTCGTAGGTCCAACTCACTTCCGTTCCGCCTGACTTTTCGCTTAGTCGCCAGTCGGCTTCGCCCTGCCTCACCAGCCATGAAAATGGCGCCTGGAATCCCGACAGGATGTAGGCATGGCGATGGGGCTTATCCACTACCGTCACGCGTTCATTCAGTACCGAATTATCGGCATTGTAAATATGACGAACCACGCCGACTGCCAGAGGTTCGGCGAGACGGATGCTGCGAATCGCGGGAATCAGACCATAACCGTCAAAGCAGGCCGGAAAGCCCGCAGCATCGACCATCAGATCAAAAATGGGTTCAGGTCTGGAGGAAAAATTTCGCACTGCGGCACAGGTAATTTTCATGGCCCAGTGTCGCCAAGCCTTCCTCTCATGTCCAGTAGCTGATCACTCTTGCGTTATATGTCGATAAGCAACCGGGTATTTCACCCGGATATGACATAAGCGAGGAGTACGCTGTGCTGATGCAAAGCAGCAAGAACCCCGACTTTGACGTGACTTATCGCAGGCACGGGGACACTTTGCGTTTTCAGGTGAGTGGCGATGTCGATTCACAGGAAGCCCGCGTTGCCTACTGGCAGGAGATCGTCAACATCATCAAACGGGAAGGTCTGAGAAAAATCCTGGTCGTGGATCGCAAGAAACGGGTTCCCGCCAGTCAGGCACAAATGACGCAACTGGCCTCCGTAATGAAAGTTCACAGTGACATCGTCGATTGGGTGGCTATCGTGGAACCTTCGCTGGAGTTTGTTTCCGCCGCGGAACATGCCGAAATTGAAGGGCGTGCAGTGGGTTTCAATGTTCGTGTCTTCAGTTATGTCGAAGATGCCGAACGCTGGTTGATGTACGGCCTTTCCGACCAAGCCTGATAATCCGTTTTAGCCAATACCCGACCCGAGTACGATCAAGACGCCACTGAATTACGACCACTTTCCTTGGCCCTGTACAAAGCCTTGTCGGCACTTTGCATCAAGCCGATGAAATCATTGGTTTGCGGCGGCACCCGTGTCGATGTGCCCAGGCTAATCGTGATATGTCTCGCCATCACGTTTCCGTCGTGCGGAATATTCAGTTTTTCCACGGCATCGCGGATTTTCTCGGCGATTTCCCGGGCC